>NZ_CALMAW010000038.1 GCF_937859915.1 uncultured Sphingomonas sp. | reverse complement strand
CTGGTAAAGTCGCCGATGGTCGGCACCGTCTATATGTCGGCCGAGCCCGGTGCCGCACCATTCGTCAGCCCGGGCAAGCAGGTCGCCGCCGGCGACACGCTGCTGATCGTCGAAGCGATGAAGGTGATGAATCCGATCGTCGCGCCCAAGGCGGGCACCGTGCGCCAGGTGCTGGTCGAGAACGGCCAGCCGGTCGAGTTCGACCAGCCGCTCGTCGTCGTCGAGTAAGCATCATGCCGATCAGCAAGGTGCTCATCGCCAATCGCGGCGAGATCGCGCTCCGCATCCATCGTGCCTGCCATGAGATGGGGATCGAGACCGTCGCGGTGCATTCGACCGCCGATACCGAGGCGATGCACGTCCGCCTTGCCGATCAGGCGGTGTGCATCGGGCCGCCGGCCGCCGCCGACTCCTATCTGAACATCCCCAACATCATCGCCGCCGCCGAGATCTCGGGCGCCGACGCGATCCACCCGGGGTACGGCTTCCTTTCCGAGAACGCGAAGTTCGCCGAGATCGTCGAGGCGCACGGGCTGATCTTCATCGGGCCCAAGCCCGAGCATATCCGGATCATGGGCGACAAGATCGAAGCCAAGCTGACCGCGGCCAAGCTCGGCCTGCCGCTGGTGCCCGGCTCGGACGGCCCGATCAGCGATGTCGCCGAGGCCAAGGCGGTTGCGGCCGAGATCGGCTATCCCGTGCTGATCAAGGCGGCGTCGGGTGGCGGCGGGCGCGGCATGAAGGTCGTCGAGAGCGAGGACATGCTCGAGACGCTGATGCAGCAGGCCGGCCAGGAGGCGAAGGCCGCATTCGGCGACGCGACCGTCTACATGGAAAAATATCTGTCGGACCCGCGCCATATCGAGTTCCAGGTGTTCGGCGACGGCAACGGCCAGGCGATCCATCTCGGCGAGCGCGACTGCTCGCTCCAGCGCCGCCACCAGAAGGTGCTCGAAGAGGCGCCCTCGCCCGTCATCTCGATGGAGCAGCGCGAGTGGATGGGCGGGATCGTCGCGAAGGCGATGGCCGACATGGGCTATCGCGGCGCCGGCACGATCGAATTCCTCTACGAGGACGGCAATTTCTACTTCATCGAGATGAACACCCGGCTGCAGGTCGAGCATCCGGTCACCGAGGCGATCACCGGCCTCGATCTCGTCCGCGAGCAGATCCGCATCGCCGACGGTCATTTGCTGACGCTGCGGCAGGAGGATGTCGAATTCCGCGGCCACGCGATCGAATGCCGGATCAACGCCGAGCATCCGCGCACTTTCGCGCCCTCGCCAGGCCTGGTGAAGGGCTATCATGCGCCCGGCGGGATGAACGTCCGCGTCGATAGCGGGCTCTATGCCGGCTACCGCGTGCCGCCTTATTACGACTCGATGATCGCCAAGCTGATCGTCTGGGGCCATAGCCGCGAGGGCGCGCTACGGCGGCTGCGGCGGGCGCTTGAGGAATTCGTGATCGACGGCATCACCACGACCATCCCGCTGCACCAGGCGCTGCTCGACGAGCCCGACTTCCAGGACGGCGAATATACGATCAAGTGGCTCGAGCATTGGCTGGCGGACGAAGGCGCGTGAAAGCCACGATCTGGCACAATCCGCGCTGCTCGACCTCGCGCAAGACGCTCGCGATCCTGCAGGAGACGCCAGGGATCGATCTCGAGATCATCGCCTATCTCGACACGCCACCTACGCGCGCACGCCTCGTTGGTCTTTACGCCAAGGCCGGCATCACGCCGCGTCAAGGCCTACGGGCGAGCGAGGATGCGGCGATTCCCCTGCGAGAGGCCGACGATGACGCGCTGCTCGACGCGATGCTCGCGCAGCCCATCCTGATCCAGCGCCCGCTGGTGGAGACCAGCAAAGGTGTACGATTGTGTCGCCCGATCGAGCGGGTCCGCGAAATCCTCTAGCGGAACAATGATCGAGGCGCTCTCGGCCCGCCGAAGCGGCTGATCCGTCCCGACGTCTGCGCGAAGACCGCTAGTGCGACGACGACGGGCACCGCAAACCGTGCCGAGCATCGACCCTAACATAGATCTGCCGATTGCGCTTGCGAGAAGCCGCGCAAGCCCTGATACTGGCGTCGATATGCCGACTCCGCCCCTTCGCCTCCAGTCGCTGCGGCCGCGAGGCTGAATGCTCGGGCGCGGGCGGCGAGCGGCGGCCGAGCCGATCGACCCCGATCTCCTGCTGCGGGCGTATTCGGTCGGCGTCTTTCCGATGGCCGACAGCCGCGACGCCGCGGATATCTTCTGGGTCGAGCCAAAGAAGCGCGGCGTTCTCCCGCTAGACGGCTTTCACCTCTCGCACTCGCTACGCAAGACGCTGCGCTCGGATCGGTTCGCGGTGACGGCGGACCATGATTTCCCACGGGTCGTTGCCCATTGCGCCACCGCGAGCGTCGATCGCCCCGAGACGTGGATCAATCCGCAGATCGAGGAGGCCTACGGCATTCTCCACGCAGGGGGTCATGCCCATTCGATCGAGGTGTGGCGCGCGGGTGACGTCGGCGGAGAGATGGTGGGCGGGCTTTACGGCGTCTCGCTCGGTCGCGCCTTCTTCGGCGAGAGCATGTTCAGCCGCGCGACCGATGCGTCGAAGATCGCGCTGGCGCATCTCGTCGGCCGGCTGCGGGCGGGCGGCTATATGCTGCTCGACTGCCAGTTCATCACCGACCACCTTGCCTCGCTCGGCGCGATCGAGATTGCGCGGGCGAGCTACCGCGCGTTGTTGGACGAGGCGCTCGGCGGCGGTGCCTCGGCGGCGGCGGCCTTCGCCGCGCTCGCGGGCGCATCGGCGTCGGCCGACTTCTTCGCGCTCGATCGCACCGCCGGCGCGCCCGCACCGATCGCCGAGGCGAGCACCGTATCGGGGCCGATATCGGGATGCATCATCGCGCAGCTCTTGGGCCACACATCGTGAATCGGATGCTCGACGACGTTGAGCGACGGCGATTCCTTGTAGAGCCACCCCGAGAACACTCGCCGCCAGCGCGTATCCCGCCCCTCGACGTCGAGCTGGACGAAGGCCCCTGTCAGCGGCTCGGCCTCCCACGGTGCGCTCGTCTCGCAAGCGCGTAGCCGGACCACGACATCGCCGACCCGCATCGCCTGCCCCGGCTTCATCGTGACGTCCCGCTCGAGACCGTTGCGCTTGTTGAGCAGCCCGAGCACCGCGACGCGGTCCGCCATCGGCGTCTCGGTGCGGCTCAGCGCGTCGGGACCGGGCGAAGCGGACTTCGCCCTACCCGTTGCGGGCGCCGCATCGGCAGCGTCGCTGGCGTCGCCTAGCGGCAGCGCGGGCTTGTCCGTATTGTTTTCGTGCAGCGCCTCGACGCCCTGCCAGGCGCCGACCGCGCCGATCAGGGCGATCCCGGCCGCTAGCCCGAGCCGCTTCACGGCTGGCTGGGGGCCGCGGCCGCCTGGTTGCCAGAACCCGACGCCGCTGCGGCGCCCGATTTGGCGTCGCCGCCGGACTTTGCATCGCTGCCCGAATGATTGATGAACTGGCCGACCATGCCCATCAGGTCGACCGCGCCCTGCGTGTCGACGATGGTGTCGCCGGATTTGAGCGGCGTCGACGCGCCACCGGGAACCAGCGAAATATAATTGCCGCCGAGAACGCCTTCCGAGGTGATCGCGGCACTGCTATCCGACGGCACCTTGGCGGTCGGATCGATCGCCAGCATCACGTCGGCCTGATAGCTTTGCGGATCGAGCTTGAGCCCGGAGACCTGCCCGATCTTGAGCCCGGCGACCCGCACGTCGGTGCCGACCGCGATGCCGTTGGCATTCGGAAACAGTGCGGTGACCTGCACCGCATTGGCGACGCGCCCGCCGCCGGTCCGCTCCCAGGCATAATAAGCGAACCACGCCGCCACGATGACGACGAGAAGCCCGATCAGCGCCTCGGCACCATGTTCCTTCAATAGACTACGCATGGGTCAGTTCGGGCTCCATGCCTCATAGTCGCCCGTGGCGGCGGCACGCTTGCCGCCGGCCTCGAGCGCACCGGCAGGCCGATAGGCCTCGCGCGAACCGGTCAGATTGGGTTGCGGCGCCGACTGCCACGCACGCGGCGCAGGAAGATCGTCGGGCGTCTCGTCGATCGTGTTGTGCAACCAGCCATGCCATTCCGGCGGCACGCGGCTGGCGTCGTTCGATCCGGCATAGATCACCCAGCGGCGCGGATTACCGTGCACATCCGTGCCGCCACTATAAAAGATATTGCCCATCGTGTCCGATCCGACGCGACCGCCATGGCGGCGCGTGAACAGCCGCGTGGTGAACGTGGCACCGTTCCACCATGTGAAGATATTTGCGAGTACGCCCATGCTGCTGCGCTTAGCGTGGCGTTACGGTCGCGGCAAGCCGCGGATCATGTCGCCGACGCTCAATGCTCGCTGAGCAGCAGTTCGACCGCAAGCGGCCCCTTGGCGCCCGCCGCGATCCGCGCGCGCATGCTTTGCTCGGGGACGAGATCGACGAGCCCTGCACGGCGCACCGTTTCCATATGCACGAAAATGTCGGCGTTATCGCAGTCGCGAACGAGGAAGCCATAGCCCTTGAGGCGATTGAACCACTTGACCCGCACCGATTCAGGATCGCCTGCCGCCTCTAGCAGCGGCATCGGATCGACATGCGTCGCGGCGCGGCGCGCGGCGGCTTCGAGATCGGGCCCGGTCGCGGTCGACAGGTCGAAGCTGACCAGCGCCCGCGCCTGCAGCCCGCGCTCGCGCTGCGCGGCGAGACAGACGGCACGCGCTCCCTCGGGCAGGCTGCGGCGCCCGAACGGGCGGAGCACGGAGAAATGGATCAGCACATCGCCTTCGCCATCGTCGCCGACCAGGAAGCCGAAACCGCGGGTCGCATCAAACCACTTGATGTTGCCCGAGACTTCAACCTCGCCCGCCTGCGGGAGCGGAGGCGTTTCCGGGTTTGCATCGTCGGCACAGACTACAGCGGGGCGGCTCGAACGGTCCGAATCCGATTGGTCATGAAAGGAAGCAAGATGCGGCGTCTCGAAACGGGCTGGTCGATGATCGGCCGCGCTCATCGCACGCAGCGACACGCCAGTTGCGACGCCGCCGACACCGTCATTTTCGAACGCGTGAAAGCCTTCCTGCATGTGTTTCAATCCCCCTGCCTGGAAACATAGCATGATTATTGCCCGAATCGAGACGGAATCTTCGCCGGATCGCAGGCATTTCAGGCTTCGTCTTGGTCTGGGACATCCCCGGGTGCCATCGCAAGGATCCGCCGCGTGAAATTGATCGAATGACCGGCGCGCATCATCGCCGCAAAGGCGCGGCTATGACCCTTTTGGTCAAGCGGGCGATCCGCGAACGGCCCGATCCGCTTGCGTTGGGCGAAGCGCAGCGCGGTCGTCCAGGCGTCGACATCGGCCTGCTCGCGGGCCGCTTTGGCGTCGTCGGGCGCGATGTCGTGGCCGGCGAGCGCGGTGTCCAGCCGGCGGGCGCCATACCCTCTCGCGCTCAGCGTCCGGCCCTTGGCCTCGGCGAAGGCACGGTCGTCGACATAGCCCCGCTCGGCGAATCTCTCGACGATGGCAGCGATCGGCGGCTCGCCCTCGCCGTCCCATCCGCGCTCCGACAGCTTGCGTCGAAGATAGTCACCGAGCTTGGCGCGGCTGGTCGCGAACCGCCCGGCATAGCCCAGCGCGAGCCGTTCCAACGCCGCGGCATCGAGCGCCGGACGGGCGCGTTGGGGTCGGCCTGTTTGCACGCGCCACGTTTGTGCCACAGTCGGGCCGGATTTTGAACGCCGATCATGCTGTATCGTTAAAGGATTGGACGATCTTCAATGTGCGTCTATCACGCGGGGTTGGAGTATATGAGGAGATGCCGTCGGTGCGTCACGAGACCGGGAGCACTGTCAGCACTATGGGTAGCCGCGTGAACGCCACTGCATCGGACCAAGCGTCCGACCCTATGACGCCGACCCCGACTGACGACAGCTTGCCGCGCCGCTTCGGCGACTTCGCCACGCTAGGCGAAGCGCTCGACTATGCGGCGCGCGGCGTGCGCGGCCTCAACTTCCACGATGCCCGCGGGACGCTGACTCAACCTTACCCCTATGCCGTCCTGCGCGACGATGCGCTGGCCAATGCCCATCGGCTGGTCGCCGCCGGCATCCGCCCGGGCGATCGCATCGCCCTGGTCGCGGAGACGGGCGCCGCGTTCGCGGCTCTTTTCTTCGGCGCAATCTATGCGGGTGCCTGGCCGGTGCCGCTGCCGCTGCCGACCAGCTTCGGCGGCCGGGAGTCCTATATCGACCAGCTCGCGGTCCAGCTGAAGAGCTCGGATCCCAAGATGCTGCTCTACCCGGCCGAGATCGCCTCGATGGCGCACGCCGCTGCCGAAGCCGGCCGAATCACGGGCACGACCTTCGAGGAGTTCGCCAGCCGTAGCGCCCCCGCCGGGCCCTTGCCGCAGGCGGACGCGAATGACATCGCCTATCTGCAATATTCGAGCGGATCGACGCGCTTCCCGCACGGGGTCGCGATCACGCACGAAGCCCTGCTCGAGAATCTCGCGGCACACGGCCACGGCATGAACGTCACCGAGGGCGACCGCTGCATCTCCTGGCTGCCGCTTTACCACGACATGGGCCTGGTCGGCTGCTTCTTGTCGCCGGTCGCCAACCAAGTCTCGACCGACTATCTCAAGACCGAGGATTTCGCGCGGCGCCCGCTTGCCTGGCTCGACCTGATCAGCCGCAACGCCGGCACCAGCCTCTCCTATTCGCCGACCTTCGGCTACGACATCTGCGCACGCCGGATCAGTTCGTCGACCGACGTCAAAGGCCGCTTCGATCTGTCGCGCTGGCGATTGGCCGGCAATGGCGCCGACATGATCCGCCCCGACGTCATGCAGGCGTTCGTCGACGCCTTTGCGCCCGCCGGGTTCGACGCCAAGGCGTTCACGCCCAGCTACGGCCTTGCCGAGGCGACGCTTGCCGTCTCGATCATGCCCCCGGGCGAAGGCATCGTCGTCGAGCTGGTCGAGGAAACGCAACTGTCGGGCGGCGATATCCACGCCCACCGGCCGCAGCGCTACCGGGCGATCGTCAATTGCGGCAAGCCGGTGCGCGGCATGACGATCGAAATCCGCGAGGAGGACGGCACGCCGCTCCCCGACAAGGCGATCGGCAAAGTGTGGTGCACGGGCGGATCGGTGATGGTCGGCTATTTCCGCGACGAGCCGGCGACCGACGCCTGTCTCGTCGACGGCTGGCTCGACACCGGCGACATGGGCTATTTGAGCGATGGCTATATCTACATCGTCGGC
>NZ_CALMAW010000037.1 GCF_937859915.1 uncultured Sphingomonas sp. | reverse complement strand
GGATCATGCTCGCCATCGTCATCCCGACGATCCTGGCTACACTGGGCATCGCCTGGTGGTATCGTGCCTCGAACAGCCGCGCGACCTATCTGCCCGACTGGGAATATTCGGGGCGGATCGAGATGATCGTCTGGGCTATCCCCGCGATGGTCGTCCTGCTGCTCGGCGGCATCGGATGGGTGAGCAGCCACGACCTCGACCCGCCCAAGCCGCTCGTCTCGAAGGTCGCGCCGATCACCGTCGAGGTCGTTTCGCTCGATTGGAAATGGCTGTTCATCTATCCCGACCAAGGCGTCGCGACGGTCAACCGGCTGGTCGTGCCCGCCGGGACCCCGATCAGCTTCCGCCTGACCTCGGCGAGCGTCTGGAACAGCTTCTTCGTGCCGCAGCTCGGCAGCCAGATCTACACGATGGCCGGGATGACCACCCGGCTCAACCTTCAGGCGGACAAGCCCGGTATCTATCCCGGCCTGTCCGCGCACTTCAGCGGGGATGGCTTTTCCGACATGCATTTCAACGTCGATGCCCTGACCCCCGCGCTGTTCGCGACCTGGGTCGCGCACGCCAAGCAGACCGGGCCGCTGCTCGATGCCGCGGGCTATGCCGCGCTCGCCCAGCAGAGCCAGGCGAATAAGCCGATGACCTACCGATCGGTGACGCCGGGCTTGTTCGACGCGATCGTCAGCCGGAAGGCGCCGCCCGCCGGCGAGCCGGCCGGTGGCCGTCCCACTGCGCAGGTGTCGCCGCGCAGCCCGCACGCGCAGGGGAATTGAGATGCTGGGCAAGCTGAGCTGGGCGGCGATCCCGTTCGACGAGCCGATCCCGCTCGCCACCTCGGTGATCCTGATCGTGGTGATCGGATCGCTGCTGAGCTGGATCACGGTGAAAGGCCATTGGCCCTATCTGTGGAAGGAATGGATCACCTCGGTCGATCACAAGCGGATCGGCGTGATGTATTGCATGCTGGCGATGGTGATGCTGCTGCGCGGCTTCTCCGACGCGCTGCTCATGCGCTCGCAGCTCGCGCTCGCGACCGGTGGCGCGCAGGGCTATCTGCCGCCCGAACATTATGACCAGATCTTCTCCGCGCACGGCACGATCATGATCTTCTTCACCGCGATGCCGTTCGTCATCGGGCTGATGAACTTTGCCGTGCCGCTCCAGCTCGGCATACGCGACGTCGCCTTCCCGACGCTCAATTCGGTGAGCCTGTGGCTGACCGCCTCGGGCGTGCTGCTGACCAATATGAGCCTCGTCATCGGCGAGTTCGCGCGTACCGGCTGGCTCGCCTATCCGCCGCTTTCCGAGCTCAAATATTCGCCCGGCGTCGGCGTCGACTATTATCTCTGGTCGCTGCAGATCGCGGGGGTAGGGACGTTGCTCTCGGGCATCAACCTCGTCACCACGATCCTCAAGATGCGCGCGCCGGGCATGGCGCTGACCCGCATGCCGGTGTTCTGCTGGACCGCGCTCGCCTCCAACCTGCTGATCGTCGCCGCCTTCCCGATCCTGACCGCGACCTTCGCGATGCTGTCGCTCGACCGCTATCTCGGCTTTCATTTCTTCACCGACGAAGCCGGCGGCAATTCGATGATGTACATGAACCTGATCTGGGCCTGGGGGCATCCCGAGGTCTACATCCTGATATTGCCCGCCTTCGGCGTGTTCTCCGAGGTGATCTCGACCTTCTCGGGCAAGCCCCTGTTCGGCTACCGCTCGATGATCATCGCGACGATGACGATCTGCATCCTCGCCTTCATCGTCTGGCTGCACCATTTCTTCACGATGGGCGCGGGCGCCGACGTCAACGGCTTCTTCGGGGTGATGACGATGATCATCGCGGTGCCGACCGGCGTGAAGGTCTTCAACTGGATGTTCACCATGTATGGCGGCCGGGTCCGCTTCGAGGTGCCGATCCTCTGGTCGCTGGGCTTCATCGTCACCTTCGTAATCGGCGGGATGACCGGGGTGTTGCTGGCGGTGCCCCCCGCCAACTTCCAGCTCCACAATTCGGTGTTCCTGGTCGCGCATTTCCACAACGTCATCATCGGCGGCGTGCTGTTCGGCGCGTTCGCGGGCTATACCTACTGGTTCCCCAAGGCGTTCGGCTTCACGCTGCACGAGGGGCTCGGCAAGGCTGCCTTCTGGTGCTGGACGATCGGCTTCTACTTCGCCTTCATGCCGCTCTACGCGCTCGGCCTGATGGGGATGACGCGGCGGATGCAGCACACCAATGATCCGGCCTGGACGCCGCTTCTCTACCTTGCCGGCGTCGGCGCGCTGATCATCACCGCCGGGATCGGCTGCCAGATCGCGCAGCTGATCGTCTCGATCCGCGACCGCGACAACCGCCGCGATCTGACCGGAGATCCGTGGGATGGCCGCAGCCTCGAGTGGGCGACGGCGTCGCCGCCGCCGGTGTTCAACTTCGCGGTGCTGCCCAATGTCGAAGGCGAGGAGGCCTATTGGGGCATCAAGCGCACCGCGATCGAGCAGCAGCGGCTGGTCGCCGAACCGACCTATGAGGCGATCGAAATGCCGCACAACAGCGCGACCGGCTTCATCACCGCCTTTTTCGCAGTCGTGATGGGCTTCGCGATGATCTGGCACATCTGGTGGATGGTGATCGCGGGGTTCGTCGGCGCCTTCGCCACCTTCGTCTGGTTCGCCTGGCGCGACGAGGACGAATATGAGATTTCGGCCGACGAGGTCGCACGGATCGATCGCGAGCGTCGCCGCGTCCGCGCCGAAGTCCTGCTCCCCAGCCTGAAGCGTCCGTCATGAGCGACGTGGCGAGGGACCAGGGCGGCGGCCGCGCGGATCGCCATCCGCACCATGATCCGCACCGGCTCGGCCGCGTCTCGACCGGCAGCGGCACGCACGGGCCGGCGAGCAAGCGGATCGTCGTCGGTTACGGCTTCTGGATCTTCCTGCTGTCCGACATCATCATGTTTTCGGCGATCTTCGCCACCTACGCGGTGCTGCAGAGCGCGACCAACGGCGGGCCGACCGGCGCGCAATTGTTCGACCTCAAGAATGTCGCGGTCGAGACGACCTGCCTGCTGCTGTCGAGCTTCGTGTGCGGGCTGGCGATGATCGCCGCCTCGACGCGGAGCATGATGTGGACGCAGATCGGGCTGCTGCTGACCGGCCTGCTCGGCTTCGTGTTCCTCGTGCTCGAACTCCACGAACTCGCCGACATGGTCGCGCGGAATGCGGGGCCGCAGCGCTCGGCCTTCCTGTCGGCTTTCTTCACGCTGGTCGGCTGTCACGGGCTCCACGTCTCGGTCGGCCTGCTCTGGCTCGGCACGATGATGGCGCAGATCTGGGCCAAGGGCTTCACCCCGAACATCCAGCGCCGGCTGCTCTGCTTCAGCCTGTTCTGGCATGCGCTCGACATCATCTGGGTCGCATTGTTCACCATCGTCTATCTGCTGGGAGCCGGCCAATGAGCCATGGTCATGACGACGACGATTCGGCGCCCGGCGACGACCACAGCCAGGTTCTGGCGGGCGTCCGCGGCTATGCCGTGGGGCTGGTGCTTGCGGCAGGCCTGACCGCGACGTCGTTCTGGGTCGCCTCGACCCACGTTCTCTGGGGCCCGGGCGTGCCGATCGGGCTGTGCGTGCTCGCCATCGCGCAGATGGGGATCCATCTCGCCTTCTTCCTCCACATCACGACCGGGCCGGACAACACCAACAACGTGCTCGCACTCGCCTTCGGCGTGCTGATAGTTTTCCTCGTCGTGGCCGGCTCGCTGTGGATCATGGCGCATCTCAACCAGATGATGCCGATGGCCGGCATGCCGCAGATGACCGATCTGCAGATGCAGCACTGAGGAGCGCCGCATGGCCGACAGCCATTACGACATCATCGTCATCGGCAGCGGGCCCGGCGGCGCCTCGCTGGCGCAGAGGCTCGCGCCGACGGGCAAGCGGATCCTGATCCTCGAGCGCGGCGACTATCTCCGCCGGAGCGAGAAGAATTGGTCGAGCCAGGCCGTCTTCGTCGATGGCGACTATCAGGCGAAGGAGACGTGGACCGACTCGAAAGGGAAGACCTTCGCGCCCGGCCTTCATTATTATGTCGGCGGCAATTCCAAGGTCTATGGCGCCGCGCTGTTCCGGCTGCGCGAACAGGATTTCGGGGAGGTCCGGCACGCGGGCGGGATCTCGCCCGCCTGGCCGCTCGGCTACGAGACGTTCGAGCCCTATTATACCGAGGCGGAAAAGCTCTTCCACGTCCACGGTCAGCGCGGCGAGGATCCGCTCGAGCCGCCGGCGAGCGGCGCCTATCCCTATCCGCCGGTCAGCCACGAGCCCGCGATCCAGACGCTCAATACGCAGCTGCGCGAACAGGGACTCAAGCCCTTCCATCTCCCACTCGGAATCCTGCTCGACGAGAAGGACGGCATGGCGACGCCGACCAGTACCTGCATCCGCTGCAGCTTCTTCGACGGCTTCCCCTGCTTGCTCAATGGCAAGGCCGACGCGCAGGTGATCTGCATCGATCCGATGCTCGCGGCGCATGACAATGTGACGCTGCTCACCGGCGCCTATGTCTCGACGCTCGGCACCGACGCCTCGGGGCGGACGGTGGATGCCGTTCATGTCACCCGAGACAGCGTCGAGGAGACCTATTCGGCGGACATCGTCGTCGTCGCCTGCGGCGCGATCTCCTCGGCGCTGTTGCTGTTGCGCTCGGCCAACGACCGGCATCCGACCGGCCTCGCCAACGGATCGGATCAAGTCGGCCGCAACTATATGCGCCACCATATGAGCGTGCTGATGGCGGTGATGAAGCAGCCCAACGACACCGTCTTCCAGAAGACGCTGGCGTTCAGTGACTTCTATTTCGGTGCCGACGAATGGGAGTATCCGCTCGGCCTCGTCCAGATGTGCGCGACCAGCCACGCCGACCAGATTCGCGGGGAGGCGCTGCCGTCCTGGCTCGAATGGCTGCCCGAAATGCCGTTCGAGCAGATCGCGCGCCACTCGATGGACTTCTGGCTGCAGGCGGAGGATCTGCCGAGCCCCGACAATCGCGTCTTCTACAGGGACGGCAAGGTCCATCTCGATCTGACCGAGACCAACCCCGAGGCGCTCAAGCAACTCACGCGCAAGCTGAAGCAGGTGCTGACCGAAGCGCGGGGCAGCCATGTCCTGCTCGACCGCTCGCTCTACCTCGGCAAGGACATTGACGAGGGCGGCACGGCGCATCAGGCCGGTACCTGCCGCTTCGGCACCGATCCCGCGACCTCGGTGCTCGATCTCGACTGCAAGGCGCACGAGCTCGACAATCTCTACGTCACCGACGCGAGCTTCTTTCCGTCGATCGGCGCGGTGAACCCGACGCTGACGATCATTGCGAACGCGCTTCGTGTCGCCGATCGGATCAAGGACCGCATCGCATGAGCGCCGATCAGATCGTCGTGCTGCTGGTGCGCTGCGGGCTGGTGCTGTTGTTTCTGCCGTTCAGCGCGCTCGACAAGATCTTCAACTTTTCCGGCGCAGTGGGCCAGGCGAGCGAGACCTTTTCGGCGCGGCCATTGGCGATCGCTGCGATCGTGGCAGGGCTGGGTATCGAGATAGTCATGTCGCTCGGCATCATCCTCGGCATCGCCGACCGGCTCTGCGCCTTTGTCATGGCCGGCTATTGCGCGCTGACCGCGCTGCTGTGGAAGCGCTTTTGGGCGACCGGCGATTTCTGGACTGGTCCGGCGAGCCGAGGCCGCGGCCTCTTCTGGGATTTCCTCAAGAACCTGTCGCTGGGCGCCGGGTTCCTGCTGATCACCGTGGGGCCGACGGGAAGCGGATTGAACCATCTCCTCCACGACCCGTTCGGATCGACCTACCCTTATGGTTGAGGAGCATGCCATGGTCGACGAGGAAAGCCCGGAGACCGGCCCGCGGCCGCACGTCGGCTATTGGCATCTGTGGACCGATGCCGAGGGCGTCAGCCATCAGACCGAATGCGCGCTGACCGACTATCATCTCAAGCAGGTCGGCGAGGCGGCGGCACAATGGAACGACAAGCAGGAGCGGTCCGAGGCGACGGTCGTGTTCACCGTCCAGCCGGTCGGCTGGGTCGGCGACTGGCATGAAAACCCCGCGCCGCAATGGATCGTCGTGCTCAAGGGCCGCTGGTGGATCGAGAGCATGGACGGCGTGCGCATCGAGCAGGGGCCGGGCGAGTTTTCGTTCGGCGAGGATCAGGGTTGCGTCGAGCGTGACGGCCGCCGTGGCCACAAGTCGGGCACCATCGGCGACGAGCCCGCGGTGCTTATGACGGTGCAACTCCACGTCGATCCGATCCGCACGCCCTGCCACATCGACTGATCGCCCGGTGGACGGCTTCGACATCGTCGATCCGCGTTTTCGCGCCATGGTGCTACCCAATGCACCGCTGATGACGCTGGACGCGGGCTTCGCATGGGCGGAGGGGCCGGTGTGGTTCGCCGACCACGACTGCCTGCTGGTCAGCGACCTACCGAATGACCGCATCCTGCGCTGGAGCGCGGATAGCGGCGTCTCGATCTTCCGCCAGCCCGCGGGCTTCGCCAACGGTCATGCGCGGGATCGGCAGGGCCGGTTGCTGGGTTGCTCGCACCAGCAGCGGCATATCGAGCGCACCGAACTCGACGGCACGATCACCGTACTCGCGAGCCATTATGACGGCCGACGGCTCAACGCGCCCAATGACATCGTCTGCAAGGCGGATGGTACGATCTGGTTCAGCGACCCGATCTACGGGATCAGCACCGACTATGAAGGCGGCAAGCAGACGCCGGAACTGCCGCCGCGCGTGTATCGCTTGGACCCGCGCGACGGATCGCTGCGTATTGTCGCAGACGATTTCGTAGGGCCGAACGGTCTCGCCTTTTCACCCGACGAGCGCTGGCTGTACATCGCCGAGACCGGCGATCAGTTCGATGACACGGCACCGCGGCACATCCGCCGCTTCGCGGTCGGCGACGACGGCGCGCTGTCCGATGGGATGGTCTTCCACACCGTCTCGCCCGGCTATGCCGATGGGTTCGCTCTGGATGAGACCGGCAATCTATGGTGCGGCGCCGCCGACGGCGTGCACTGCATCGATCATTCGGGAGTTTTGCTCGGGAAGATCCGGACACCGGCGACGGTTTCCAATCTGACGTTCGGCGGCCGTAACCGGTCGCGGCTCTTCCTGTGCACCGCGCACATGCTGCAGGCGATCTACGTCAACGTCCGCGGCGCCGTGCGTCCGTGATCGCGTCGCCGCTCACCCGGATCGTCGCGCTGCGGATGGTGACCGAGGACGGTGATCGCCTCGCGCATTTCTATGCGGACGCGCTGGGCGCCCAGATCGAAGGCGTGTCCGCGATCGGCGCGGCAGATCTGGCGGTGCTCGGCGTGTCGGGCGGCACGCGCTGGCGCCTCCGGGTCGGCGGTTTCGCGATCGAGATCGATCGTTTCGACGAACCCGGTGAGGCCTATCCCGCCGATGCGAACGCGGCCGACTTGCGCTTCCAGCATTTCGCGGCCGTCGTCGACGACATGACGACGGCGTTCGATCGCGCCATCGCCTGCGGGGCGACGCTGATCTCGCAGGCCGGACCGGTGGCGCTTCCCGCCGCGGCGGGCGGCGTCGTCGCGGTGAAGCTGCGCGATCCCGATGGCCATCCGTTCGAGCTGCTGCGATTCCCTGCGGATGCGGATATCGTTTGGCGCGAGTCCGTGCCGAATGGGCGCGGCATTCTCGGCATCGATCACAGCGCGATCGTCGTCGCCGACGCCAGCCGGTCGCGCGCCTTCTATGCCGCCGCCGGGCTCGCCGCGCGTGGCGGCTCGATCAATCGCGGCCCGACCCAGATCGCGCTCGACGGGCTCGGGCTGGATTCGGTTGATGTCGTGCCGCTCTTTCCAGCGATCGACCGCCCGCATCTCGAACTGCTTGGCTATCATGGGATAGGGCAGCGATCGACCGCCGTCGCGCAGATCGTCGATATCGCCGCGACGCGCACGGTATGGGCTGCGGCTCGCGCCGCATTGCTGCGCGATCCGGACGGGCATCTTCACGAGCTGCGGTCCGAGGCGGATTGACCCGGCGCTAGCTCAACCGTCTGCGTGCGGCAGCGGGTCGTGCTCATGCCCTGGCTGCTCGGCTTCGAACTCCTGCGGCGTGAACACGTGACCCAGGGTCCACACCGCGATCTCGGCGCGGGCCTCGGCGGACATGGCGCGCAAGATCTGCCGCGCCTCGGCCGAACTCCCCTCGAAAATCGCGTCGCCACCCTCGATCGGCTGGCCGAGTGGAATGAGGCGGACGTCGGGCTGCGGTGAAAGGTCGTCCATGATGGCTCCTGTAGCGAAGGATGGGATAACGCATCGGGGGCGGGATCGTCGCCGTCGCGTATCTGAGATGCTAGCGACGGAGACGCGCTGGCCCCTCGTTATTGATGACGCAACGCTTTAAGGCCGGCGCGAGACAGACCGAAGGATTTAGCTATGCCGCTCGATATCCGCCAGTTCACAGCGCCGCGATGCTGAGTCGCGTCGCCGACGGGCCGGCGGTCGTCGCCTGCAACACCTGCCGCAACTCGGTCGACGCGCGCGAGGATGGCGACGGCGTGCGAGGCGGCGCGCGGCTGGTCGCGGAACTCCGCGCCGCCCAGGCGGCCGATCCGCGCTATGCCGACATCGCCGTCCAGGAAATGCCCTGCCTGTTCGCCTGCAGCGACTTCTGCACCGTCCATCTGCGCGCACCCGACAAGGTTGGTTACGTCCTCGGCCGGTTCACGCCCGACGCCGACGCCGCGCGCGCGATCCTCGATTATGCGGTCCATTACGCCGCGAGCGAGCATGGCCGCGTCGCCTTCTCGCTGTGGCCGCAGGGGGTGAAGGGTCATTTCATCACGCGGACCCCGCCGCCGGGATTCGTCGCCGCATGACCGCTTTTCCCGACGTCGCGACCTTCGACGCGGCGCTTGCCGGTCTGCGCCAGCCGGATCGGACGGCGATCGCCGCGGCCGAGGCGCGGCAGGCGCAGCTGACCAAACCGCCGGGTTCCTTGGGGCGGCTCGAGACGATCGCGGTTTTCCTCGCGGGCTGGCAGGGGCGGGAACGCCCGCGGATCACCCGGGGGCGCGTCGCGATCTTCGCCGGCAACCACGGCGTCGCGGCGCGCGGCGTCAGCGCCTTTCCCGCGGCGGTGACGGCGCAGATGGTCGCCAATTTCGAGGCGGGTGGCGCTGCGATCAACGCGCTCGCGGCGGCCGCCGGGCTTGAGCTAACCGTGGTCGCGCTCGATCTGGATCGCCCGACCGCCGATTTTACGCAGGCGCCGGCGATGAGCGAAGCCGAATGCCTCGCCGCGCTGTCGGCCGGCGCGGCGGTCGTCGAGGACGGTCTCGACCTGCTCGTCGTCGGCGAGATGGGGATCGCCAACTCGACCGCTGCCGCGGCGCTGTGCCTGCGCAGCTTCGGTGGCGCGGCGGGCGACTGGGTCGGCCCGGGAACCGGTGTCGACAGCGCCGGGATCGGGCGCAAGATAGCGGCGGTCGAAGCGGCGATCGACTGGCATGCCGGCGCGCCGCAGACCCCGTTCGAGACGCTGCGCCGGGTCGGCGGACGCGAGATCGCGGCGATCGCGGGGGCCGTGCTGGCGGCGCGCGCCAAGGGCATTGCAGTCGTCCTCGATGGCTTCATCAGCGGCGCGGCGATCGCGCCGCTTGCCGCTGCCGCGCCCGATATCGTCGCGCATTGCCTGGCCGGGCACCAGTCGGCGGAACCCGGCCATGCGCGGCTGCTCGGCCGGCTTGGTCTCCACCCGCTGCTGGCGCTCGACATGCGCCTGGGCGAGGGCAGCGGTGCCGCGGTCGCGGTGGCGGTGATCCGCGCCGCGCTCGCCGCGCATGCCGGCATGGCGACCTTCGCCGAGGCGGGAGTATCCGGCGCCGGATGAGCAGTTTCCCGCTCTATCTGCTGCGGCACGGCGCGCCCGAGACGCCGGGCCTGCTGCTCGGCCGGACCGACAGCCCGGTCACCGCGGGCGGTATCGACGCCTGCACCGCGCAGGTCGCCGACCTCGAGATCGAGGCGCTGCACTGCTCCGATCTGCTGCGCGCGCGGGCCTGCGCAGAGGCGTGCGGCGCCCCCCGCGGCCTCGCTCCGGTAATCGACGCGCGCTGGCGCGAACTCGATTTCGGCGAATGGGACGGACGCTCGCCAAGCGCGATCGATCCCGCCCTGCTGAGCCGCTTCTGGGACGATCCCGACGCCAACCCGCCGCCCGACGGCGAGCGCTGGTCGTCCTTGACGACACGCGTCGGCGCGGCGCTCGGCGCGATCGCCCCGCGGCCGACGCTGGTCGTCACGCATGGCGGCGCGATGCGCGCGGCACTCGCGGTCCTGTGCGGCTTTGCGCAGCGCCAGCTCTGGGCGGTCGATCTGCCCTATGCAGCGCTTCTCGCGCTCCGCGTCTGGCCGGGTGAGGCGCCCGCCGGCCAGATCGTCGGCCTATGGCCATGAGACGATTGGTGCTCGCCGTGCAGTTCCTGACGCGGCTGCCGCTGCCACCGGTACGTGCGGACGGGGCGGACTTCGCGGCCTCGATCCGCTGGTTTCCGGCGGTCGGGCTGATCGTCGGCGCGATCGTCGCGGGCGCCGCCTGGGCCGGCGCCCAGCTCGATCCCTGGACGGGGGCGCTCACGGCGCTGGTGGCATGGGTCGCGGTCACCGGCGCGCTGCATCTCGATGGGCTGGGCGATCTCGCCGACGGCCTGGGCGCCGCGCATGGCGATCGCGCGCGGATGCAGGCCGTGATGGCTGACCCGCATATCGGCAGTTTCGGCGTGGTCGCGATTGCGGTCCAGCTGCTTGCCAAGACGCTGTTGCTCCACGGTATCGTCGAGGCACGCACATTCCCGCCGCTGATCCTTATTCCCGCGGCAGCGCGGCTGGGGCCGCTGGTCTGGGCGCGTCTCCTGCAACCGCTGCACGCCGGGCTGGGCGCACAGCTGGGACGCGCCGTGCGCGCGATCGACATCGCCGGCTGGACGGCCCTGCTCGCCGCAAGCGCGCTGGCATGGCCGGCGATGCTCGCGGCACCGCTGCTGATCGCCGCCTTCTGCGGGTGGCTCTGGCGCAAGGTCGGCGGCGTCTCGGGCGACTGTCACGGCGCCGGGATCGAGATTGTCGAGACCGGGCTGCTACTTGCCGCGCTGATCGCCTGCCATGCCTGCCAGCGCGACGATCGCGTCGATGTCGACATGGCGTTCGAGCACCACCGCGATGCCGTCCAGCGCCTGGTCGATCGACGCGCGATAGTCGACCCCGCCGCCCGCCGCGCCAATCCGCGCCAGCCACGCGTGGCGCTGGTCGGGGTGCGCGAGCAGGCCATGGACATAGCTGCCCGCAACCAGGCCGTCCGCACTGATCGCGCCGTCCGCGCGGCCGTCGTCGAAGCGCGCGACGGGGCGGACGCGGTCTGGCCCGCTGGTCTCCCCCATATGCATCTCATAGCCTTCGAAGCGGCGGCCGAGTGCATCGCCCGTCACAGCGCGCAGCGCCTTGTCCGGCGTCAGCACGGTCTCGACGTCGAGCAGCCCGAGGCCGTCGACGCTGACCGCGGGGCCCTCGATACCCAGCGGGTCGGCGATGCGGCGGCCGAGCATCTGATAGCCGCCGCACAGCCCCAGCACGGCGCCGCCGCGGCGGTGATGCGCACGGATGTCAATGTCCCAGCCTTCGGTGCGAAGGCTCGCCAAATCGGCGATGGTGGCTTTCGATCCGGCGAGCACGACCAAGGCGGCGTCGGCAGGGATCGGACGGCCGGGCGACACCATGACCAGCTCGACTCCGGGCTCGAGCCGCAGCGGATCGAGATCGTCGAAATTGGAGATCCGCGGCAGGATCGGGCAGGCGATCACCAGGCGCCCGTCGCCGCGCGTCATCCGCCGTTCGAGCACGACCGCATCCTCGCTCGGTAGCCGTCGAGCGTCGGACAGCCAGGGCACGACCCCGTAGCCGCGCCATCCCGAGACCCGCTCGATCGCGCGATAGCCGTCGTCGAACAGCACCGGGTCGCCGCGAAACTTGTTGATCAGAAAGCCTTGGATCATCGCCGCATCCGCCGGATCGATCACCGCGCGCGTGCCTGCGATCGCCGCGATCACGCCGCCCCGGTCGATGTCGCCGACGAGCAGCACGGGGACGTCGGCAGCGCGCGCAAAGCCCATATTGGCGATGTCGCCGTCGCGCAGGTTGATCTCGGCGGGCGAGCCGGCGCCCTCGACCACGACGACGTCGCACTGGGCCTGGAGCCGGTGATAGCTCGCCAGCACGTCGCCGAGCAACGCACGCCGGCCGGCGCGATAATTCCCCGAGCCGAGCGTGCCGCGGACCCTGCCGTGGACGATCAGCTGCGACGTCCGATCGCCCTGAGGCTTGAGCAGAACGGGATTCATGTCGGTATGCGGCGCCACCCGGCACGCGATCGCCTGCGTCGCCTGCGCCCGGCCGATCTCGCCGCCCTCGGCGGTGACCGCAGCGTTGTTCGACATGTTTTGGGGCTTGAACGGCCGCACCGTCAGCCCGCGGTTGGCGAGCGCGCGGCACAGCCCGGCCACCAGCACCGACTTGCCGACGTCCGACCCCGTGCCCTGCAGCATCACAGCAGCCATGCGACCCCTCCCGCGATCACCCACAGCGCCAGGCAGGCGCGACGGTAGACGATCAGCCCGCGCTCGATGTCCGCAGCGCGTGCCGCCGTCTGCCCCGCGCCGATCCAAGGCTTGAGGTGCATGACGCCGTCGTAGCCGATCGGACCGCCGAGCCGGAGGTCGAGCGCGCCCGCCATCGCGGCCTCGGGCCAGCCGGCGTTGGGCGAGGCGTGCCGTCGCGCGTCGCGTCGCATCGTCGCCCAGCCGCGGCCGGCGACGAGACAGATCACGACGCCCGAAATCCGCGCCGGGACAAGGTTGGCGAGGTCGTCGGTGCGCGCGGCGGCCCAGCCGAAGGCGCGCCAGCGCGGCTCGCGGTGACCGATCAGGCTGTCCGCGGTGTTGAGCGCCTTATACACCCACAGGCCCGGCAGACCGGCGACGAGCAGCCAGAACAGCGGCGCGGCGATCCCGTCGCAGAAGCTCTCTGCCAGGCTCTCGATCGCGGCGCGCACGATGCCCGGTTCGTCGAGCCGCGCGGTGTCCCGGCCGACGATCATTGCGACCGCGCGTCGCGCCGCCGGGATGTCGCCGACCAGCAGCGCCCGCGCGACCGGGCGGACATGATCCTGGAGGCTGCGTTGTGCGAGACCTGGCGCGGCGAGCAGCGCGAACACCGGCCACGCGCCTTTGCCTAGGTACGCACGAACCGCCTGCTCGATCGCCCAGGCAAGACCGCCGGTCGCGCCAAGCAGCAGCACGAGCGTCGCTATCCCCGCGGCCCGCCGCACCGACGCGTACCATTGGGCCCGATTGAGACGCCGCTCGCATCCCCCAATCAACCGCGCGAACAGTCCAACGGGGTGGCCGATCCGGGCATAGAGCGCCGGCGGCCAGCCGATCGCGGCATCGATCGCGAGCGCCGCCAGCGCGACCGGCTCAGCCATGCGCAAGCGCCCGGTCGAGGCGGTCAAGCGCGGACGGATCCGGCGGCAGGCCGAAGCGGAGCCACGTCGACGGTGCGTCGAACGGGCGGACGAGAATCCCCGCGGCAGCAAGCCGCCCGAAGATCGTCGCGGCCTGCGACGTGTCGACGAGACGGAATAGCGGGCATTGGCCTGCGGGCGTCAGGCCGCGACGACGCAGGACGCGATCGAGCGCCGCGGCGTCGAGCGGCAGGCGGGCGCGCGTCGCGGCGATCCAGCCGGTGTCGGCATAGGCGGCGGTCCCGATCGCGATCGCCGCCGCCGATACGGGCCAAGCGCCGAGCCGACCCCGCAGTCGCGCAATCAGGTCCCGCGGCGCGGCGACAAAGCCGAGCCGGACGCCGGCCAGGCCGAAGAATTTCCCGAACGACCGCAACACGATCGTCCGGCCATCGTCGACGAACAGGCTGGGGCCGTTCGATACATCCGCGAACGCCTCGTCGATGATCCGCAAGCCCGATCCCGCCAGTTCGTCCCGCGTCACGGACCGACCGTCGGGATTGCCGGGACTGGCCACCAGCAAAGTCCCCGAAACGGCACCGATCGCCGATCGCGGCACGGGCTTGCTGTCCGCAAACGCCTCGCCATGCGTGCGATAGCCCGGTGCGACATAGTGCACAGGCGTCGGCAGCCCCAAGGTCGCGAGCAGCCGCAATCCCATCTCGCTGCCCGGCACGGCGCACAGACAGTCGGTCGGGATGCCGAACATCCGTGCGGCGGTCGCCTCCAGCGCCGCCAGCGCGCCATCGTCGGGCAGCGCCTGCCAAGCGATCGGCCCGGCGGCGCGGATGTCCCAGGGGCATGGGTTGATGCCCGTCGACAAATCCAGCCACGGGGTCGGCGCATCGGGCCACGCGGCGCGCGCGGCGCCCAGCCTGCCGCCATGTCCCGTCCACACGCTCACCCGATATCCTTTCGCCCGTCGCTGCCCTAATGGCGGATCGGGGCCGAAAGGGAAGGGCAAGGATGCGGACGCTGCTGGTCTTGGGGGGCGCGCGATCGGGCAAGAGTCGCCATGCGCAGACGCGCGCGGAGGCTGAGGCCGGCGCACTTGTCTATGTTGCCACCGCCCAGCCGTTCGACGACGAGATGGCGGAACGCATCGCGCGCCACCGCGCCGATCGCGGGCCACGCTGGCGCACGATCGAGGCGCCGCTCGACCTGGCCACGACGATCATGGCCGAGACCCGCCCCGACGCTGTTCTGCTGATCGACTGTCTGACGCTGTGGGCGTCCAACCTGATCTTCGCCGAACGTGACGTCGACGAGGCCACCGCCGCGCTGGTCGGGGCGATAGGTGCGACGCGCGGGCCGCTCATTCTGGTGTCGAACGAAGTAGGACTGGGCATCGTGCCCGACAACGCGCTGGCGCGCCGGTTCCGCGACGTCGCCGGGACGATCAACCAAGCGGTCGCCGCGGCGGTCGACGAGGCGGTATTTCTCGCCGCCGGTCTGCCGATCCGCCTCAAGCCGTAACACGCCCGCCGTTAACCCGATGCCCACCTCTGCTCCTTAGACGATGGTCTAAGGAGGATGCACGGTTGAGGACATTGCAAGCGTTCGTGCCGCGCGCCGCGTGGCCGCTGATCGTCGGCGTCGCCTATTTCGCGACCGCGATGTTGTCGATCGACCTCGACCGCAGCGCCAACGGCATCGCGACGATGTGGCCGCCAAGCGGGATATTGCTCGCGGCCTTGCTGATCGCGCCGTGGCGATCGGCGCCTGGCCTGATCGGCGCAAGCGCGCTTGCCTGCTTTGCCTTCAACCTCTCGACTGGCGAGACGCTGGCGACCGCCGCGGGATTCACGCTTGCTGCGATGACCGAGACCACGCTGACCGCGTTCCTGCTGCGGCGCGGCGGCCGGGCGATGCCGTCCTTCGTCACGCCAAGGGGGGTTGGTCGGTTCTGCGCCGCGGTCGGCATCGGCGCGTTGGCGGGCGCCGGCGTCGGCGTCGTTGCTACCGGGTTCACCGGCATTCACGTCTTCGCATCCTGGTTTGTCGCCGACGTGCTGGGCATGGCGATCGTCACGCCGATGATCGTCACTGGTCTCGCCCGCGACGAGGAAGGCCGCGCCGTCCGCACCGGGACGCCGGCGCAGGCGGTGATCCTGCTCGGTGCGGTCGCGCTCGTCTCCTGCGGCGTGTTCGCGGAGAGTTCCTACCCGCTCCTGTTCCTGCCGATGATGGCGCTGCTGGTCGCGACGTACCGATTGGGGCCGTTCGGTGCAGCGAGCGGCGTATTGATCATTGCCGTCATCGCCGCGCTGTTCAGCGGCGTCGGCGCCGGACCGCTGGTGCTGATCCGCGGCCATGACGACGAGGTCACCGGGTTTCTGCAATTCTATATGGCGATGCTGTTCGCGACCGCGTTGCCGGTCGCGGCGATCCTCGCGGCGCGGACCAAGCTGACCGTGGCTTGCGCGGAGAGCGAGCGGATGCACCGGCTGCTCGCCGACAGTTCGCGCGACATCGTCGTGCGGCTGCGGCTCGACGGCACGCCGCTGTATGTTTCGCCCGCCTGTCGGCGGCTGCTCGGCTACGAGCCCGAAGAGATGTGCGGCCTGTCGCTGCGGGACACGATCCACCCCGACGACCGTCCGGCCGTCGGGCGGGTCTGGAAGAGCATGCTGGACGGCATGATCGATCCGTCCTGCGTGTATCGCGAGCGCCACCGCGACGGCCATTATGTCTGGCTCGAAGCGACCTGCAGCCTAGTCACCGACCCGACGACCGGCGCGCCGATCGAGGTCGTCGCGGGTGTCCGCGACGTCTCGCTGCGGCGGGCCGCCGAAATCGCCGCCGCCGCCGCAAGCGCCCGGCTCGAGGAAAGCCATCGACTGCTCAGCATGGCGGAGCGCATCGCACTGGTCGGCCATTGGCGGCTCGACTTCACGAAGGGCACGGTCTTCTGGTCGTCCGAAGTCTACCGTATGCACGCGGTCGATCCGGCGACCCGGCTGGGATTGGCAGAAGCGCTTACCTTCTACCATCCGGACGATCGCGCGCGCGTCAGCGAGATCGTCAATCACAGCGCAGCGACCGGCGAGAGCTTCGAGTTTACCGCACGGATCGTGCGCACCGACGGAGAGCTGCGCCACGTTGTCTCGCGCGGGGAGCCCGAAATCGGCGGCGACGGTGCGCTGATCGCCACGTTCGGAGTGATCCAGGACGTCAGCCGCCAGGTCGAGATCGAGAGCGAGCTGGAGGCGGCGCGCATCGCGGCCGAGAATGTCGCGCGGGCAGCGACACTGATCGCCGACACCGATGCGCTGACCGGCGTGGCCAGTCGGCGCAAGACGCTGCAGACGCTCAGCGACGCGCTCGCACAGGCACGCGCATCGGGTCGACCGCTGTCGATCGCGACCTTCGACCTCGATCACTTTAAGACGATCAACGATCGCTACGGACATGCCGTCGGCGACCAGGTGCTCCAGCAGGTCGCCGCGGCGGCGCAGGCCTCGGTACGGACCGGCGACCTCGTCGGGCGGATCGGCGGCGAGGAGTTTCTCGTGATCTTGCCGGGATCGGACGCCGTGCTCGCGATGCGGATCGCCGAGCGGCTGCGGGCGGAGATCGAGCGCGTCGCCGCGACCCTCGCACCATCGCCGCCGGCGACGGTGAGCGTCGGCGTCGCGGAGATGTGCGGGGCGGCGGCCGACGATCTTGCGGTATTGCTCCACAAGGCGGACTGCGCGCTCTACGCCGCCAAGCAGGCGGGCCGGAACACACTTCAGCTGGCCGCCTGACGGCGACCGTTCAGGGCGTGTCGGAAGCGGTCTCGGCGGCCGCCTTCGCGCGATGGCGCCGCACGAGCCACAGCGCGCCGAGGGCTAGCGAGGCGACCCCACCGGCGACCAGGATCGCCGAGGTCATGCTCTCCTGCAGCCGATGCAGCAGCGGATCGATCGCGCGCCCGAAGGCATAGCCGAGCAGCGTGAACATTGGCCCCCAGACCGCGGCGGCGACGATGTTGATCGGCACGAACTTGCGGGTCTCGACATGCGTCGCGCCGATCGCGATCGGGCTGATCGTGCGCAGGCCGTAGATGAAGCGGAAGCCGAAGATGAAGGCGACCGGGTAGCGTTCGAGAAGACCCTTGGCGCGCGCGAACGCGGCGCGCTCCATCATCGTCTGCACCCACCGGTAGTGACGGAAATAGCGGCCGATAAAGAACCACAGCTGATCGGCGAGGCACGAGCCCATCGCCGACACCAGCATCGCGCCCCACAGCGGCACCAGCCCCTGGTGCGCGAGCACGCCGCCGGTCACGACGACCATCTCGCCCTCGAGCCCCGACCCGACAAACAGCGCGAACAGGCCATATTTCGCGATCAGCATCTCGATGGTCATGCATCCGCATGACGCAAAATGGTCGTTGACGCTATCGCGCCGTGCGTCGACCGCCATTCGGCGGTTACCCGGTCTCGGAAACCGCCCCGCGTGCGCGGACATCGTGAAGCTTCGACAGGTCGAGATGGACGAGCCCGTCCTCATCGAGGATGATGTCCTCGAATTCGTGATCGAGCCGGATATCGGCGCGACCATAGCTGTGCTGGCCAAGCGTCGGGCTGGCGAGCAGGGTGTCGAGCCCGCTGACCGTCACGGTCAGGCGGAAGCGTTCGGGGCGTTCGAGCGCGGCCATCATCGCCGATCCCGGCTCGATGACATGCACCAGCGTCCAGGTCAGCGCGAAAGCGGGGTTTTGCGAGCGCACCAGCGGCAGATCCGCGAGCCGGCGGAAAATCTGGCCGTCGGGGAGCGTCACGCGCTCGAGCCACGACATCTGCGCGCTGACGTCGGCGAGCGGCTGCGCGCGCAGCGAAGCGAGCCGGACCATCAGCATCATTCGGTCGCCGACGCGGCTGACCACGGCGACGCGACTGAAGACGATCGCGGCGCGCGGGCGGGCGAAGCGCGCGAAGATCAGCCCGGTCATCGTCGCCGAGAAGAACAAGCCGAGCAGGATCTCGACCGCGGCGATCGCATGTCCGAGCCGCGTCGCGGGCGCCATATTGCCGTAGCCAACCGTGCCCAGCGTCTCGACCGAGAAGAAGAAGCCGTCGGCGACCGAGCCAGCGACCATATTGCCGATCGCGCCGGGGAGTGCTGCGTAGAGCAGCCCGAAGCCGAGGTTGATCAGCACGAATGCCGCCGATACGACCGCGAAGAAGGCCGGCCAGCGTATCTCCATCAGGCTGTAATAGAGGTCGGCGAACGCGCCCGGGCCGCCGATCTTGATCGCCTCGAAGCCGCCGAGGTCGACGCGCTGGCGGCGGTGTTGCCTGCTCATGTTGGCGTCATCTTGTTCATGGGTGCTCGCCTCCGTCCGCCGCGGAACTCAGGGGCGTCGGCGTCGGCCTGTCAAGGGTGTGGGTCCGCGCGCTGGCATGAAACTGTCACATCGCCGCGATAGGTCTTTCCCCTAACGGGAGATTCACGATGAACGCGACCATAGCGCAACCGCAATCGGTCGGCCGCGCCGATCTCGACAAGGGGCTCGGCAAGGCGGGGGGCTTCGGCTTTCTCGCCGCCGTCCTCGTCGCGGTCGGCTATGTTGCCTCGAGCATCTATGCCGATGCCAGCGCAGCAGGCGTACATGCCACCGCGATCCTGCCCTTCGTGCTGCTGTTCGTCGCGCTGCTGGTCGCGCTGGGCTTCGAATTCGTCAACGGTTTCCACGACACCGCCAATGCGGTCGCGACCGTGATCTACACCAATTCGATGCCCGCGCAGATCGCCGTCGTCTGGTCGGGTTTCTTCAACTTCCTCGGCGTGCTGCTGTCGACCGGCGCGGTCGCATTCAGCATCGTCTCGCTGCTGCCGGTCGAGCTGATCCTCCAGGTCGGCTCGGACGCCGGATTCGCCATGGTGTTCGCACTGCTGATCGCCGCGATCATCTGGAACCTGTCGACCTGGCTGTTCGGTATTCCCAATTCCAGTTCGCACACGCTCGTCGGGTCGATCATCGGTGTCGGCGTCGCCAATGCGCTGCTCCACGGCCGCGGCGGCACCTCGGGGGTCGAATGGGGCCAGGCAGCGACGATCGGCTGGTCGCTGCTGATCTCGCCGATCCTCGGTTTCGCCGGATCCGCGCTTCTGTTCTGGGTCGCCAAGCTGCTGATCAAGAACAAGGAATTGTACGAGACGCCCAAGGACGGTGCGCCGCCGCCGCTCGGGATCCGCGCCTTGCTGATCTTCACCTGCACGGGCGTCAGCTTCGCGCATGGGTCGAACGACGGGCAGAAGGGCATGGGCCTGATCATGCTGATCCTGATCGGCACCGTGCCCACCGCCTATGCGCTCAACCGCGCCGTGCCCGCGCAATATGAGGCGCAGTTCCACAGCAATTCGTCGGCTGCCGCGCAGGTGCTCGGTGCCCATGCCAATGGTGTTGCCGCCGGTGCCGATGCGCGCGCGGCGGTCACCAATTTCCTCACGACCAAGTCGTTGAGGCCCGATACCGTTCCGTCGCTTGGCGCGCTGGTCGTCGACATCGATCGCCAGGTTGGCGGGTACAAGACGCTGGCGCAGGTCCCGGCGGGCGCCTCGAAGAACATGCGCAACGACATGTATCTGGCCTCCGAGGCGATCAAGAAGCTCACCGCCGACAAGAAGGGTGCCTTCCAGGGCACCGATTCCGCCAAGCTGACCACGTACAAGGCCAGCCTCGACAAGGCGACCCGCTTCATCCCGACCTGGGTCAAGGTCGCGGTCGCGATGGCGCTGGGACTGGGAACGATGGTCGGCTGGAAGCGGATCGTCGTCACCGTCGGCGAGAAGATCGGGAAGTCGCATCTCACCTACGCGCAGGGCGCCTCCGCCGAGCTCGTCGCGATGGCGACGATCGGGCTTGCCGACAGCTTCGGCCTACCCGTCTCGACGACGCATGTGCTCTCGTCCGGCGTGGCCGGGACGATGGCGGCGAACCGCTCGGGCCTCCAGATGAGCACGATCCGCAACCTGGTGATGGCGTGGGTGCTGACCTTGCCTTGCTCGATGCTGCTCGCTGGCCTTCTCTACCTGATCTTCTCCAAACTGTTCTGAGCCTCGCGCGCCCGGCCGGCATAGATCAGCCGGCCGGGCGCAAGCCGCGCGAGCACCAGCGCGATGTCCTGCTCGCCGAACGCGAAGCAACCGTCGCTACGCCCGAGCTTGCCCTGTTTGGCGACCATGTCGGGATCGGCATACCAAGCGGCATGGATCACGACCGCACGCGCCTCGGCCCGGTCGTCGCTCGGATCGAGCCCGACCAGCCGGCGCGACAGGCCGTGGACTCCCGCATAGGTGTCGCCGGTAAGGTAGGCGCCCTCCGACGTGGCGGCGGATCCCTCGATGTTCGAGAAGCTCTGGAGCATCCCGCTATGATCGGGATCCGAGCCACGCCCATGCGCCACCCGCAGACTGGTCGTGGTGCCGGAGAGAATGTCGACCAAATGGAAGCGCGGCGTCGCCGACGGCAGCCCGAAATCGGCGATCGCGACCACATCACGCGACCAGACCGCCGCATTGTGCTCAGCCAAGGCGAGCAGGGCCCGATCGATGAGCCATGGATCGACACCGGTCGCGGCGGCGGCGAGGCCGTGCTGGGCCGAGGCGGCGGGGACGGCGCATATCGACGCGGCCACACCGGCCGATGCGGACCGCAGCAGGTCGCGACGGGACAGGGCAGGGACGATCATGTCGGGAAGATAGAGGGGGATGCTGTGGGATTGAAGCCTCGTCTCCGCGGCGTTGCGCCGAGGACCGCGTTTGTGTTCCGCACCCGGGGTAACGGTGCGTTACTGCAATGAACCGCTGGGGCGGGCTGGGGCAGCGGTCTCAGCCCGCTTGCCGCGGCACCAGGCTGCGTGCCTGATCAAGCTTGTCCGCCAGCATCGCCGCGCTGATCGGCTTGCGGACCAGCGGGACGTCGCGGAACCGCTCGGGGATCATCACCGAATCGCCATAGCCCGTGGCGAAGATGAACGGAACGCCGCGCGTGACCAGATCGTCGGCGACCCCGGCCGACGTATCCTCACCGAGGTTGAAGTCGAGCACCGCGCAGTCGGGGCAGGCGGATGCGATCGCCGCGAGCGCGTCCTCGGCGTTCGGCAACGATCGGACGCGGCGCACGCCGAGCCGCATCAGCGTTTCTTCGGTGTCCATCGCGATCAGCGCCTGATCCTCGACCAGCAAGACGTCGAGCCCAGCCAGCAACACCGTTCGCGTCTCGGCGCCGACAGCGACCGGCCGCGGCGCGGTTAGCGTGGTAAGGTGCTCCGCGGGAATGACGAAGCGCGCGCGGACCCCATCGGGCTCATAGGCGATGTCGGCCGATCCCCGCAGGTCGTAGGCGATCGTGCTGTGGACCAGCTTGCTGCCGAAGCCGGTGCGGGTCGGCTTGGTAACCGCGGGGCCGCCGCTCTCCCGCCAGTCGATCGCGCAGTCACCGGCCTCGGTGATCGCCCAACTGATCCGCAACTGCCCTGCCGGGACCGACAGCGCGCCATATTTGGCGGCGTTGGTCATCATCTCGTGGATGACGAGCGCGAGCACGCCGAAGGTGCGGTCGTCGAGCCCGACCGACGGGCCCTCGACCATCACCCGATCGGGGATCGCGCCATAGCGGTGAAGGCTCGCCTCGGCCTCGATCAGCGTCACCAGCTCGCCGCTGCTGCCGCCGAGCGACTGGTCGTGGGCGAAGGCGAGCGCGCGCAGTCGGCCTTCGAGCGACGCGGAATATTCCTCGACGCTGACGGCGTGCGCGCCGGTCTGGAGGGCGATCGACTTGACCAGCGCGATGATGTTTTTGACGCGGTGATTGAGCTCGTCGTTGAGCACGCGGCGGCGCTGCTCGGTGCGCGTGCGCTCGTCGGCGGTGACCTCGCTGTAGCGCAGCACGACGTCGCGCAGATAGGTGCGGGTCGCCTCGGCGACCGCGATCTCGGCGGCGGTCCACGGCCGCGACTTGCCGCGCACGTCCTCGCGCCACGTCTCGAAACTGCCGCGCGGCGTCAGCCGATCGCCCGACGGGGTCGCAACGACCCGCTTCACCGGTTCGCCGGCCCATGCGATATTATGCGCCTCCTCGCTGCGGAACAGCAGGAGATAGTCACGCGGCAGCGACGAAATCGGGATGGCGAGCATCCCCGCGATCGCGTCACCGAAGCCCGCGCCGGGGCCCATCAGCTCGACGAGGTCGCTGGTGCTCCAGATCGCACCGGCGGACGCGCGGTTGGTCAACGCGATCAGGCCGCCGAGCTCGTCGACGGAGGGCGCGGCGCCCTCGGCATGCCAGATGCCGTCGATCCACAGCCCGGCGCCATCCGCGCGCATCAATCGGCTGATGTCGGCGAGATTGCGCGTCAATGTCTCGGCGATGCTCTCGTCGTCGGCCTGCTGCGCGACGATCTGCGTCAGCTGCTCGCGCGCCTCGGTCGCCGCCAGCACCTCGGCGCGACGCTCCGCCACCGCGATCTGGAGCGAGAAATATTGGCCGAAGAGCTCGGCGCCGATCCGCATCGGCATCGGCACGGTCTTGCGGCTGTCATGGTGGCAGGCGATCAGCCCCCACAGCGTGCCGTTGACCACGATCGAGATCGACAGCGACGCCGCCACCCCCATATTCTGCAGATATTCGCAGTGGATCGGCGACACCGAGCGCAGCTGCGCGAACGACATGTCGATCGGCTCGGCGTTGGAGCTGAGCGGCGGCAACAAGGGCACCGGCGCGTAAGTCACGTCGCTGATGATGCGGATCGGATTGACCAGATAGAGCCGACGCGCCTGGAACGGAATGTCGGAGGCGGGGAAGCGCTGACCCATGAAGCTGGTCATGTCGCCGCGCTTGGCCTCCGCGATCACCTGCCCCGCGCCATTGTGCAGGAATTGATAGACCATCACCCGGTCGTAGCCGAGCATCGCGCGGGCCAGCCGCGCGCCGGTCGTCGCGATCGCCTTGACGTCGGATTCGAGACCGATGCGGCGGACCAGCGACTGGGTGAGGTCAAGCGCGTCCTGCGCATTGCCGCGGCCGGGATCGCTGGGCTCGAACTCGACGAACATCCGCTCCTGATAGCTGTGCACCGCGATGTCGAGCGGCGCGGGCGCATCGGGCAGGCGGATGTCGAGCAGCAGCCCGGCGATATGCGATCCGCCCGACCGCATCGCCGCGTTGCGCAGATCGTGCGCGACCGCGCTGCCGAGCACGTCGGTGATCGACAGATCGATGAGCGACGCCCCCTCGCGGCCGAGGAAGGCGGCGATATTGGCAGATGCGTGCGTGATCCGGCCGTCGCCATCGCAGACCAGCATCGAGCCGTGCGGCTGGATGCTGCCGGGAATGTGGATCGGCTCGCGATCGCAATTGGTCAGATCGACCGGAACGTTTTCGGAATGCACCATAAGCGTCAGCCTCCCTAGCGTCAGACCAGCGCACTGGAAAGTGGTGGCTTGATACAGGTCAGCGACCTGATCGGCTGGCGGATGGCACCGCGCGGCGTCGGGTACGTTGGACGGCACGAAGGGATTATCATGGCCAAACAACGATCCGACGCGCCCGACCTCACGCCCTATACGGGCCCCGCCGGGGGCTGGGGATCCGTGCGCTCGCTCGCCGACATCCTGCCGCGCGAGAAGATGTCTGCCGAGGCCTATCGCGAGCTCGGCCGGCAGAACAAGCCGGACGGCTTCATGTGCGTGAGCTGCGCCTGGCCCAAGCCGGCCAAGCATCACCCGGCCGAATTCTGCGAGGAGGGCGCGAAGGCGACCGCCTGGGAGCTCACCACCTATCGCACCACGCCCGAATTTTTCGCCGAGCACACGCTGACCGAACTGCGCGGCTGGAAGGACTATGATCTCGAACAGCACGGCCGGCTGACCCATCCGCTCCGCTACGACCCGGCGAGCGACAAGTATCTCGCCTGCTCCTGGGCGGACGCGTTCCGCGAGATCGCCAGCGAGCTGAAGCCGCTCGATCCCAAGTCGGTCGTTTTCTATTCGTCGGGGCGGACCAGCCTCGAGGCGTCGTACATGTACGGGCTGATGGCGCGGATGTACGGCAACCAGAATCTTCCCGACAGCTCGAACATGTGCCACGAATCGACTTCGGTCGGCCTCAAGAGCGCGATCGGCGTGCCGGTCGGCACGACGCGGCTCGAGGATTTCGAGCAGTGCGACATGATCCTGTTCTTCGGGCAGAATGTCGGGTCGAACGCCCCGCGGATGCTCCACGACCTGCGTTCGTGCCGCAAGCGCGGCGTCGAGATCGTGACCTTCAACCCGCTTCGCGAGCGCGGGCTCGAGCGCTTCACCGATCCGCAGAGCCCGTTCGAGATGGCGACGCGCAGCGAGACGCGCATCTCGACGCAATATCATCAGGTCAAGGCGGGCGGCGATCTCGGCGCGATGATGGGCATCGCCAAATGCCTCGTTGATTGGGACGACGCGGCCGAGACGGCCGGCACCGAGCGCGTGCTCGACCATGCCTTCATCGCCGAGCACACCAAGGGCTTCGATGACTTCCTTGCCGCGGTGCGCGCCGCGACATGGGACGATATCGAGCGCGAGTCCGGGCTCGGACGCGACGAGATCACCGAGTCCGCCAAACTCTACGCCAAGGCGAAGGCGGTGATGGCGATCTACGGCATGGGGCTGACCCAGCACGTCAAGGGCGTCGAGAACGTCCGCATGATCGTCAACCTGCTGCTGATGCGCGGCAACATCGGCAAGCCAGGGGCGGGGCCGACGCCGGTGCGCGGCCATTCCAACGTGCAGGGCCAGCGCACCGTCGGCATTACCGAGAAGACCGAACTCGTCCCGGTTGACAAGATCGAAGCGCAATACGGCTTCACCGCGCCACGCGAAAAAGGGCTCGACACGGTCGAGAGCTGCCGCGGCGTCATCGACGGAAAAGTGAAAGCGTTCGTCGCCCTCGGCGGCAATTTCCTGCGCGCGGTGCCAGAGACGGCGGCGATGGAGGAGGCGTGGCCGCGGTTGACGCTGTCGGTGCAGATCGCGACCAAGCTCAATCGCAACCATCTCTTCCCGGGTGCGGTCACCTATCTGCTGCCCTGCCTCGGCCGGATCGAGCGCGACGATCAGACCTCGGGCCCGCAAGCCGTGTCGATGGAGGATTCGACCAGCTGCATCCACGGCTCGCGCGGCAAGGCCGAGCCGGCGAGTCCGCATCTGCTCTCCGAGCCGGCGATCGTGGCGGGGCTCGCCTCGCGGTTGCTGGCGCCCAATCCCAAGCTCGACTGGGAAGCCTGGGTGGCGGACTATAGCAAGATCCGAGATGCGATCGAGGCGACGTATCCCGAGCCGTTCAAGGACTTCAACCAGCGGCTGTTCCAGCCCGGCGGTTTCTGGAAGGGCAATAAGGCCACCGAGCGCGTCTGGCTGACCAAGAGCGGCAAGGCCGAGTTTCTGGCGCCGACGGGGCTGTCGGCGACCGGATTCGACGATGCGGAGGGGCGCTACCGGCTGATGACGCTGCGCTCGAACGACCAGTTCAACACCACGATCTACGGCTATTACGACCGCTTCCGTGGCGTCAAGAACACGCGCGACGTGCTGTTCATGAACGAGAAGGACATCGCCAGGGCGGGCCTGAACGAGGGCCAGATCGTCGCGCTCGAAAGCGATGCCGAGGACGGCAAGACGCGTGCGCGTGAAGGGCTGATTGTTATGCCCTACAGCATCCCCGAAGGGTGCCTGGGTGCCTATTATCCGGAGTGCAACGTGCTGATGTCGGTCGAGCATTATGCCGAGGAGAGCCATGTCCCGGCCGCGAAGTCGGTGCCGGTGCGGATCAGGGCATGACGGTGGCCGGACAGGCGATCGGGCCGGAGGATACTCCGGCCCGATACGTGTTTTGCCTAGTCGAGCATCTCGGCGACGATCCGCTGCCAGTCGCTGCGCGATAGCGGGAAGGTGGGCGCTGCCAAGGCAGCGCGGGCCGGACGGGAGTCGGTGTGGTGTGAAGAAACGAACTTATTCAGCGATTGAACGAACATTGATATCCTTGAGCCCGGCAGCGCCGGGTGATGGTAGTTTGAATGGGCGCTAGCGCCGCTTGTTGCGCGCGAAGGGCGTGCCCGGCGCGCCGGGGGTGCGCTCGCGATAGACGATCCGGCCCTTGTCGAGATCATAGGGTGTCATCTCGACGCGGACCGCATCGCCGACGACCGACCGGATCCGGCCGCGCCGCATCCGCCCCGCCGTATAGGCGATGATCTTGTGATCATTGTCGAGACAGACGCGGAAGCGACCGTCGGGCAGGATCTCGTCGATCCGGCCCTCGAAGGTCATGGGTTCTTCCTTGGCCATATGCGATCAGGCCGCCTGGAGATTGACCGCGGACATCTTGCCGCTGCGGTCGGCCTCAAGGTCGTAGCTGACGCGCTGGTCCTTGTTGAGCGTCGCCATGCCGGCGCGCTCGACCGCGGTGATGTGCACGAAGCTGTCGCCCGAGCCATCTTCGGCGGCAATGAAACCATAGCCCTTGTCGATATTGAAGAATTTGACGGTGCCGGTGGGCATGGAGAAGGTCCTTTCGCGGCCTTGTAACCCGCAGGCCGGTGCCTGCAGGGCCAGGAAGCGAGAAAGGGATCAGAATGCCGCTCGGGCGTCAGAATCCGTCGCAGGCGACGTTAGCCAAGCCTATATGCGCGGTCTGGCGCCGAAATACAACCGGGGCGCGGTGCCGTGGCCGATCGGCCCGCAGCGCGCCCGCGACCGCGAGCAGCTCGTCCGCGACGCGCGCGTAGAAACGGCAGACGTCGTCGATGTCGCCGCGCCGCACCGCAAGTCGGCCGCCGAGCGGGGTGGTCATCAGGTCGCCGGCATCCGCCGCGGCGTGCGAGGGCCAGCCCGCGGTCATCATCTGTCCGCTCCGCACGTCGGCACGGCGGACGCGGCCGTCGCAATAGAAGAGGCAGTCGCGCGAGCGGCCGAGCGCGCGCAGTCGGCGATGATCGGGATGATGGCGGCGGCCGAGCATCGCCTGGAGCATGCGCAGCTTGTTGGCGGTGTTGCGCCGCGAGCGGAGCCGGTCGAGCGTGGCGGCGTCGCGGCTCGCCTGCACCGCCACCTCGTCGATCAGGATGCTGAGGAAACGGTCGAGCTCCCGCAGGCCGTTGCCGACGACCTTGTTCGGCGCCACGGATCGTCGCGGGCTCAGGTCGTCGGCGCCGAGGAACAGCGCCGCAGCGCGCAGCGTCGCGTGCGCCAGTTCGATGCCGAGCGCAGACGTGGTAATGTGCAAATGCCTTCCGCCTATCCGCTCGGATGTGGACGAGGATCTATGGCTGCCCGGGCCCGAGGGACCCGCGATCTCTATGGATTTGCGCCTTTGCGCAAGTGTGGGCCACCTGCACGGTCGCGGCGCCTACAGCAGGCTGTGCAGGGCTCGCCCGATCGCCGCGCTATCATAGGGCTTGGAGAAGAAACAGGCGCCGGCTGGCATTTCGTGACTTGCCGGGCGCAACTCACCGGAGACGATCAGGAAGCGCAGCGGCGGCCAGCGGTCGTGCGCGAAGGCCGCGAGCTGCAATCCGTCCATCGTGCCGGCCATATGGATGTCGGTGAAGACGATGCGGATCTCCGGATGATCCTCGAGGATGGCGATCGCCTCGTCGGCATCCTGCGCGTCGTAGACGGTGAAGCCCTCATCCTCCGCCAGCGAGATCGCCATCAGCCGGATGATCGGCTCATCCTCGACGATGAGCACGATCTTTGCGGTGGTTTCGATGGCTTGGCCCATGGTCCGATCAATACGCCTGCGGTGAGTACGCGAGGGAGACGACCTCTTCCGAAACCAACGCCGCGACGGCCGATATTGATCCAGATTATTAGTTCAAACTTGACCCGTCGGCCGGTCTAAAACCAAGCAACACATTGCCCTCCGTCGACAGATAATTAGTCTGATAATCGAACCGCGGCGTGTCCGAGAACAGCAGATAATAATATTTCATCTGCTCCGACCACCAATAGGCGGGACAATGATCGGCCTGCCGCATCGGCCGTGTCGTAACGTCGGCGATGTCGGCATAGCCGAAGGGTGCGCGGTTCCAGCGTTTCATCGCAAGGAAATGGTCGCGTCCGACGATGCGCCACGCCACATCGTGATCGAGCAGCCAATGATTGAACGCAGCGTCGGCGAGTTCGGGACGCAGCGCATTGGTGACCTGCGTCGGCGCGCCCGTGGCATAGTCATAGCCCTCGGGGAGGATGCCGAAGCGGTCCTGCACGCTCACCCAGGCGCGCGTATAGGCGGCGCCCGTCGCCCGTGCACCGCCCTGCGCGAGCAGTCCGCCGTAGAAGGCGGCGAGTTCGTCCTGCTCGGTGGACAGCCGCGCGCCGGTCTCGAAATCGACGTCGGCGAACCAGAGCTGTCCGCCGCGACGGTCCTGCTGATAATGCAGGATCGCACGCGTGCAGACGTCGTACATCCGCTTGCAGTCGGCGTCGCCGAGCAGCTGCCAGCCGTCCCACAGATATTCATAATAGCTGTCGGCGCCCGAGCCGACGCTGGCGCGGCGGCCGAGCCAGCGGCCGGAGACGGCGTCGATCGTGTCGGCGAGCAGATCGATCTTCGAGCGTCGCTCGAACAGCGCGACGACGGCGCGCTTGGCGGTGTCGTGGTAGCGCGGATCGCCGGCGAGCCGGCTGAGCGTGCCCCATTCGGGCAGGAAGGTGCCGATCTCGGCGGGATTGGTCGCCGGGTCGCGCACCGCACCCGTCTTGAGGTTGACGAAGCGGTAGGGCAGGCCGGTCGGCGTCGCGAAGGCGGGCAGCAGCCGGTCGGCCATGTCGCGCGCTTTGGCGAGCAGATGCGGGGCGCCGCAGGCGTGATGCGCCGAAAGCAGACCGCCGACGATCCGGATCGAGGTCTCGAACACCGAGACCTCGCCGTCGATCGCGAAATCGAGATGGGTACGCGTCCAGGCGAGTGCGGCGGCGAACTCGGCGTCGAGGCCCATCACCCACAGCGTGTCCATCGCCTCGATCAGCGTCAGGCCGACATGCTGTGTCTTGAGCGGGAAGCGATCCGCGCCGCCGCTGATCGGGCGGATCTGATCGAGCCCGAAGGCGTGCGCACGGTAGTGGCTCCAGGCCCATTGCATCTCGGCGCGGACGTCCTTGGCGAGCGCGTGCCAGTCGGTGTCGTCGCCCGTGCGCGCGAGCGCCGGCGCCGCGCCGATCGCGACCGCGCCGCCGAGCAGCGCACGCCGTCCAAGCCTAAGATCGGTCATCGCAATGCCTCCAAGGCCTGGTCCGCGGCCCGGACGCCGCTTTCATAGGCGCCGTGCGCGGTCGAGAAGTCGGTGGCATGCGTCGCCTCGCCCGCGAAGAACAACCGATCGTCGATCGGACGGCAAAGCATTGCGCGGGCAGCGGCGTGGCCGGGCAGCGCGTGGCTGTAGGAGCCGCCGACATGATCGGTGCGGCACCAGGCCGATCCCGCGATCGGTCGCAGCCTGGCGCGGATCGCGCTGCCGAGCAGTGCGGCAAGCTCTTCGATCGCGAAGGCGAAGGCACCCGCGAGCCCCTCGCGTTCGAGCATCGCCGCGCCCGCGCCGCCGAAAAAGCCTTCGACGAGCGGGCGACCGAAGGGCATCAGATAATAGCTGCCGGTCTCGGCGGTGCGCGGATTGCCGATCAGATGCTTTTCGGGTTCAAGCCCGTGGCCATGGCCGAGGCCGAAGAACAGCTTGTCGGCAAGCCCAAGCGGCAGGTTGGCCGCGGCATGAAGATGGTCGTCGATAGCGGGGGCGAAGCGGATCGCGCCCTTGGCGAGCATCGCGGTCGAAACGGTGACGATCGCGGCGCGTGCTGCGATCGTGCCGGCGCGGGTGTCGAGGCGCACGGTCGAGCCCCGATGGTCGATCGCGGTCACCGGCGTGGCAAGATGGAGCGGCACCGGCGGCAGGCTGGCGGCGACGAGCGTGCCATAGCCTTCGCGTACGCGCCAATTGGTCTCGCTCGCGGCGGCATCATAGGCGAGATAGTCGGCGACCGAGAGGCGCGCGAGCCCGGCCCCATTGATGTAGCCGCTCAGCGCCTCGGCATAGCCGTTCCAGGGATTGCCAACTTCCAGCGCGTCGGCGGCGCAGTCGCTGGCCGGCGGATCGGTCTCGAGTCGGTGCTGGAAGGTCTCCCACGCGGCCGACGCCGCCTTCCGGTCGGCCGGCGCGAAGCCGAGGTCGCGATATTGCTCGCGCCAGGCAGACTCCGACCGGTCGACGGTGAAGCCGCTCGCGTCGGCGATCGCGGTCCATGGGTTGCGCTCGCCCGAATGGAGCCAGCCGCAGCCAAGATCGAGCGCCATCCCCGCCACGTCGACGCTATGCGCGCGGCCGCCGACATGCGTGCCGGCCTCGATCACCACGACACTGCGCCCGGTTCCGGCGATCCGCCGCGCCGCGCCGATGCCGGCTGCACCCGCGCCGACGATCACGATATCGAACACGCTGGTCAGAACCTTCTCCCGCTCGCCGGATGAGCGCCGCTCAGGCGGTGACGATCCGCCCGTCCTCTACCGCGACCGGCCAAGCGGTCAACGCCTGACCGACGCAGGGTCCACCGACGCACCGCCCGCTGGCGATCTCGAACAGCGCACCATGCCAGCTGCACGCGATCAGGCGGGCGTCGGGGGTGAGATAGTCGTCGAGCGTCTTGGCGAGAGGCACGCCGGCGTGCGGGCAGCGATCGACATAGCCGATCGCGGTGTCGCCGGACCGCACAACGAAGCCGTGGAAGCGGCCGGCGCGCATCTGCAGGACGAAGTTGCGTGCGCCGCCGTCGGCGACCTCGTCGAGCAAGCAAAGCGTGACGCCGGCCGGGGTCGCGTGCAGGCGATCGCTCACGTCGGCAGCTGCGCCTTGGCGAAGCCGGCCCAGGCCTCATCATAGTCGGGCTGGCAGAGCGGGGTCTCGACCGCCCAGCGGGTCGGGCGGATGACGTGGCGCGTCTCGAACATGAACGCCATCGTCGCCTCTATCTTCTGCGGCGCGAGGGCTGCGGCGACCGCCTTGTCGTAGCTCGCGCGATCGGGGCCATGGCCGTTCATCTGGTTGTGCAGCGAGCCCCCGCCGGGCGCGAAGCCACCCTCCTTGGCGTCATAGGCGCCCTCGATCAGCCCCATATATTCGCTCATCACATTGCGGTGGAACCAGGGTGGCCGGAACGTCCCCTCGGCGACCATCCAGCGCGGCGGGAAGATGACGAAATCGATGTTGGCGGTGCCGGGCGTATCGCTTGGTGCAGTCAGCACGGTGAAGATCGAGGGGTCGGGGTGGTCGAAGCTCACCGTATTGATCGTGTTGAAGCGGCGCAGATCGTAGCGGCAAGGCGCGAGATTGCCGTGCCAGGCGACGACGTCGAGCGGCGAATGGTCGAGCGTCACGCGCCACAGCGCGCCCTGGAACTTCTGGATCACCTCGGTGGGCTCGTCGACATCCTCATAGGCGGCAACAGGTGTCTCGAAGTCGCGGGGGTTGGCGAGGCCGTTGGCGCCGATCGGCCCGAGATCGGGCAGCCGCAGCAGCGCGCCGTAATTCTCGCAGACATAGCCGCGCGCCGCGCCGTCGTGCAGTTCGACACGGAAGCGGACACCGCGCGGGATCAGCGCGATCTGGAGCGGCGCGACGTCGATGATGCCGAATTCGGTGACGAGGCGGAGCGCGCCCTGCTGGGGCACGATCAGCAGCTCGCCGTCGGCCGAGAAGAAGACGCGGTGCGCCATCGAGCGGGTCGCGGCGTACATATGGATCGCGCAGCCGGTGCCGGTCGCAACGTCGCCATTGCCGCCATAGGTGACCAGCCCGTCGACAAAATCGATCGCGGTGTCGGGGATCGGTAGCGGATCCCAGCGCAGCCGGTTGGGGGAGGGCGGCACCTCGTCGAAGGGCGCCGAACGGATCAGCGTGTCGGTGGCATAGCGTTCGAAGGCGCCGTGATTGGCGGTCGGGCGCAGGCGGTAGAGCCACGACCGGCGGTTCTCCGCGCGCGGCGCGGTGAAGGCGGTGCCGGACAGCTGCTCGGCATAGAGGCCGAAGGGGACGTGCTGCGGCGAGTTGCGGCCGACGGGGAGCGCGCCGGCAACGGCTTCGCTGGCGAAATGGTTGGCGAAGCCGGAGAGATAATCGACCATCGTTCAGATCCCGTTCGTCCCGAGCGAAGTCGAGGGACGTGCTTCAGACGCCGCGCCGGCGGCCCGTACCCCGACGTCGCTCGGAACGAACGGCTTTTTTCAAGCGTCCACCGTGATCACGCCGCGGCGGATCTGGTCAAGCTCGATCGACTCGTACAGCGCCTGGAAATTGCCGTTGCCGAAGCCCTCATTGCCCTTGCGCTGAATGATCTCGAAGAAGATCGGCCCGAACAGATTCTCGGTGAAGATCTGCAGCAGCAGGCCCTCGTCGCCGACATCGCCGTCGATCAGGATGCGGTTCTTCCGCAGCCGCTCGAGGTCCTCGCCATGGCCGGGCACGCGCTTGTCGACGAGCTCGTAATAGGTCTCGATCGTGTCCTGCAGGCGGACGCCGTGCGCGCGCAATTTCTCGACGGTCGCGAAGATGTCGTCGGTGGTCAGCGCGAGATGCTGGATGCCCTCGCCATTATAGTCGCGCAGGAACTCCTCGATCTGGCTCTTGTCGTCCTGGCTCTCGTTCAAGGGGATGCGGATCGCCTTGTCGGGCGCGATCATCGCCTGGCTGAACAGGCCGGTCGCCTTGCCCTTGATATCGAAGTATTTCTGTTCCTCGAAACCGAACAGCTTGCCGTAGAATTCGGACCAAACGCGCATCTGCCCGCGCTTGACGTTGTGGGTCAGGTGATCGAGCAGGTCGAGCCCGACATTATTCTCGGCCGCTGCCTGCTCCCAGCCGGGCACCGGCTCCCAATCGGCGAACGGATCGGTGTCGACGAGGTACAGCAGCGACCCGCCGATCCCCACGATCGCCTTGCTGTCAGGCAGCGCGCTGTCAGCGGTGTCGACATCGGTCGCACCGCTGGCGAGCGCGTGGGCATGGGCGGCAGACGCGTCGGCAACGCGAAACGCCATGCCGTTGGCCGACGGACCGTGCGCGGCGCGGAAGTCCGCGGCCTGCCCCGCACCGGCATTGAGGATCAGCGCAATGCGGCCCTGCCGATAGAGCGTCAGCCCCCGCCCGGAGACGCGTGCCGCGGCGACGAAGCCGAGCTGCTCGAACTGTGCCGCCATCGCCGCGGGATCGGGCGAGGTGAATTCGCAAAAGGCGAAGCCGTCGAGCCCGAGTGGATTGATGTCATCCTGCGCCATGCGGAGGGCCTTTCGATCAAGTAACAGATGTTACCAGATAGGGCGCGCTACCCGCCCTGTCAAAGCGTTCAAACGCTTTCGGCGGCCTCTTCGGTCCGGCGCGCGACCGACGCCGCGGGCGCCCTGCCGCTGATCTCCTCCCCGGCATCGCGCGCGAAGCGGAGGTTCCAGACCGTCGCCAGCGCCGAGATGGCGGTGACGATCCAGAAGGCCGCGGTGAAGTCGACCATGTTCGGCTTGGCGACATGGTGGACGAGCATCGAGAGATGCAGCGCGCTCGCCGCGATGCAGATGCCCAGCGACAGCATCAGTTGCTGGACGGTGGAGTAGAAGCTCGTCGCCGCCGACATCTGCCGCTTGTCGATGCCGTCATAGGCGATCGCGTTATAGGCGGTGAACTGCATCGAGAAGACGAAGCCGCATAGGGTGAGTACCGCGACGATCGCGGGCAGCGGCCAGTCGGGGCGGAACAGCCCACAAATCGCATAGCCCCCGCAGCCGAGCAGGCCCGCCCAGATCATCGCGGTGCGGAAGCCGATGCGACGCAGCAGGCGGGGTGCCACCCCCTTCATCAGCAGCGAGCCGACCGCCGGGCCGACGGTGATCGTGCCGCTCTGCGCGGCGCTCAAGCCGAAGCCCAACTGCATCATCAGCGGCAGCAGGAAGGGCAGCGAGCCCTGCGTGATCCGGGTCAGCGAGCCCGCGATCATCGAGAGCCGGAAATTATCGTCGCGGAGCAGGCTGAGGTCGATGATCGGATCGGTCCGCCGGCGGGCATGGCGAACGTAGAGCGCGCCGACCGCGGCCCCGACGACGATCAGCGCGACCGCGAGCCCGCCGCTACCCGCGCGGCTGGTCATCTCGCAGCCGAACAGCAGGCAGCCGAGCGATATGCCGCTCAGCACGAAGCCCGCCGGATCGAAGGGGTGCGGATGCTCCTCGCGCAGATTGGCGATGAAGCGCCCGACGAGCACGAAACCGAGCAAGCCGACCGGCAAGTTGACGTAGAAGATCCAGCGCCAATCGAGATAGGTGACGATATAGCCGCCGAGCGGCGGGCCCAGGATCGGGCCGATCAGCGCGGGCATGATCAGCCACGACATCGCCGACACCATGTCCTTCTTGGCGACCGAACGTAGCAGCACGAGGCGCCCGACCGGGATCATCATCGCGCCGCCAATGCCCTGGACGAAGCGCGCCGCGACGATCCATTCGAGCGTCGGCGCCTGCGCGCTGACCAGCGACCCGCCCATGAACAGCGCGATCGCCGCCTGGAACACGGTGCGCGATCCGAACCTGTCCGCCATCGTGCCCGACGCCGGGATGAAGATCGCCAGCGCGAGCAGATAGGAGGTGAGCGCGATGCTCATCGCCGGCGCGCGCACGCCGAAATCGCGCGCCATCGTCGGCAAGGCGGTGGCGAGCACCGTCGCGTCGAGATTCTCCATCAGCAAAGCGCAGGCGATGATCAGCGCGACGATGCGGTAGTTGGGACCGGAAGCTTCGGGGCCTTCGTCCTGCGTCTTCGCCATCGATCCCGCGGCAGGCACGATGCCGTCGCGCACCTCGGCGTTGACCGAGGCGAGACCGCGGCGGCGCGGCCTCAGCATGGCGTGGCGGCGGAGCTAAGGGACGGGGACGACGACATAAACGGCTTTCGTGGGCGGACGACGTCCCCTCGATCGGCTGCCCATCTTGTCGCGGGGTCACCGGGATGATCGCCAGATAGGCGCGTGACGCCGGTTTGGAAACCGCTCGCGGGAATAAAGCCGAGCGAAGACGCCCGGTCGTGACCTAAGTATGAGAGCGTTGCACCGTTGACATAACCTTGTATCTGAACGCGGTTACGGGGCGCGTATCGATAGCGGGACCATCATGCACGAAGACGATCTGACTCCTCCCGCGGGCTCCCCGTCCGCATCGCCCGAGCCGGCGTCTTCTACCTGGATCCACGACGAGCCCCGCCACTTCGGTGGCCGGTCGCGCCTGATCTCTTGGGTCGGCGGATTGATCGGCCTGCTGTTGCTGGTGTTGCTCGCGATCTGGCTGTCGCATCATGCCGCCTCGCAGAGCGGCGGCGGGCAGGGCGGCGGTGGTCGACATCGTGGCGGCGGCGGGGGCCCTGGCGGTGGTGGCCCCGGCGGCCCCGGCGGCGCGGCGCAGCCGACCACGGTCGGCGTCGCCAAGGCG
>NZ_CALMAW010000036.1 GCF_937859915.1 uncultured Sphingomonas sp. | reverse complement strand
GCGCCCGCCTGCGGCGGACCACGGCGCTGGGGAGCCGGTCCGCGCGCGGGCGGGCCGCCGGCCGGTACGATGCTCACGTCGCCATTCTCGTCCTGGCCCGCAGACTTCCGGATCGCGACGGAGAAGCGCTGCGCGGCATTGGGATCGATCTCGAACAGGGTCTCGTCCTGCGCGATGCGGATCGCGCCAATCTCCTGCTTGGTGATATGGCCGCGGCGGCAGATCAGCGGTAGCAGCCAGCGCGGATCGGCATTCTGTGCGCGACCGATGTCCATGCGGAACCAGACGCCGCCGTCGCCCTCGCGCGCGCCGCCCTGGCGGTCGTCGCGCCGCGGCGGGCCGTCATTGCTCTGCTCGACCATCGATTCGGGCGCGGGCAGGCGGGCGCGGTGCGCGTGGACGAGTGCCGCCGCGATATCCTCGGGGGTGCGCTCGGCGATCAGCCGCGCCGCGAGCACGCGATCCTCGTCCTCGACCTCGATCGGCATCAGCAGCGTCTCGAGCAGGCGCTCGCGATCCGCCTTCATCACGTCGTCGACGGTCGGCGCGTTCATCCACTTGGCATCGATCTTGGCGCCTTTGAGCATCATGTCGACGCGGCGGCGGCGCTGATAGGGGACGATCAGCGCGGCGATGCCCTTGCGACCCGCGCGGCCGGTGCGGCCGGAGCGGTGCTGGAGGGCCTCGGCGTCGCGGGGCAACTCGACATGCACGACGAGGCTGAGCGAGGGGAGGTCGAGGCCGCGCGCGGCGACGTCGGTCGCGACGCAGACCCGCGCACGCTTGTCGCGCAGCGCCTGCAGCGCGTTGTTGCGTTCGGACTGGCTGTGCTCGCCCGACAGCGCCACCGCGGAGAAGCCGCGATCGACGAGGTTGGCGTGCAGGTGCCGCACCGCGTCGCGGGTCGCACAGAACAGGATCGCCGTGTCGGGCTCGTGCAGGCGGAGCAGATTGACCACCGCATTCTCGATGTCGGAGGGGGCAACGGTCACCGCCTGATAGCTGATGTCGCCATGGCCGCGATCCTCGCCCACGGTCGAGATGCGCAACGCGTCCTTCTGGTAGCGCTTGGCGAGCGCCACGATCGGGCGCGGCATCGTCGCGGAGAACAGCATCGTGCGGCGGGCAGCCGGCGAGGCGTCGAGGATCTGCTCGAGATCGTCGCGGAAGCCCATGTCGAGCATCTCGTCGGCCTCGTCGAGCACCGCGACTTTGAGACCCGACAGGTCGAGCGCGCCACGCTCGAGATGATCGCGCAGGCGGCCGGGCGTGCCGACGACGATATGCGCACCATGCGACAGCGCGCGCCGCTCCTTCGAGGCGTCCATGCCGCCGACGCAGGTCGCGACCCAGGCGCGCGCATCCTTGTAGAGCCAGATCAATTCGCGGCTGACCTGAAGCGCGAGCTCGCGCGTCGGCGCGATGATCAGCGCACCCGGCTTTCCGGACGGGCCGGCGTGGCCGTCGGCGTCGAGCAGCTGCTCGGCCATGGCGATACCGAAGGCGACCGTCTTGCCGGAACCGGTCTGTGCGGAGACGATCAGATCGCGTCCCTGCGCGTCGGGCTCGATCACGGCGGCCTGCACGGCGGTGGGTGCGGCGTATCCGCGCGCGACTAGAGCCTCGGCGAGCGAGGCGGGGAGTGTGGAAAAGGGCATCGCGGGCAGATGGCGATTTCTAGGGCAAGTGCAAGCGAAATCGTGATCGCTCCGGCGCTGGAGATCGCTGCGCAGCGGGTCTAGGATAGCGGGAAACCGGTCGAGGACAACGACATGCTGGTGCTGCACACCTGGACGACGCCCAACGGAAAGAAAGTGCCGATCCTGATGGAGGAGCTCGGCCTCGCCTACGAACTCCACTTCGTCGACATCGCCAAGGGCGAGCAGTTCGACCCGAGCTTCCTCGCAATCTCGCCGAACAACAAGATCCCCGCGCTGGTCGATCATGGCGCCGAGGGCGGCCCGCTGTCGATCTTCGAGAGTGGCGCGATCCTCGAATATCTCGCCGACAAGCATGGCGGAGCGTTTTTGGCACCGTCAGGCCATGCACGTTGGAAGACGCTGGAATGGCTATATTGGCAGGTCGGGTCGCTTGGGCCGATGCTGGGCCAACTCGGCTTTTTTGCGGTGCGCTCGACCGACAAGGCGCCGCTCGCGATCGAACGCTTCACCGAGGAGGCGGGCCGGCTGCTCGGCGTGCTCGATCGGCGGCTATGCGAGACACGCTATCTGGCGGGCGACGATTATACGATCGCCGATATCGCCTGCTATCCGTGGATGGTGGGCGCGACGACCCTGATGAAGGACGTGCTTGCCGAGGCGCTGGCTGGCAAAGACGGGATCGTGCGCTGGATGGCCGACCTCGCTGCGCGGCCGGCGGTGCAGCGCGGGATGGCGATCAAGCCGCCCGCGATCGGCTGAACGAAGAACCCGGATCCGTCTTCGCAGGCGAAGCCCAGGGCATCTAGCTAAGGCGCTTCCGAGTCTCGATCGTTCCGTGTCCATGAGGCTCTTGCCGACGCGGACCGGGACGACGGAGATTCGCGTCAAATCTCGAGCTGGCTGCCAAGCTCGACCACGCGGTTGGGCGGGAGCTTGAAGAATTCCATCGCGCTTTCCGCGTTGCGCATCATCCAGGCGAACACCTTTTCCCGCCATAGCGCCATGCCGGGCCGCTCGGAGGCGATCAGCGTCTGGCGGCCGAGGAAGAAGCTCGTCTCCATCAGCTTGAACGGCGGCCCGCATTTATGTGCGGTCGCGAGCGCTGCCGGGATATCGATCTCCTGCATGAATCCATAGCGCAGCACGATGCGGAAGAAGTCGTGGGCGAGCTCGGTGACCTCGACGCAATCCGACTGATCGACGATCGGGCGGCCCATGATCTTGACGGTCAGGATCACGATCCGCTCGTGCAGCACCTTGTTGTGCTTGAGGTTGTGGAGCAGCGCGGGCGGTGCGCCTTCCGGCGAGGCGGATAGGAACACCGCGGTGCCCGACACGCGCTTGACCGACTTCATTGCGGACTGGATGAACAGCTCGAGCGGCATCGCATTCTCGAACAGCCGCTCGCGCATCAGCCGGCGCCCGGTCGACCAGGTCGTCAGCATCGTGAACGCGCAGGCGCCGACCAGCAGCGGGAACCAGCCGCCATCGGGGATTTTGGTGATGTTGGAGGCGAAATAGGCGCCATCGACGATCAGGAACGACCCGATCATCAGGCCCGCCGCCCAGCGGTTCCAGTTCCAGATCGTGAACAACAGCACCGCGAGCATGCACGAGGTGATGAACATCGTGCCGGTGACCGCAATGCCATAGGCCGATGCCAAATTGCCCGAGGAGCGGAAGCCCAGCACCAGCAGCAGCACGAAGCCCAGCAGCAGCCAGTTGACGAGCGGCACATAAATCTGTCCCGCCGCCTTGGCGCTCGTGTGCGTGATCCGGAGACGCGGCAGGAAGCCGAGCTGGATCGCCTGTTGCGTCACCGAGAAGGCGCCCGAAATCACCGCCTGCGAGGCGATCACCGTCGCCATTGTCGCAAGCGCCACGAGCGGAAGCCGCGCCCAGTCTGGCGCCATGCGGAAGAAGGGATTGTCGATCGCCGACGGGTCGTCGAGCAGCAGCGCCGACTGGCCGAGATAGTTGAGCAGCAGGCAGGGAAAGGCGACGTACAGCCAGGCGATGCTGATCGACTTGCGCCCGAAATGGCCCATATCGGCATAAAGCGCTTCGGCGCCGGTCACCGCCAATACCACCGAGCCCAGTGCGAGGAAGGCGAGCATCGGGTCGAGCAGGAAGAAGTTCAGCGCCCAATAGGGATTGACCGCGCCGAGGATCCGCGGATCGCGGATGATACCGAACACGCCCATCACGCCGATCACGACGAAATAGAACAGCATGATCGGCCCGAATACGAGCCCAACCTTGGCAGTACCGCGCGACTGGATCAGGAACAGGCCGATCAGGATCAGCAAGGAGGCGGGGACGATATACGGCGCGAAGCTGGGGCTCACCGTCTCGATGCCCTCGACTGCGGACAACACCGAAATTGCGGGCGTGATGATCGCGTCGCCGTAGAACAAGGCGGTGGCTAGCACGCCGAGCAGCACGATGCCGCGCGTCCACTTCACCTTGTCGCGGTGGCGCACGATCAACGCGAGCAGCGCGAGGCTGCCGCCTTCGCCGTCATTGTCGGCGCGCATGGTGACGAACACATATTTGATCGTGACGACCAGCGTCATCGTCCAGAAGATCAGGCTGAGCACGCCGAAGATGTGCGGCCGGTCGATCAGCAGCGGGTGAGGACCCGCGAAACTCTCTTTCAGCGAATAGAGCGGCGAGGTGCCGATGTCGCCGAATACGACGCCAATCGCGCCGACCGCGAGCGGCAGCAGCTTGCCATGCGTTTCATGCCCGTCCGCATCTGCGGCCGCGGTTCCGGATATCGTCTGGCTCGGGTCCGACATACGATCGTGCATTCTCATGCGCTGGCCGCGAGGCGCGGGCAAGGCGGCGCGCTATGGCGTGTCGCAGCCTTGAAATCCAGCACCAAAACAGCGCCGACCGATGCGGCGTGCCGCAGCGCGTCAACGGCGTCGGCGTCGCATGGACGAAGGATTACCGACGCGCGCCGTTGCTTTTGGCGCGGCGCCTGATAACGCCTGCCGCGGTGCGCACGCATTGGACCATCCCTCTGCTCCGATCGGAGCGCCAGTTCAGCCGCTTCGTGCTGGCCTGCGTGTCGCTTGGATTCCTCGCGCTGATCGGCTCGGCGGCGGCTGCGGGCTGGACCGTCGTGCGGGCACAGGATCATGCACGCTGGGTCGAGCACACCTATGAGGTCGAGCAGCGTGTGTCGACGCTGCGCGTGCTGGTCGAGCGGCTGGAGGCGACGCGGCGCGGCTATCTGCTGTCGCATAGGGCTCTGGCCAAACGGACGTTTCTCGATACAGTAAGGGCGGAGCCGCTGCTGATCGAAAAGATCCGCAGGCTCACCACCGACAATCCGGTGCAGCAGGCGAACCTCACACTGGTCGAGCGACTGGTTGCAGAGCAGTTCCGTCTTCAGTCCGCGTCGATCGTCCTCGCCGATCACGACCCTGCTGCAGCGATCGCCGCCTTCAACCATGATTCGGCACTTGGCCTTACCCGCCAGCTGCGTTGGACGACCGACGCGATGCGAGCCGAGGAGAATCGTCTGCTCGTGCTGCGGATCGCCGCGCAGCGTCAGACGGTGCGTGTGCTATTCGCGATCCTGACGGCGTTCGGTGTGCTTGCGATCGTGGTCGCGCTGCTGTCGATCGCCATCCTGCGACGCTACACGCGCAGCCTCGTCGAGGCCCGTGACGCCGAGCGGGCGCTGGCGGAGGAGTTGGAGGATCGGGTCCGGGCGCGAACCTACGAACTGACCCGCGCCAACGACGAGATCCAGCGTTTCGCCTATATCGTCAGCCATGATCTGCGCTCGCCGCTGGTCAATGTGATGGGCTTCACCGGCGAGCTCGAGGCGGCGACGCGGCCGTTGGCGGCGCTGGTCGATCGCGTCGCGCTCGAAGCGCCGCATCTGAGCGATCCCGATGCGACGACCGCGGCGCGCGAGGATCTGCCGGAGTCGATCCGCTTCATCCGGACCTCGACGCAGAAGATGGACCGGCTGATCAACGCCATCTTGCGGCTCTCGCGTGAGGGGCGCCGGACCTTGCTGCCCGAGGCCGTCGATCTCGCGATGCTGTCCGAGACGATCGTCGCCACGCTGCAGCACCGCCTCGACGCGCTTGGCACGATGGTGACGATCGAGCGGCCGATGCCGGCGCTGGTCGCCGATCGGCTTGCGGTCGAACAGATCCTGTCCAATCTGATCGAAAACGCGGTCAAATACCTTCAGCCGGGGCGGCCGGGCCGGATCATCGTCTCGGCCCGGACCGACCGCGACCGCGTCGTCATCGATATCGCCGACAATGGCCGTGGTATCGATCCGCGCGATCACGATCGTATCTTCGACCTGTTCCGTCGATCGGGCCAGCAGGACCAACCTGGCGAAGGGATCGGTCTCGCGCACGTCCGCGCACTGGCCTATCGGCTGGGCGGCCTGATTGACTGCCGCTCTGCTTTGGGCGAGGGGGCCACCTTCACCCTGTCGATTCCTGCGCAACCCGTTGTTAACCAAGGATGACCCTGTGAACACGCATCAGCCCGTCAACATCGTCATGATCGAGGACGACGAGGGCCATGCCCGCCTGATCGAGAAGAACATCCGGCGCGCCGGCATCTCGAACGACATCCGGCATTTCACCGACGGCACATCGGCGCTCGACTATCTCTACAATTCGCCCGAAGGCCCGGCGCTGAACGGTCCGGCACTGATCCTGCTCGATCTCAACCTTCCCGATATGAGCGGCACCGACATCCTCATCCGGATCAAGGCCGAGGCCAGTCCGTTGCGGCGTACGCCGGTGATCGTGCTGACCACGACCGACGACAAGATCGAGATCCAGCGCTGCTACGATCTCGGCGCGAACGTCTACATCACCAAGCCGGTGGACTATGAGAATTTCGCCACCGCGATCCGTCAGCTTGGGCTGTTCCTGTCGGTGATCCAGGTCCCGGTGATCGAGCCCGACGCCTGATGGCGACCGCGCGCGTCCTATACATCGACGACGATGCCGGTCTGTGCCGGCTGGCGACGCGTGCGCTTCAAAGATTGGGCTATATCGTCGAGACCGCGATGAGTGGGCCGGAAGGTGTCGACAAGGCGACCGCCGCGACGTTCGACCTGATCGCGGTCGATCATTTCATGCCGGGACAGGACGGGCTCGCGACGCTTGCCGAGCTGCGTGCTCTGCCGAACGCGCCACCGGTGGTCTATGTGACGGGTTCGGAGGAGAGCCGGATCGCGGTCGCCGCGCTCAAGGCGGGTGCGGTCGACTATGTCGTGAAATCGATCGGCGAGGATTTCTTCTCGCTGCTCGACAGCGCCTTCACCCAGGCGCTCGCGACGCGCAAACTTGCCGAGGACAAGGCCGCGCTCGACGAGGATCTGCGCCAATCCAATGCGCGGCTCGAGACGCTGCTCAAGGAGGTCAACCACCGCGTCGCCAACTCGCTGCAGCTGGTTTCCGCGTTCGTCCACATGCAGTCGGCGGCCTTGCCCGATCCGATCGCCAAGGCGGCCCTCCAGGACACGCAACGGCGGATCCAGGCAGTGGCGCAGGTTCACCGGCGGCTCTACACCGGTGACGGCGTCGATGCGGTCGCGATGGACGACTATCTGTCGGCGCTGATCGATGAACTGCAGGAAACCTGGTCGACCCCGACCGCGCCGCGCCGGCTGACGCTCGCGAGCGAGCCGATCCGGATGAAGACCGACCGTGCGGTGTCGCTCGGCGTCATCGTCAACGAGCTCGTCTCGAATGCGTGCAAATATGCCTATGCGCCAACCGCTGCGGGCGAGGTCCGCATCGCGTTGGTCCGCGACGGCGAGGATCGCTTCGTCCTGCATGTCGAGGACGATGGCTGCGGGATTGAGGCGGGGGCCCGGCCCAAGGGCACCGGGCTCGGCACCAAGGTCATCCGCGCGATGGCGCAGAGCCTTCAGGCGGAGCTTGTCTACGACCCCGCACACAGCGGCGTGCGAGCGGTGCTCAGCGCAGCGTGCTGAAGGGAAACGCCCTCTTCCCGTTGGCCAAAGGGTCGGGGTAGGGGGAGCGACGCTTCAGCGTCGCATCCCGCCCCGAGGTTGTAGACTCTCCTGAGGGAGAGGGTTTGGCCTATCAGCTCGGCCCACCCGCGCCGCCGCCGCTGAGCATTGGCTTGCCGTGCGGCCGTCCCGTCTCCGCGCTGCGCACCGTCTCGTCGTAGAAAGCGGCAAGGTCGCGGTGGAGCATGTGGAGCGCGTCGGGGTTGAGATAGGCCATGTGGCCAGACGGATAATAGCGGAACTCGACATTCTTCGACTGCGCCGGATCAAGCCCCATATGCTTGAGGTCATATTCGGTGCCGAAGAAGGGCGTCGCCATGTCATAATAGCCGTTGAGCGACAGCAGATGCAGATAGGGGTTGGTGCGCATCGCCGCCGAGATGTCGATCGCGACGTCAGGCGTGGTCTGCGATCCGCGCCCGCCGCTGTTGCCCGGCGCCTTGTGCTGGAAATCCCATTTGAAGCGTCGAGCCCATAGGCCGAGACGCGGTAGGGCATGTCGGTCTTGTAGTGGAGATCGCGCTGCATGTAGTCCTGGAAGCTGGCGATGAACGCGCCGCTGATCGCGGTGTCGGACGCGTCATATTCGGGGCGCTCGCCTGCCGCGTCGGCGTCGATGCCGGTGTAGCGGCTGTCGTAGCGGCCGGTGGTCAGCCGCTGGTCGCGCAGCAACTCCTTCTCGAAGCGGCCGAGATCGACGCGCAGGTTGGCGGCGAGCAGATAGCTGACCGACAATCCGGTGAAGCCGGAAAGCTGCTGCGCGATCCGGTCGCGCGTCGCCGGATCCAGGGCGGAGCCCTGCGCGAGCGCGGCGGAATAGGGGCCCGCGGCGAATTCGCGCGCCTGTTGCACGAAGGTGGCGACGTCGGCGGGCGGGTTGGGCACCTTGTGGTGATACCAGGCGGTCGCCGCATAGCTCGGCAGATAGCTCACATAGACATTGTCGAAGCCCGGCTGGCGGACGCCGTAGTTGAGGATCGACGACAGGATGATCACGCCGTTCAAGGCCATGCCGCGCTCCTGCAGCATGTTGGAGAGCACCCCCGAGCGCGTCGTGCCGTAGCTCTCGCCGAAGATGAACTTGGGGGACTGCCAGCGGGCGTTGCGCGTGACGTAGCGCATGATCGCACGGGCAAAACCGTCGGCATCCTGGTCGACGCCCCAGAAATCCTTGTCCTTCTTGTCGCCGAGCGCGCGCGAATAGCCGGTGCCGATCGCGTCGACGAAGACGAGGTCGGACTTGTCGAGCAGCGTGTCGTGGTTGGCGCCGAACGCATAGGGGGCGGGGCGGATATATTCGGGGTTGGCGGTCTGCACGCGGTCGGGCGCGAAGCTGCCCATGTGGAGCCACAAGGTCGAGGAGCCGGGGCCGCCATTGTAGAAGAAGGTGACCGGGCGGTGGGCATAGTCCTTCACGCCGTCGGCGGTGTAGGCGACGTAGAAGACCGAGGCGATCGGCTTGGCGTCGTCGTCGCGGATCGTGAGCGTGCCGGCGGTCGCGGTATATTTGATCGCACCCGCCTGGGTCTGCGCGACATGGTGCGTCGCGACCGCCTGCTCGTCGACGGGCGGCTTGATCCAGCCGGCCTCGGCTGCGTCCTCCTTTTCCTGCTGGTGCGCCTTGGCGATGTCGGGCTTGTCGCCCTTGGCATCGGTGGGCTTTGGCGAGGCGGCAAGCGCCGGGAAGCTCAGCGTGGCGGCGAGCGCGAGGAGGGGCAAGCGGAAGCGATAGCGCATCGAGGATCCTGTCTGTCGGAGCATGCGTGGACCGCGCCCCCCGGCGCCCGCTCCACCCCGGCAATACAGCGACCAGAGATCGGGAAGGCAAGCGCTTTGTTCAGGCCGCCGACAGGAACGGCGCGGCCACCTCGCTCGGGATACGTACCGGTCGGCCGGTCGCGCGATCCAGGATTGCCCAGGTCGTGCGCGCGCGGACATAGGGCTTGGCGGCGTCGTCGCCGACGAACTCGACGATCCGGTCGAATCGCGCGCCGACCGGGCTGCCCTCGACCCAGGTGCGTGCGGTGACCCTGCCGCCCGGGCCCAGCCCGCGGCGATAGTCGATCTCGTGGCGCATCACGACCCACACATAGGTGGCGACATGCGCGGGGTGTGCGCCGGCATACCAATGCGCGACCGCCGCCTCCTGGATCCACCGCACCCAGACGGCATTGTTGACATGGCCAAGTTCGTCGATGTCGCCAGGCGTCGCCTCGAAGCTGGTTTCGAAGACGGGGCGGGAGATCATGCTCTGAACCTATCGGCATCCCAAAACCCGTTCGCACTCAGGACGAACGGGGTTGGAAGTATGGGCGGGTGGCTCACGTCCCGAGCGCCTCGATCATGAACGCATAGGCCTCGGCTTTCTCGGTGATCGCCTCGTAGCGACCCGACTTGCCGCCGTGCCCGGCCCCCATATTGATCTTGAGCAGCAACGGGTTGGCGTCGGTCTTGACGCTGCGCAGCCGCGCCGCCCATTTCGCAGGCTCCCAATAGGTGACGCGCGGATCGTTGAGGCCGCCCGTGATCAGCATCGGCGGATAATTTTGCGCCGCGACATTATCATAGGGCGAATAGCTGGCGATGAGGTCGAAGGCGGCCGGGTCGGTGATCGGATTGCCCCATTCGGGCCATTCGCCGGGGGTGAGCGGCAGGCTCTCGTCCTGCATCGTGTTGAGCACGTCGACGAACGGCACGTCGGCGACGATCGCGCCCCACAGCTCGGGATCGGTATTGGCGACGACGCCCATCAGCTCGCCGCCCGCCGAGCCGCCCTGGATCGCGATCCGTCCGGGAGAGGCGAAGCCCGCCTCGACGAGCCCCTTCGCGGCATCCGAAAAGTCGTGGAAGGTGTTCCAGCGCGCCTCGGCCTTGCCGTCGAGATACCAGCCGTAACCGAGATCGTCGCCGCCGCGGATATGCGCGATCGCGCACGCCCAGCCGCGATCGAGCAGGCTGAGGCGATCGGCGGAAAAGCCCGGCGGGAAGGCGAAGCCATAGGCGCCATAGGCATAGAGATAGAGTGGGGCGCGAGCGGTCTTCTCGAACCCTTTGCGATACACGATCGAGACCGGCACGTTCTTGCCGTCGCGCGTGGGGATCATCAGCCGTTCGGTCGCGTAGAGCGCGGCGTCGTAGCCCGAGGGCACCTCGCGCACCTTGCGGACGGCCAGCGTCTTTGCGTCGGGATCATAATCGTAGACGGTGCCCGGGGTGACCATCGAAGCATAGCCGATGCGATAGTCGGGCGTGTCGAATTCCGGATTGGTGCCGAGCCCCGCTGTATAGCTCGCCTCGGGGAAGGCGACGCGATGCCCGTCGCCATCATAGGTCCGCAGCCGGACCTGATCGAGCCCGTCGACGCGCTCCTCGACGACGAGATGCCGCGCGAAGCTGGTGACGCCGCGCAGATAGACGCTGTCGGATCCCGCGATCACCGTCGTCCAGTCCCCGGGCGCCGCCGGATCTGCCGAGGCAAGGCGGAAATTGACGTGGTCGTCGTTGGTCAGGATCCACAATTTTTCGTGCGCGGAATCGATGCTGTATTGGCGCTTCGCCTGGCGGGGCGAGACCAGCAGCGGCTCGGCGGTGAGATCGTCGGCGGGCAGCAGGCGCAGCTCGCTGGTCTCATGATCGTTGGTGCCGACGATGATCCACCGGCGGTCGTGGGTGCGGCCGAGATGGACGTTGAAGCCGATGTCGGCGGTCTCTTCGTACAGCGTCGGATCGCCCGCCGCATCGCTGCCGAGCGTGTGTGCCCGCGCGCGGAACGTCCGCCAATTGTCGTTGACTTCGGTATAGGCGACGATGTCCGAACCCGTGCCCCACACCACGCCGCCGTTGACGATTTCGCTCACCGTCTCGATGTCGCCGGCCGTCGCCAGGTCGCGGATGCGTAGCGTGAAACGCTCGGCGCCGCTGGCGTCCGCGGTCCACGCCAGCAGCCGGCCGTCAGGGCTGACCGACAGCGCCCCGAGCCGGAAATAGTCGTGGCCTTCGGCCTCGCTGACCTCGTCCAGCAGCACTTCGTCTCCGCCCGATCCGTCGGCGCGGCGGCGCCACCAGCAGCGGTATTGCGCCCCGGTCTGGAACGCCCACCAATAGAGCCATTCGCCGTCCTTGCGCGGCACGGAGGAATCGTCCTCCTTCATCCGCCCCTTCATCTCGGCGAACAGCGTGTCAACCAAGGGCCGGACCGGCGCCATCGCCGCCTCGAAATAGGCGTTCTCCTCCTTGAGGTAGGAGAGCACGGCCTCGTCGGTGACCTGAGGGTAGCCGGCGTCCTTGAGCCACGCATAGTCGTCGGTGACGGTGCGGCCGTGGCGCTCGTAGCTGTGGGAGATTTGGTTCGCCCGCGGCGGCGCGGGAAGTCGGGCAGGATCGATCATGCGGCGTCTTGTGGGGTCGCCCCGCCGCATGTGCAAGCGGCCATCCGACGACCTGAGGGACCCTGCGCGACCTATGATCGTTCGGCGGCGACAGACTGGAGAATAAGCAGATGGCGGATGACGAGCAGAAGCAGCCGGATCTCGAGACGCGCATCCTGCCGATCGAGGAGGCGGTGACCGAGGGGCGGCTCGCAGTGAACCTGATCCTCAAGCTCATCGCCCAGCTCCATGCCATCGGCAAGCTCGACGACGACGAGTTTCTCAAGACCGCCACGACGATCGTCGTCGAGCTGCAGTCGGACCAGGACCGCTTCCGCGCCTGGACCTTCCTCGAACAGGTCGTGCCGAACTTCGAGCGGCCGGACGGCGAGGGCAAGCGTCAAGCCGAGTGAGGCTTTGCCGTTAAGCGGAAGGCGCGTATCGTAGCCGCATGTCGACCTATCAAGACCGCCTCGCCGCGCTTCGCGACGAACTCGCCCGCCGCCGTCTCGACGGCTTCGTCGTCCCGCTCACCGACGAGCATATGAGCGAATATGTCGGTGCCTATGCGCAGCGGCTCGCTTGGCTGACCGGATTCGAGGGCTCGGCCGGTGCCGCCGTGGTCCTGTCCGAGGCGGCCGCGATTTTCGTCGATGGCCGCTATACGCTGCAGGTCCGCGAACAGGTGTCGGCTGACGCGTGGAGCTACCAGTCGGTCCCCGACACGTCGATCGCGGACTGGCTCAAGGCACATGCGCCGCGCGGCGGTCGGATCGGCTACGACCCCTGGCTGCATACCAAGCGCTGGGTGACCGCCGCGGCCAAGGCGCTGGCGACGCGCGGAGCTGAATTGGTCGCGGTCGAGACCAACCCGATCGATGCGGTCTGGCCCGATCAACCCGCGCCGTCCGACGCGCGGCTGATCGTCCAGCCGGACACGCTCGCCGGGGTCTCGGCGGCGACCAAACGCCAGGAAATCGCCGATATGCTGACCCGCGACGGCGTCGACGTCGTGGTCCTGTCGGCGCTCGATTCGATCGCATGGGCCTTCAACGTCCGCGGGCAGGACGTCAGCCGCACGCCCGTCGCGCTCGCTTATGCGCTGGTTCGCGCCGACGCGACCGCCGATCTGTTCGTCGATCCGGGCAAGATCGACGAGGCCGTGGCCGCGCATCTCGGCAATGCGGTGCGGGTCCAGCCGCGCGAGGCCTTTGCCGGCGCGCTCGCCGGGCTCGGCGGCCAGACGGTGACGGTCGATCCCGATCGTGCGGTGGCGGCGATCTTCGAGCAGCTCGCCGAAGGGGGGGCCCATATCGTCGAGGCGCGCGACCCGGTCGTGCTGCCCAAGGCGATCAAGAATCACGCCGAGATCGCAGGCACGACAGCCGCGCACGTCCGGGACGGCGCCGCGGCCACACGCTTCCTACATTGGGTCGACACCGTCGCCGCTAGCGGCGGGCAGGATGAACTCACCGCGGCCGCGCGGCTCGAGGCGTTCCGCGCCGAAACGGGTGCGCTCAGGGATCTGTCGTTCGACACGATCTCCGGGGCGGGGCCCAACGGTGCGGTCGTTCATTACCGCGTTTCGGAGGCGACCGTGCGGCCGATCGAGCCCGGCACGCTCTATCTCGTCGATTCGGGCGGCCAATATGCCGACGGTACGACCGATATCACGCGGACCCTCCCGATCGGAGAACCGACCGCCGAGATGAAGGACCGCTTCACGCGCGTGCTCAAGGGCCATATCGCCCTGGCCCGCGCGGTGTTCCCGGTGGGTACGCGCGGTGGCCAGCTGGACACGCTGGCGCGGCAATATCTTTGGGCGGTCGGGCTCGATTACGCACATGGCACCGGCCACGGCGTCGGCTCCTATCTCGGCGTGCATGAGGGGCCGCAGCGCATCGCCTCGCCGTCGGGTGGGCAATCGGGCGGCGACGAGCCGTTGGCCGCGGGCATGATCTTGTCCAACGAACCTGGCTACTACAAGACCGGCGCCTATGGCATCCGGATCGAGAATCTGGTGCTGGTCGTGCCGCGCGAGGTCCAGGGTGCCGAGAAGCCGCTGCTGGGCTTCCACACGCTGACCTTGGCGCCGATCGATCGCCGGCTCGTCGACCTGTCGCTGATCAGCGCTGACGAACGCGATTGGCTCGACGCCTACCACGCGCGTGTCGCCGCGGAGATCGGGCCGCTGGTCCCCGCCGACGTCCGTGACTGGTTGGCCTCGGCGACGGCACCACTCGGCTGACGCGGCGCAGTCCGGCGCTAGGCGGGCTCGTCCGTTGCCGCGGCCGCGGCCGGCGCGACGGGGTCTCGCGCCTGCGCCTTGCGGCGGCGCAGGTTCTCACGAAGGGCTTCGACAAGCCGTTTTGCGCGATCGGTTTTGGCATCCATCCGCGAAGCCTAGGCAAATGCAGCATGGCTCCGCAAGCTGCCTTGACGGCACCGCCTGCATTCTCCATAGGCGCCACTCGCTTCCGCCAGCCGGACGCGACGCGGGCCGTGCTGCCGTAGCTCAGTGGTAGAGCGCATCCTTGGTAAGGCTGAGGTCGGGAGTTCAATCCTCCCCGGCAGCACCACCGGCCCGCAGAAGAAACGGTGTCCATGCCGGCGGTCATTGGCCGGCAGGGTCCCGAACAGACAGCGACCGCTGCGATTCACTTGACCCATCCGACGTCGGCGATCCTCGATGCGAGACTTCGCCTGTGTGCCGGACGTCGATACCTCCCGCGATCCGGCGGAGGGCGGTTGCGCTTCCGCGACGGGCGAAAGATTTACCGGCGCGCGCTGGGGTGCAGGGAGCATATCAAGGCGCGCCGGGAGCTTTCGCTCGCGGGGTTGACGGCAAAGTCGGCCAAGACTTTACCAACATAAGCGTTGTGCAGGCCGCTGCTGAGCCGGCGCGCGAGTCATAGCCCTTGCGCGGCTGCCGATCGGGTCGGATGCGATCCGCGTTGACGGGCAAGCCGCGGAAAACTAGGCCATCGCCGATTGGCTCCATAGCTCAGCTGGACAGAGCAGCGGTTTCCTAAACCGAAGGTCGCAGGTTCGAGTCCTGCTGGGGCCACCATCCACGCACGTCGAGGTCCTGTTCAAGCGTCGACGCCATAGCCTCGTCCTCGCTCGCTTCTGCCTCGATCGGCGCTCGCCGCTTCCCGGATCACCCATGCATGACGGTCCCGCCATGGCATGCGGTACCGGCGCGACATGTGCGTCCAAGCGGCGATCGGATCGCGGTCGCGGCGCGTGCCGCCGCGTGTCGTCGCGCGAGGGATGCCTCATGCCCCTCAGCCTAGGTTCATTGATGAACGGGCAACGCGTCGTGCGAACAGCATAGGAGAATGAGGATGCGTAAGGTGCTTTTGGCAATCGCTCTCACCGCCACCGGGCTGAGCCTTAGCGGATGCTGGCACGGCCATGACCGAAGCTGGGGCGACCACAATCCTGGTCGCGGTGGCGATCATGGTCACGGCAACGATCACAATCAAAGCGGCGCGCATTGCCAAGGCAGCAGCCCGCGATCGCAGGTTTGGGCTGCTGCACTTTGCGGAATACTGCGTGTTCGGGCGCCGCACCTGTGCCGATTGCAGCCGCCTGCGTATCCGCGGCGGTCCATCGCTACATTTCGATCGTCGGCAGACCAAGGCGCAAGGTGGCGCGCTGCTCGGCAGCGCCTATCACCGACGGCGCTAGGAGTGGAAAGGGCGGGCACTCCGGGCCGTTGGCCGCGCGTTGCACCGTTGGTGGGACCGCGCCAACTTCGTGGCTAGCCGGCGGCGCCCGGCGAACCCGCCATCAGCTCAAACGTGCGCAAGCGCTAGCTCGGCCAGCCCGGCTACGGCAACCCACAGTCCTAGATTAGCCGTGGCGATCGCCGCGATCGACGTGCGGTAGCTCAGCTTTTTCATATCGTGCAAAGCAGCCTCTCCATTTTCCAGCATAGTGGTCGGATAGTTAATGTCACGCAAGCGTAATCAAACGCCCCATTCGGTCGTGCGAATGTTGCATTGCAACATGCAGGATGCGGTTTAGCTGCTGTTTGAGCTAGATACCGGGGCCGACATCGAAGTTTAGCGCGCGAAACCTGCTGGGTTGACGGCGCTGTCATCCCAGCACGCCGGAACTGGCGCATTCACCTTCGTCGTTCGCGCTGCGTTGCAAAAACGGATGGCGATTTAATTACTAATGATCGAGTGGCGTGATCGGCCCAACCGGCGTCGGGAGGACCTTGAGACGATGAAAAAGGTCGTGGCGCGCCGAAACCGGCTAGAAGTGCCGCATAGCTGTTTGGCAACGCCGCAGTCGCCAAAGTGACCATTTGGCCTGCCGAGCGGACATGTGAGTGTCGGGCCAACGCTGAGCTGATAGCGGAACAGGCCCGCTTTTCGTGCAATCCGTTCGACCGCGTTCACCCGCATGATCTGCAATGTTGGCACTACGGCGGGTGCGAGTTGGCGCACCCGATCTCGGCGCAGCTTGGCCATGGCCGGCGCGGCGGCTAGTAGCTTGGGGATGAACCGCCCCCATCGACGCTGCATATGTCGGCCGATCTTTCTCTCTGACCGCGAATCGTCCGATTGGCGCGCCGGCGGGCGATCGCCGCGCCGTCCGGCGATTGCGAATGCGGGCGCCGGGATCGTGATGTCGTGATCATGCTGCTGATCGCGCAACTTGCCGCGGCGAATGCCTCGACCTCGTCCGCGCAGAGCGATCAGGATCGGGTAACGGCGAGCGAAGTGTTCGACTACGCCGAATGGCGGACATGCACACTCAAGGAGACGCACAGGAAGGCGCATGCATCGGCGGACCATGAGAAGGTCGCGGATCTGGCGATGGCAGCCTGCGAAGCGCGCGAGTCCGCCTATCGCGGCTCGCTGACCACGCTAGCCCAGCTCTACAAGGTGGCCGATCCCGCCGATTTCACACGGCGTAACGGCGACCAGGCACGCGCCGCGCTCCGGGCGATGATGCTCAAGGAACTCAAATAGGATACCGGCATCCGTCGGTTAAATTATCGCCATCTGTCGGAACGTGCTTGATCGTCGGCGTATCGTCCGCATCTTTCGCCGCTTTGGATGGAGGTACGCATGACGCCGGACGAACGTGACCTGCTTTCCCGCTTCCTCAGCGATCTCAATGCCGCGCGGGGTATCGCCAAAGACGCCGAGGCCGACGAACGGATCCGGCAGACGATCGCTGCGAATCCCGATGCGGCCTATGCTCTGGTCCAGCACGCGATCGTTGCCGACCAATCGCTTCATGCCGCCCAGGCGCGCATCGCCGAACTCGAGGCGCAGCTACGGCCATCCGCGCCGCAAGCGCCGAGTTTCCTGCCGGCATCGCGCGATCCGAGTCCGTGGGGCCAGCGTCAGGCGCCTGCCTATTCGCCAATCCCCGAAAATTACGAGCCGATGCCCGCGCAGCAACGGCCGGGACTGTTCTCGGCGGATAGCGGGCTCGGCAGCTTCCTGCGCAACGCCGGCACGACCGCCGCGGGTGTCGCCGGTGGCGAGATGCTGTTCAACGGGCTGTCCGACATGTTCGGCCATCATGGCGGGATGTTCGGCGGCGGCCAGGGCTTTGCGAGCCAGCCGGACGAGGTGATCGTCAACAATTATGGCGACGGCGAAGGCTTCGACGATGCGGGTCGCGACAGCTGGTAAGTCTCGACGGGCGCGGGCGCTGCGTCGCCGGCGCCTGTAACCAAATGTCCAACCGCCGGTAATCCCGGAGCGGGTAGAGCGGGCAGCGACTATGCGCAGCCGGGCCAATCTGGCCACGTTGCACGCGCATGGAAGAGGCCGACTCCAGGAGAAGCGAATGATACGCGCAGCCGTGCTGGCCATCGTCCTCGTTGCACCGGCCTATGCGTCGCCGGGGAGCCGGGACGTCCGATTGCTGAGCGCGGATCAGATCGGCTCGTGCACCGCGGTCGGTACGATCACGGAGAGCCGCGCAAGCGGCCGAAACCCCGACGACGCGGCGCAGAAGGCGCTGTCGACCGCGATGGACAAGGCGGCGAAGTCCGGTGCCAACGTCGCCGTGATCGCCGACGGCAACAGTCCGCCCAAGCAGCAGATTGTGGTGCTCAAGACCTATCACTGCGCGGACGGAGTCGGGTTCAATCCCGTCAACTAGACGACCAACTCCGTGCGGCTGGCGAGCGTGGGTCTAGACGATGGTCGCACTATGCGGCGACGCGGGGCGGCCAGGAAGATTTGATTAACCGGCAGCCGCCATCGTCGTCAGTGCCAGATGTCGTTGTCCCTCTGGCACTCCTCCCTTGACTGGGCCGGCCGCGTCACAGACCGGCCGGCCGCTTCTTTGGGCGAGGACATTCTCCAACACTTCAGCGCGCGACCGCTGCCTGTCCGCGAAGCCCGGTACGCGTCTGTCTCCGCGCGCCACGTCGACGCGCGGAGACACTGTCTTAGCGGAACGACCCGCTGAGCATGACGCCGACCACGCGCGGATCATTATAGATGCCCGCGCGATAGTTGTTGGTGTCGATCACGTCGATCAGGTTCTTGGTGTTGGTGATGTTGCGGGCGAACACCGCGATCTCATATTTGCGGAAGGCGTAGCCGGCCTTGGCGCCCAATTCGTAATTGCCGTTCGAGCGATATTCGACGGACTTGTAGAGCGTGTAATAGGTCTCGCCCTGCATGTTGAAGTCGCCCGACACGAACAGCTTGCTGTCGCCGCCGCCGATCGGGAGATCGTAGCGGGCGTCGATGTTGACGTTGTATTTCGGCGCGTTCGGGAACGGGTTGCCGTTGACGTTCGCGAAGCGGAGGTTGGCGTTGCCGCCGGTGCCGGCCGTGACCGGATTGAGCACCGTCTCCGCCAGCACGACATTGGGGGCCGCGGCCGTCCCGAGGTTGACCGCACCGACCTGCGCGAAGACGTTGCCGTCGATCTTGGTGTGCAGCCAGCTGAAGCCCACGTTGAAGCGGAAATTCTGGACCGGCCGCGCCTCCATCTCGGCCTCGAGGCCGTAGCCCGTTCCTTTGTTGGCATTGAACAGCACACCATTGCCGTTGCTGTCGTTGCCGTTGAGCTGGATGTGGTCGACGTTATAGTAGAAGCCGGCCGCGTTGAAATGCACCGTGCCGTTCAGCGCCGAGGTCTTGATACCGGCCTCGTAGCTGGTGTTGGTTTCCGAATTGGCGGTGGTGTAGGCGGTGCCGAACACCGCCGAGCGACCCTGGATCGTCGGGCCGCGGAAGCCGCGGGCAACGCGCGCATAGACGCTGACGCTCGGATCGATCTTGTAGAGCAGGCTCGCATCGAAGCTCGGCTTGGTGTCGGCGAGATGGCAATAGGTCGAGGTGCCGCAGCTGAACGACGAAGCGGGCGCCGTCCCGGGAACGCTCAGCGCCGCGATATTGGGGTGGAGGACCAGATCGGTGCTCTTGCTGTCGCGGGTCACGCGCACGCCGCCGGTCAGCGTCAGCCGGCTGGTGAGATCGTAGCTCGCCTGGCCGAAGCCAGCATAGCTGGTGTTGATGTCGTGAAGCAGCACGAAATTCTTCGGATTGGGCGCGTTCGCGGCGCCGCCGAAGACGTTGCTGGTCAGGAAGAAGGTGCGCTGGTCGAACTCGGTATTGTCGCGCTGGTCGAAATAGATGCCGCCGATCTGCCATTTGAACGGACCCGTGCCCGAGCTGGCGAGGCGAACCTCCTGAGTCCATTGATTGAGCCCGCGGACGCGGCCCTGCGACTCGCCGAAGCCGAACGGTGCGCCCCCGGCGGTAAGCGGGAAATTGACGCCGACGCCGCCGTCGGTGTCGCCGCGGCTGTAGCCCGACAGATGCTCCCACGCGGTGATCGAGGTCAGCGTCGCAGCGTCGAAATCATAGTCCGCCTTCAGCGACACGCCGTGGGTCTTATAGGCCTGCGGGTTATTCTGCGCCTCGTCATAGGCGACGACCTTGCGATCGAACGAGTCCGGCACCTGATCCGTGCCCTTCACGATCGAGCCGCGATAGAAGATCGACGCCGAGCCGTCATAGTCGCGGTAATGGCCGGACAGGCGGATGCTCAGCCGGTCGGACGGCTTGGCGAGAATCTGCAGGCGGACGTCGCGCTCGTCGAAGCCGTCGAGCACATTGTGGCCGGGCTTGGTGCCGTCGTCGGATGGGCCGGCATAGGTGTTGCTGATCCAATTGTCGCGATGCTGGTACAGGCCCGACAGACGGAAGCTCAGCGTGCCGTCCTTGTTGAGCGGGCCGCCGATGCCGAGATCGGCGTTGACGCTGTTGAAGGTCCCGTAGCTCACCGAGCCTTGGCCCTGCCAGGTGGCGGTCGGCTGCGCGGTGTCGAACTTGATGATGCCGGCGGTCGTGTTGCGACCGAACAGCGAGCCCTGCGGCCCCGTGAGCACTTCGACCTGCGCGATATCGAACGCCGGGTTCGATTTCATCACGACATGCTCTTCGACGACATCGTCCATGACGATCTCGACCGGCTGCGAGGCGCCGAGATAGAAATCGATATTGCCGAGCCCGCGGATGTAGAAGCGCGGGAAGATGCGGCCCGTCGAAGTTTCGGCATAAAGGCTGGGCACCTTGCCCGACAGCGACAACAGCGTGTCGCCACCGGCCGCGGCATAGTCATTGAGCTTGTCGGCGTTTAGCACCGAGACCGAGATCGGCACGCTCATCGTATTCTCGGAGCGGCGCTGCGCGGTGACAATGATCGCGCCGCCGTCCTTGGCGGCATCCGGCGTCGGCGGCGTGTCGACCGCTTGCGCCTGCGCAGCAGACACCGTGACGAACGTGGCGATACCGGCGAGCAGCAGCGTCGCCGTCTTCGAGATAGTCATGTGTAACCCCCAAAAGAACCGTCCGCGCCCTCATGTGTCCGGGGCGGCGTGATGCGGGGCTCCTAATGGCGAGCGGTCGTGACAGCTACGTTGCATCGCAACCTGAATCGCAAATTGCGTAACATTGTTGCTGCAACGCAACATTATCGGTGGCGAGGCTGGTCCGTCGGTGCTCGACCGGCGGCCGGCTAGTTACGCCGCGACCGGCGCGATCCGGATCGGAACGCCGGTATAGCGCACCATACCGGTCATGCGATCGACATGGTCAACGCTGGTCAGCAGATTGACGTTGGCGGTTTCATGCCCATGCGGGATCGACGCGACACCGCGCCGGATCGTGTCGCTGACATTGGCGGTGAGGACGATCTCGCCACTGGACGTCCACACGCGGACACGCTGGCCATCCTCGACACCATAAGTGCGTGCATCGTCCGGGTGGAGGATGACGTCCGCGGGGCTGCCGAGAAAGCTGAGCGACGCGTTGAGCTTGCGGCGTTGGCGGCGCGAGATGAAACGCAGCGGAACCGGATCGAGCATCGCCGCCTCGTCGGCGGCGCGGATCTCGTGCCAGAATGCGACCAGCGGGGCAGGGGCCAGCCGCCAGCCGCCGATCCTTTCGATATAGGCATCGACCCAAGCGCCCGGAAATTCGAGTGGCAGCGTCACCTGGCCCTTGTCGCGCAGATCGTCGAAGCCGCAACGCGCATAGGTCATCAGCCGCGCGAGCATGGCGTCGTCGGCGCCCGGGATGCGATCGTCGTGCGGGACGTCGTCAGGGACGGGAAGCCCCATTCGCCGCATCAGCTGCGAGAGGATCCACCATGCCGATCGTCGCTCGCCCATCGGCTCGACCACGGGCGGCGAGTAGAGCATCGACAGGCTGCCCGAGAGCGTATCCCAGACCGAGATGTCGGGGCGCTCGACCTGGTCCTTGGTCGGCAGGACGTGGGTCGACAGCGCGGTGGTCTCATTGTGGACGACCTCGAGCGACACCAGCACGTCGAGCGTGCCGAGCGCGGGCACCAGCCTGTTGGCGTCGGGGAAGGAGCGGACCATGCTGCCGCCGAGATTGACGAAGGCGCGGATGTTCCCCGCCGTGATCTCGCCGGGCAGCGCGGCGCACGGCCAGTCGCCGATAATGCCCGATACGTCCGGCATCGTCGGCGGGCCGGGCGAGAACGGATCGTCCATCACCGGCAGTTCGAAACTGTCGTAGCAGGTGAGAAAGCCGGGGTGGTACCAGATCCCGCCCTTGCGGTTCATCTTGCCGGTCAAGATCGTCAGGACGGTCGCGAACCATTGGGTGACATTGGCGGTCGACGCCATCGTCAGCCCGGTACCGGTTTCGACGACGACCCCGCCCTTGCGACGGATCGCGGCGAGCAGATCGTCGAGCTCCTGCTCCTCGACTCCGGCAATCCGCGCGGCGGTCGCGCGGTCGAAGCCGTCGAGCGCGGCGCGCAGATCGTCCAGTCCTTGGACGGGCTGAGCGAGCGTGACCGGGCCGCCGTCGATCACCTCGCGCACCAGCCAGGCGAGGATCGCATAATCCTTGCCCGGATAGGGTGCGATATGGCGGCTGGAGAATTTCGCGGTCTCGGTGCGCAGCGGATCGATCGTCCAGATTTCGCCGCCGCGCTTGACCATCGCGCGGATCGGGCCGGCGGGATTGAACATGCCGGTATTGTGGCCGTGGCTGACCATCGGGTTGACGCCGACATAGAGCAGCATCGTCGCATCGTCATAGTCGGTCTTGCCGCTCAGCCCCGGAAAGCCGCCGACCATCGTGGTGACGAGCAGCTTGGCGGTGCCGTCGATCGTCAGCGGCGAAAATTTGGGCGGTGCACCGAGCGCGGTGTAGAAGGCCTCGCCCATCTTGAAGCCCGCCGCATCCATGCCGAGCCCGCTGCCAAAATAGACGCCGATCGCATTGGGACCGTGCGTGTCGATCACCGTCTTCAGCCGGCCGGCGAGATCGTCGAGGCATTCGTCCCAGCTGACCGGGACAAGCTTGCCGCCGCGGCGCATCATCGGCTGCGTGATCGCGCTCGGATGGTGATGCAGCTTCCCGATCGCGCGACCCTTCGGGCAGGTATAGCCTTGACTCAGCGCAGCGCAGTTTCTCGCGGTCCGGCTATGGGCGCACCGGGCTTCGCGAGATCGCCGCCGACGCCGGCGTGACCTCGGCCTTGCTGGTGCGCTATTTCGGCAGCAAGGCCGGGCTGTTCGAGGCGGCGCTGATCCGTACCATCGCCGAGCACAGCGTCTTCACGCGCGACAAGGATCGGTTCGGCGAGGTGATGAGCCGGCTGTCGACCGAGCGGGGCTCGATGGACATCACCGTGATGCTGGTCCTCGCGCTCGCCGATCCCGAGGCGCGGACGGTCGCGACGCGGGTCGCGCAGCAACACATGATCGCCCCGCTCGCGCAGTGGCTCGGCCCGCCGCATGCCGAGGAACGCGCGGAGACGATGTTCGCGCTGCTGACCGGATGGGCGATCCAGAGCCAGGGCATCGGCGGCGTCGCGGCGCCGCAGTCGATCGCCTGGCTGGCGGCGACGCTGCAGGCGATCGTCGACGAAGGCGAGGACCGCGGCGATGTGCCACCCGAGTGATGCGCCAAGTTGGCGATCAAGCGGTCCACGCCTCGAGGTCATCCTCTGCGCCGATCAGCGCAAGACCGTGCGCGATCGAGGTCAGCTCGCCGCCGCCGTCGATCACCGCGTCCCCGAACCGGTCGGCGAAGATCCGGCGGATGCGCGGGATCAGCGAGGTGCCCCCGGTCAGGAACACGCGATCGATCTCGGCCGGCGTCACCGCGGCGATGTCGAGCGCGCGGTCGACCGTCGCCTCCAGTTTGGCGACGTCCGCGGCGATCCACGCCTCGAAAGCGCGGCGGTCGAGCGCTGCCGTGATGTCGAGCCCGCCGCCGGTGAAGGCGAAGATCGTCTCGTCCGCGGTGGACAGCGCACGCTTAGCCCGGCCCACCGCCTCATAGAGGGGATAGCCCTGCTCGCGTTCGATCACCGCGATCATCCGGCCGATCGCCTCGCCGTCGATCGCGCTGCGGCGCAGGCGATCGAGTTCTGCGAGGATCTTGGGCGTCCGCATCAGGGCGAGCCGCGACCAGTCGGCGAAGTCGTGATACCAGCTGCGCGGGATCTCCAGGATCTTGTCGAACGAGCGATACTGGCTGCCCTTGCCGAGCAGCGGCAGCACCAGCCGGTCGAGAATGTGGAAATCGAATCGGTCGCCTGCAATGCCGATGCCGGCATGGCCAAGCGGGATGCAGCGCTTGGACGATCCCGCGGCGGCGACGCGCACCACCGAGAAGTCGCTGGTGCCGCCGCCGAAGTCGGCGACGAGGATCGTCGCGGGCTCGGTCAGTCGCGACGCATAGCTGTAGGCGGCGCCGAGCGGCTCGTAGACATAGTGGACCTCGCCGCCGAAGCCCGTGAACATCGCGTCGTAGCGGGTGCGCGCGAGCGCCGGATCGGGCCGGCCGCCGGCATATTCGACCGGTCGCCCGACGATGACGCGCGCTGGCGACGTGTCGAGCGTGCGACCGGCGTGCGCCTTGAGCCGGTCAAGGAAGATGTGGCCAAGCTCATCGAAACGGTAGCGTCTGTGGAAGATCGAGGCGGTCTCGAAGCTGGCGCTTGCGGCGACGGTCTTGAACGACTGGATGAACCGGCTTTCTTCCGGATATTCGAGATATTCCGAGATCGCCCAGGGGCCGGCATCCGACGCGAGACCGCCGCGCACCGCATCGTCCTGCCAGAAACACAGCGCTGAGCGGAACGCGGTGTCGCGCATATGCGGCCCTTCGAAGGCGACCATCTCGGCGCCGCCGTCCCGCGCGAGCGCGACGACGGTGTTGGTCGTGCCGAAGTCGAGCCCCACGACCGGGCCGGCGCCCGTCATCGCCGCCGCTCCGCGTCGGCGCGTGGCGCAGGATGGGGGGCGGGCAGGCGGCGCATCTCGGCGATCCTCATCAGCTGGCAGCGCCAAGCGGGCGGACCCTTTGCCGGGGCACGCCGCGATCCGCAAGCATCGCTCTGATACGGGTCAGGCGGGCGGGTGGGCGCGTATCGCAATATGCTGGCGGAGCGCCTTCTTGAACGCGCGGGCCAGCGGCGACAGGGATCGCCGCGCGAGCGTATACATCACCACCCGGACCTCGTGCCGATGCGGCTGCGGCAGTTCGCACAGCCGGCCGTCGGCCAATTCCTGCGCGGCGGCGTAGGCGGACGAGAACCAGATCGCATCGGTCGCGGCGGTGAGTTCGGCGAGCGTGCCGAAATCCTCGACGACATTGGGCGCACCCTGGACATGATCGCGGATCGCCGGGGGCAGCGGCAGGCCCGCCCAGCTCGAGCGCAGGATCGGGAAGCGGCGATCGCTGTCCGGCGCGTCGAGCAGCGGATGCCCGGCGCGCACGATCAGGCTGAGCGGGAAGTGGCCGAGCAGATCGACGCGCGCCTGCGAGACGTCGTGGAGCAAGCCGTCCTGGCTGACGAAGAACTCGATCTCGCCGGCGAGCAGCAGCTGCCACAGCGCCTCGACATCGCGGACAATGACCTCGTTGGCGACCTCGGGCGCCGCCGCGATCCGTTGCGACAAAACCGCAGAGAGCAACGCGCGCGCCGGCATCGGCGCCATGCCGAAGCGGATGCGGCCGGCGTCGCCCGCGGCGCTCAGCTGCGACTGGCGTTCGAGATCATCGGCGTCGGCGAGCAGGAAGCTTGCGCGCTCCGCGAACAGCCGGCCCTGCGGCGTCAGGCTGACGCCGCCGCGGTCACGATCGAACAATTGCAGACCGAGCTGTCGTTCGAGCGCTTGGATCGAGCGGCTGAGCGTCGGCTGGGTCAGCCCCAATTCTTCGGCGGCGCGGGCATAGTTGAGCCGCCGCGCCAGCACGGTCAAGTTTCGCAGGTGACGGAGTTCGAGCATGATGCGCCAGACGTATCATTTGACCTCGTCAAATGCATTGGACGCGCCGCCATGCCTCTGCAAGCCTGCACTGCATAAGACGGCGGCGATCAGCCGCTACGGAGTGGATGACCGGCGACCATCGCTCCCGGACCGACAAGGTCGCCACGGCAGACCAGGAGACGAACGATGGCCTCGATAAAGATCCTCGACCCCACCGCCAAGCGTATGGACGACAATGCCAGCCCCGGACCCGATGCGGGCGAACTCGCGGGCAAGCGGGTCGGCTTCCGCCTCGACCAGATCTGGCGCTGCTGGGATCTGATCAGCGAGAATTGGGCGCAGAAGTTCGAGACGGCCGGCGCGACCGTGACCTATTGGCGCTCGACCAACCGCTCCGGCGAGGAGGGCGAGGACCAGGCGCGGTCGCTCGAAGCCTGGCTCAAGACCGTCGACATCGTCGTCTCGGGTCTGGCCAATTGCGGCTCGTGCACGGGCTGGACGATCCGCGACGCGATCGCGGCCGCGAATAGCGGCGTTCCGACGGTGGCGGTGGCGACCAAGAATTTCGAGGAGTTCGCGCATGAGCTGGCGGCACGGGGCGGGCGATCGGGGCTGCGTGTCCACGTCCTGCCCTATCCGCTCAACGAACTGTCGCGCGAGGAAGTCGAGCCCGTTGCCGAAGCCTATTTCGACGGCCTGCTCGGCGTCATGGGCGCGAGCCTGACTGCGCGGGAGCAGGCGGCGTGACGATCCATAGGATCACGCCGTCGCATCGCGGCGTCTCGACTCCCAAGCTGCTCGTCAGCCGCGATTGCGGTCCGGCGGGCTGCGAGGTCGACTGGCTGACCAGCCGGCGGTTCGATGCGGAGGACGATATCGAGGCGTTCACGACATTCTCGCTCGAGCAGGGCTGGGGCGACGGGCTGCCGCTGATCCCGCCGACCGACGCGCGCGTTCGCACGTTCCTGTCGGCGAACGATCGCTATCCCGACGAGCTGATCGCGCGGATGCCCGACAGCTCGGAATGCACCGTCGAGAAGATCGTGATCAACGCGGTGATGGCAGGCGCGCCCGCCGCCTCGCTCGAGCTGATCATCGCGGCGATCGCGGCGATCAGCGAGCCCGATTTCGAATTGTACGGCGTCAATGCGACGACCGCATCGGTCTATCCCGGCTTCATCGTCAACGGCCCGGTGCGCGACGCGCTCGACATCCCCTATGGCTATGGCTGCGCCGGCGGCGTCGCGACCCGGGCCAATGCGATCGGACGCGCGATCCGGCTGATCTTGCGCAACGTCGCCGGCCAGGTCGCCGGCGTCAGCTCGCAGACAACCTTTGGCTCGCCCGGACGCACCGCCGGGCTGCTGATGGGCGAGTGGGAGGAGAAGTCGCCCTGGGCGCCGCTCGCCGAACGCCGTGCCGGGATCGCGGGCAACGCGGTCACCGCGTTCAGCACGATGGGGACGATGAACATCCTCGACACGACCTCGACGGGTGCGATGGCGTTCCTCGAGATGATCGGAAAGTCGGTCTCCTATGCAGGTGCCAACTGCTATTCGCCGGCGATGGAGTTTTCGGAGATGACGATCGGGATCAATCCGATCTGCGCCGACCTCGTCGCGCGCGAAGTGCCCAGGCTCGAGGACGTGCAGGAGATCATCTGGAAGCACGCACGCGTGTCGGCGGACTGGCTTCAGGGGTTGCACCGCGGCCAGCTCGAGGATCAGGGCCGGGTCCGCGGCGACGGCTACGTCTATGCGACTCCCGAGCCCAAGGATCTGGTGCTGTTCGTCTGCGGCGGGCTCGGCGGATTGCACGCGCTCGGCCTGCACAGCTTCGGCAGCGCACTGGCGCAGACCAAGAGTATCGCGACGGCGGTGCCTGCAGCCGGGGCGGTAGCGGCGGCATAGCGAATCTGGCAGACCCGGCGGGCCAGGCTGACGAAGAGCAGCCGGCCCGTTTGCGTGGGAAGCAGGTCAGGAAGGCACATGCCATGAGCGACGAATCCGCCGCCGCGATCACCGCAGTCCGCCGCGACTGGGTCACCGAGCATCGCGAACTGTATCTTCGCTCTGGCGGCACCCAAGGCCATATCATGGACATCACGCCCGTCGGCGGGCGGGCGTTCGCGACTCACTGCCTGATCAAATATGTCGGGCGCAAGAGCGGCAAAGTGTTCATCACCCCGCTTTGCTATGCCGACATTGGCGGCGAGGTCGTGATCTGCGCGTCGAAGGGCGGTGCCGACGCGCATCCCGCCTGGTACCTCAATCTCGAAAGCGCCGACGAGATCGCCTTCCAGATCGCCAGCCAGGCGTTTCGCGCGACGTGGCGCGAGCCGGCGGGTGACGAGCGCGACAAGATCTGGGCATTCCTCATCGACTGCCACCCTTTCTATGCCAATTATCAGGCCTCGACGGCGCGGATCCTGCCGCTGGTGATGATGACACCGATCGCGCCGATCGCGACGTTTACGGAGGCCGATGCGACCGGCATCCGGCAGAGCTGACGCGCTTCCGGTGCCTATTCGGCGGCTACCTTCGCGCGGCGCCGCCAGCCTAGCGCGACACCGCCCAGCGCGGTCAGGGCGACGATCGCCGGCGCCGACACGGCCTTGGCCTTGCCGACGCGGCGGGCATGCCGTTCGGCGCGTGCATCGCGCGCGACCGCCTCTTTGGCAGCCTCGTCTCGCGCGTGCGACCTGATCCGCGCAACGTCCGACTTGAACTGCGCTTCCGCCAATCTGTGTGCCATCGACACCTCCTCTACGCTCCGCCCCAACGATCGACGCGGCGTTTGGTGTCGATGGATCTGGCGAGCATGTCGGCGGGATTCGGGCGCTTCAGCCGATCGCCGCCATCACTCGTCGCCAATCGCGCGCTTCCGCAAGGACGTGCCGCGGCGGGGCGGAACAACGCGATGCCGCGATCGCTCCGGGAGCTTCCCAGCACAAGGACGCGAGATGAGCATCTTCGGCACGATCATGACCAAGATCTTTCACCACGGCCAGCCGGCGGCGCCTGTTGCCGCTCCGGCGCCGGCTGCCGCACCGGCTCCGGCAGCTCAGCCCACCGCACCCACCGCCGCGCCGACTGCACCCGCGACGCCCGCCGCCGCACCGGCGCAGCCGGTCGACGTCGAAGCGGTGCTGACGCAGATGGCAGCGTCGAAGGGCAAAAGCCTCGACTGGCAGCGCTCGATCGTCGACCTGCTCAAGCTGCTCGACATGGATTCGAGCCTGCAAGCACGCAAGGACCTCGCCGGCGAGCTTGCCGTCCATGTCGGTGCCGACGGGACCGCCGAGGAAAATATCGCGCTCCATAAGGCGGTGATGCAGAAGCTCGCCGACAATGGCGGCAAGGTGCCCGACAGCCTCAAGGGCTAACAGGCGCCGCGTGTGTCCGCGGCGAGCCCATCGCCAGCCGTCCCAAGCGACGGCGGCGATGGGCCCAACACCAACGGGGCCGCGTTCAGCCGCGCGTGGGATCGATCAGATATTTCTCCCCCGTCGCCTTACGCTCATAGCCGCGCACCACCTCGGGCTCGAGCGCCTCGGCCAGACCGATCACGCGGCTGTAATGGCTCGCGAAGGTGGAGGTGAGCTCGTCCGACACGCGCTTGCGCATCCGCTCGGCTGTCTCGCGCGAGGCCGTGCGCAGGAAAGGAAAGAGTAGCCAGCCCGACACGCTCCACTGGAAACCGAAGGCGAGCCGGTTGAGCGTCGTCGGCGCTATGTCGAGCGCGCCGTAGATATAGAGCTGCTTGAACGTATCCGAGCCGTAGCGGCTATATTCGGTCATCCGGCGTACCGCGGCGCGCTCCATGGCCTGGACGATGTCGCTGCCGACCGTGCCGCCGCCGATCGCGTCGAACGCCACCGTCGCCCCGGTCTCGACGATCGCCTCGGTCAATGCGGCGGCGAAGCCGTCGGCGGTGCTGTCGAGCACATGGGTCGCGCCGATGCCGCGCAGGATCTCCGCCTGCGCGGGTGAACGGACGATGTTGATCAGCGGGATGCCGTCGGCGAGGCAGATCTTCTGCAGCATCTGGCCGAGATTGGACGCGGCCGCGGTGTGGATGATCGCGGCGTGGCCGTCGCGCCGCGCGGTCTCGACGAAGCCGAGCGCGGTGAGCGGATTGACGAACATCGAGGCGCCGTCGGCGGCGGTGGCGCCCGCGGGCAGTGGCACGACCTCGCGGGCGCGGATGCGGCGATAGTCGGCATACATGCCGCCGCCGACCATGCCGACCAGCCGGCCCTCGAGCGCCTTCGCATTCTTGCCCGCCGCGACGACGGTGCCGGCGCCTTCGTTGCCGGTCGGCAACGACTGCCCGATCCGCGCCTTGACGCCGCCGAGCCGGCCGCGTGGTACCGTCATCGTCACGCCGGCGCGGTCGCCTGGGGTCGCGGAGAGCGTCGATATGTCGGCTGGCCCGATCAACAGCCCGATGTCGCTGGGATTGATCGGCGCCGCCTCGATCCGGACGACGATCTCGTCGTCACCGGGATCGTTGATCTCGACCGTCTCCAGCGACAGGCGGAGGTTGCCGTCCTCGTCGATCGTCGATCGCAGTTCGCGTGCCGTGAAGGTCATCATCCGCTCCATTTTTTATGTATCGGGCGCGATGCTAGGCCGCCTGCACGGCGCGGGAAAGGGGCCGCGGCGCTTGGATATGCGACGGTACCGCCCATATCCGACCGATGAGCGTCACCCGCGTCCGAGTCGTCGATCTGGAGACTACCGGTTCCCGCCCGCCCGCGCACGACGTGTGCGAGATCGGTTGGCAGGATGTCGTGCTCGGTGCCGACGGGCGCTGGGCGGTCGATGACGAACGCGGTGCGATCCTGGTCAATCCGGGACGGCCAATCCCGCCGGTGACGATGGCGGTCCACCATATCATCGATGCCGACGTTGCCGACGCCGGCTATTGGCGCGACGTTGCACCGGGGGTGCTTAAGCCCGAAGGCGGGGCGGTCGCGCTGGCGGCGCACCGGGCAAGCTTCGAGCAGCGTTTCTGCACCCCGGCGCTGTCGGGCGGGGCGCGCTGGATCTGCACCTGGAAATGCGCGCTGCGGCTGTGGCCGGGCTCGCCCAGTTTCTCCAACCAGGTGTTGCGCTACTGGCGGATGCCCGAGGGGCTCGATCGCGCGATCGGACTGCCCGTCCACCGCGCGATGCCCGACGCCTATGTGACCGCGCATCATCTGCGCGACATGCTGAGTGAGGCCTCACTCGAGCAGCTGCTGGCGTGGAGCGACGAGCCCGGGCTGCTGCCGCGCGTGCCCGCCGGCCCCGAGCGCGGGCGCTATTGGCGCGAACTTCCGACCGAGACGGTGCAGGGGTTCGCGCGCGACCGCGACGAGGATGTTCGCTTTTCCGCGCAGACCGAGTTGGCGCGGCGCGAGACGGGGGAGGTGTCGGCGCTGCCGGACGTGCCGCGTCCGATTCAGGGGCGCCTGTTGTGAAGCGATTGTGCCGGGATCCATGGGTGCGCCGCGCGATCATCACGCGCAGAGTCTAAGGAGTCCCGCCTTCGTGGGAGTGACGGGTGGCGAAAATCGCCCACAGGCTGAGCAGCGCCGCTACGCTGAGCCAGACGCCGGGGATGGCGCGGTTTCCGGTGACGCCGATCAGCCAGGTCACGACGAACGGCGTGAAGCCGCCGACCGCGGTCGCGAGGCTGTAGGCGAGGCTGAACCCCGAGGCGCGCACCGCCGCCGGCACGATCTCGGTCAAATAGACCACCATCGCCGAATTGTAGCTGGCATAGAGCGCCGACAGCCACAGTTCGACCGCGATCAGACGGGCGACGCTCGGCGCCGCGGTCAGCCACGCCATGGCGGGATAGGCGGTCAGCAGCATCAGCAGCGTGCAGGCGATCAGGATCGGCTTGCGTCCGATCCGGTCGGACAGCGCGCCCATCGTCGGCAGCCACAGCAGATTGGACGCGCCGACGCCCGCGGTGACCCACAAATTGGCCTGCTCGGGCAGATGGAGCAGCTTGCCGAAGGTCGGGGTGTAGGCGGTGATCATGTAGAAGCTGACCGTGGTCATCAGCACCAGCCCCAATCCCGCCAGTACGATTGCGCGCGCCTGCCACAGCTGGCGGGCAATGGCGGCGAGATCGGCGGGCGGCGGCCGCTGTGCGAACGCGTCGCTTTCCCGCAGATGGCGGCGCAGCACGAACAGCAGGGGGACGAGCAGGCAGCCGAGCGCCAGCGGGACGCGCCAGCCCCAGGCCGCCAGCTGTGCCGGCCCCAGCACGCCCGCCAGCGCGACGCCGACGAGCGCTGCGACCACCACCGCGACCTGCTGCGAGGCCGATTGCCACGAGACATAGAAGCCGGTCCGGCCGGGCGGGGCGATCTCGGCGAGATAGACCGAGACGTTGCCGAGCTCCGCACCCGCGGAAAATCCCTGGATCAGCCGGCCGCCGAGCACCAGGATCGGGGCGAGCACGCCGATCGTCGCATAGCTGGGCGTCACCGTCAGCGTGACGATGCCGACGCTCATCAGCGCCAGCGTCAGCAACAGCCCGGCGCGGCGGCCGTGGCGATCGGTGAACGCGCCCAGCACCAGCGCACCGAGCGGCCGCATCAGGAAGCCCGCGCCGAAGGTGGCGAGCGATTTGAGCAGCGCGCTGGCGGCGTCGCCGGTCGGGAAGAAGGCGGCACCGATCGCGGCGGCGAAATAGCCGAACACCATGAAGTCGTACATTTCGAGGAAATTGCCGCTCGCAATCCGCACGACGTCGCCGGCGGTGACGGGGGACCTGGGGGATGTGATCGACGCCATCGACGGGTGTTCCTCGGTTCGCGACGGGGCCGCGGGTCTGGGATGCGGATGCGCAAGCGGGCGCGGCGTGACAAGGACTTTTGAAGACGCGGTGGTGGGCTTTCCTTCCCCGCCATCTTCGTCATTCCGGGTCCTTCGACACGCTCAGGACGGCTGATCCGGGATCCATAGACGCAGCGTCACAACGTCAGACGCGAGCGCCAAGCGCTGCCTGTGTGGGAATGGCGGGCGTACCGGCGCCGGCCTCGCCACTATTCGACAATCTCGAACGATCAAATCGGCATTATGCGTCTCGATCCCGACTTCGTCGACGCGCATAGCCTGCCGGTCAGGTTTTTCGAGGAGCAAGTCGATGGCGAAGGTTCTGGTTCTCTATTATTCGTCCTACGGTCATGTCGAGCAGATGGCCGAGGCGATGGCGGAAGGCGCGCGCAGCGCCGGCGCCGAGGTCGCAATCCGCCGCGTGCCCGAAACCGTTCCCGAAGAGGTCGCCAAGGCCAATCATTTCAAGCTCGATCAGAAGGCGCAGGTCGCGACGATCGCCGAGCTCGCCGACTATGACGCGATCATCGTCGGCACCGGCACGCGTTTCGGTCGGATGTCGTCGCAGCTAGCGGCGTTTCTCGACCAGGCCGGCGGGTTGTGGGCGTCGGGAGCGCTCAACGGCAAGGTCGGCGCGGCGTTCGTCTCGACCGGCAGCCAGCATGGCGGGCAGGAAACGACGCTGTTCTCGATCATCACCAACCTGCTGCATTTCGGCCTGACCATCGTCGGCCTGCCGTACAGCTTCCAGGCGCAGATGGGCGTCGACAAGGTCCGCGGCGGTGCGCCCTATGGCGCGACGACGATCGCGGGCGGCGACGGCGCGCGGCAGCCCGAGGCGGAAGAGCTCGATGGCGCACGCTTCCAGGGCAAGCTCGTCGCCGAGACCGCGGCCAAGCTGTTCGCCTGAGCGGTTTCGCGCCGCCCGGCTCTTGCCAGGCGGGCGGCGCGACCCGATAGCAGGGGGCATGACCCAGGACCCCGAAGATGGCGATCTCGTCGCCGAGAGCCCCAAGATTCCCGTGCCCGACGAGGTCGCCGACGCGATCCGCACGCTGATCCGCTGGTCGGGCGACGATCCCGAGCGCGAGGGCCTGCTCGACACGCCCAAGCGCGTCGCGCGCGCCTGGAAGGAATATTGCAGCGGCTATGGCGAGGATCCCGCGCGTCATCTCTACCGCACCTTCGAGGAGGTCGGCGGCTACGACAATGTCGTGCTGCTCAAGGACATTCCGTTCCAGTCGCACTGCGAACATCATATGGCGCCGATCATCGGCAAGGCGTCGATCGCCTATCTGCCGAGCGACCGCGTTGTCGGCATCTCCAAGCTTGCCCGCGTCCTCCAGGGGTTCGCCCGCCGGCTCCAGGTCCAGGAGCGGCTGACCGCACAGGTCGCCGACTGTATCTGGGAGCATCTCAAACCCCAGGGCGTCGCCGTCGTGATCGAGGCGAGCCACGCCTGCATGACCGCGCGCGGCGTGCGCACCCCCGGCGTCGGAATGACCACCAGCCGCGTGCTCGGCTGCTTCCGCGACGACCAGCGCAGCCGCCGCGAGGTGATGGGCCTGATGGGCTATTGAGTGGGCGCGACACCCCTGCGGGGTGACCGGCGCCGACGCGATCCAGATCGGATGAGCTCGTAAGGGGCCGCCGCGACACCGGGAGATGGACATGACCGACGCCGTATCGCAGCAGCTGAGGCCCGGCGTCGTCGGGCTCGGTATGATCGGCCGAGGGGTCGCACTCCAGCTCGCCGCGGCGGGCCACGACCCCATCCTGTTCGACGTCCGGGCCGATGCCGCGGACGGACTCGACGGCGTCACCGTCTGCGCCGCGCCGGCCGAGGTCGCGCGGCGCGCCGACGTCGTGATGATCGCCGTGATCGACGCGAAGCAGGTGCGCGACGTGCTGCTTGGCGACCAAGGGCTGCTGTCGATCGCCAAGCCCGGGCTGGTCGTCGTCATCCTCTCGACGCTCGATCTGGCAGCGATCCACGAGTTCGCCGCGATCTGCGCGCAGCATGGCGCGACGCTGGTCGATGCGGGCGTGACCCAGGCGGGGCAGGGCCGTCTGGTGACGATGGTCGGCGGCGAGCCCGCGACGATCGAGCGCATCCGACCCGTGCTCGAGGCCTTTTCCAAGACCGTCGTCCATTGCGGCGGGCTCGGTACGGGGATGATCGTCAAGCTCGCACGCAACCACGTCACCTATGCGAGCTGGGCGGTGATCCACGAGGCGGTGGAGCTCGCGACGGCGGGCGGCGCCGATCCCGCGATGCTGCTCGCGGTGCTCAAGTCCGCGACCGAGGGGGGCACCGCGCCGCATTCGCGGCTCGAGGCGCAGCTGACGGGCACGCGCTGGTCAGACGAGCAGGTCGCCGCGGTCGATCGGCTGGTCCAGAAGGATCTGGCCGCGGTCCAGCAGTTTGCGGGCGCCGCCGGGATCGAGACGCCGATCGCCGACGTCGTCCGCCCGAAGATGCGCGCGACGCTCGCCGGCGAGGCCGCGCCGCCGCGCGCGGACGATCCGTGGGCGCGCGGGATCGCATCGATGGCGCGGGTCTATGCGCCGGCGGTCGCGGACCGGCTCGACGCCGCACCGCGGACGCCGGGGCTGACCGACACGGTCGAACATCTGTTCGGCGAGATATGGGCGCGGGGCCATCTCACGATGCGCGACCGGCGCCTGCTCGCGCTCGGCGTGACAACGATGTTGGGCCGCGCCGACCTGCTCGAGGTCCAGCTCGACGGCGCGCGCCACCAGGCCGAGTTCACCGTTGATCAACTCCGCGAGATGGCGCTGTTCCTCGGCTATTATGCCGGCATCGGCAACGGCATGACATTTGCGCGCCAGGCCGAGGCGGCGATTGCGGTGATGACGGCGGAATAGCGGAGCCCCGCCAGCGCGCGTCCTCGTTCGCCCGCGATTGCCGGGGCCCGGGTCCGGGACCGGTCGCGAGCACCGCGCAATTTTAGAGATGTGAGGCCCTACCTCCCCCCCGCGGAGCTATGGCGCATGCAAAATGTGCGGACGCGCGTCGTCCGCCTTTTGTCGTACGACCAAGCGAGCGAAACGGTCGGCGCCCTGGCGTGTCTCATGCATGCGGGAAAGTGCGGGGCCGCGGATCCCGCGGGGGCCGTCGTCTGCGCCGGCGGCCGACGCCTTGCGTCCTAGGAGACCGGGGCGTTGGAGCGCGGACGCGATGCGATCCCGGTCGGAGCGGACCCCCGATTAGATGCGAGTCTTCGTTTGGCACGACAGGCGTCGAGCGGGCGCGAGCGATCTCGATGCCATTAGAGCCAATATGCGCCCATCAACAGTTAAGCGCCTCAATTGTCAACAATAAACAACGTCAGACTGGCGCGGATCGCCGCTTGCGAGTCGACTGTCAGATGTTATCAATATTAGCGCTATAGAGAATCGCTCAAATACGATGATCGATGCAATCTATGGCGAACGAATATACCATGTCTATTATGGAGATATCCATGTCCGATTCAAATGTTGAAGACATCAAGAATATATTGTCGACGATCGATCCGGGGCATGTGTCGGTGACGGCGGACGGCCGGGTCCATATTGAGGATCAGCAGGTGGCTGAGGCACTGCGTGCGCTCCCCTCCGCCGAGGCCTTCGAGGACGCGTCGACCAATTCGCAGTCCCTGTGCGTCAATATCAAGAGTTGCGCCGACGAATGAGACGATCGATCGAAGGAACGTCTTTATGAGCCATCTTGCCGCCGCCTTCCTCAACAAACGTCTCGGGCTGATCATAATGCCAACCGAGAAATGCAATTACCGGTGCGTCTATTGTTACGAGGATTTTGAGCAGGGGCGGATGGCGGATAGCGTTTCCGACGGCATCGTCCGGCTGGTCGCCAGCCGTGCGCCGCTGCTCGATCAACTCACCATTTCCTGGTTCGGCGGCGAACCGTTGCTCGCCATGGCGGTGATCGAGAAGATCATGCAGGCGGCAAATGACAGCGCCGCCGAACACGCGATCCGGCTGCATTCGGGCGCGACGACCAACGGCCATCTCCTGACCCTGCCACGATTGCGACGGCTCTGCGCGCTTGGGGTCTCCCAATATCAGATCACGATCGACGGCCCGGCAGACGTCCACAATGCCCGCCGACGTCAAGCCAAGGGTGCGGGCGACCTCGCGACCATCCTCGCCAACCTTCACGCCGCCTGTGCCTCTGATCTCCTCTTCGCGATCACCCTGCGGATCCACCTCGACGAGATCAGCGTTCCACGGTTCGACGACCTGCTCGCCGAACTCGGTACGATCGTGCAGGATCCCCGGGTGTCGTTCGCCTTCGAAATGCTGGGCAATTATGGCCGCGCGCTGCCCGACACGATCCGCCCGATGTCCCGCGGTCGCTTCCAGGACGCCGCCCGGATGCTCGAGGATCGCCTGGCCGGTCTCGGCAAGGCGGCATCGGGCGCGGATGCCGACGAGGAGCATGTCTGCTATGCTGCAACGCCCAACAGCTTCGTCATCCGCGCCGATGGCGCCGTACAGATGTGCACGGTAGCGTTGAACGCTGCGCACAATGCGGTCGGGCGCATCGGCTCGGACGGCGTGATCAGATTGAACGAGCGTTACGCGCAATGGCTTTCGGGCTGGCACATGGACGATCGGGCGGCGCTGCAATGTCCCGCCAAGGCGATCGTCGCGATGCAGGCCGCTGCGAAGCAGCCGCGAGCAACCGCACTGCCACATGCCATCGAACGCATAGTAGCGTGACCGTCGACCCGGTCGGTCGACAGTCGGTGAACCGTGGCTCCGGCACCGCGCGCCGCACATCTTCGGCCCACCGATAGGGCCAAACAAAAAAGGCCGCCCCCTTCCAGGAGCGGCCTCTTCTGTCCCGGTCACCCGAGTCTCAAGCGATAGAAGATCAGGCCTCGGCCTGCTCCTCTTCGCGGTCCTCGCGCGGGGCGTCGGCGGTGGCGCCGGGCTCTGCGTTGGGGTCATAGTCTTCGGTGAAGCCGGCTTCGTCACGCTCGAACATCTCGGCCATGACATCGACGCCCTTCGCCTGCAGATCCGCCTCTTCGGGCGAACGCGCGACGTTGACCTTGATCGACACCGAGACCTCGGCGTGGAGCACGACGCGGACCGTGTGCACGCCGATCGACTTGATCGGCTTGTCGAGCACGACCTGGCTCCGGGTGATGTGCGCGCCGTCGGCGGCGAGAAGCTCCGCGAGATCGCGCGCCGAGACCGAGCCGTAGAGCTGGCCGACGTTCGACGCCTGGCGGATCAGCGTCAGCGTCTTGCCGTCGATGTCCTTCGACTCGGTGACGGCCACGTCGCGGCGCTTGGCGTTATCGGCCTCGATCGTGGCGCGATTGGCCTCGAACACCTTGCGGTTGGCGGCGTTGGAGCGCAGCGCCTTCTTGTTCGGCAGCAGGAAGTTACGGGCATAGCCGTTCTTCACGGTGACGATGTCGCCGATGGCGCCGAGCTTCTCGACGCGCTCGAGCAGGATCACTTCCATGGTCTGTGCTCCTTACTTGACGACATAGGGGAGCAGGCCGAGATGGCGCGCGCGCTTGATCTCGCGGGCCAGCTCACGCTGCTTCTTGGCGGATACCGCCGTGATACGGCTGGGGACGATCTTGCCGCGCTCGGACACGAAGCCCTGCAGCAACCGGACGTCCTTATAGTCGATCCGGGGGGCATCCTTGGCGGAAAAGGGGCAGCTCTTGCGGCGGCGGAAAAATGGACGGGCCATCGTTGGTTCCTAAATCTCGTGTTCGGGCTCAGGCGGCGTCGCGCTCGGGGCGCTCGCCACGGTCGTCGCGACGGGGGCCGCGGTCGCCGCGGTCGCCACGATCACCGCGGTCGCCACGACCACCGCGATCGCCGCGTTCGCTGCGCTCGTTGCGGCGCATCATCGCCGACGGGCCTTCCTCGTGAGTCTCGGTCCGCACCGTCATGTAGCGGATGATGTCCTCGTTGATCGCGATCTGGCGCTCGAGCTCGTTGATCGCAGCCGCGGGGCCGTCGATCTCGAGCATCACATAATGCGCCTTGCGGTTCTTGGCGATCCGATAGGCGAGCGTGCGCAGGCCCCAGGTCTCGGACTTGACGATGCGTCCGCCGAACTCTTCGATGATCTTGGTGGCGGTTTCGGTCAGCGCGTCGACCTGCGCCTGGGCGAGGTCCTGACGCGCGAGAAACACATGCTCGTACAGAGCCATGTGGTCGTCCTTCCATGTTGGCCGATCGTTGGCGTCCCGCGACCGTCGCGGTGCCCCTCCGGCTGTCTTGCAGTAGCTCCGGGGCGCTGAGCGCGTCCGGAAGCGCGGGCCTATGGCGGAAGACGCGGGGAAAAGCAAGCGGGGGTAGCGCATCCTCCCCGCGCGTGCTCGGGGGGATGTTGCTACAGCACCCGCTGCGCGACCAGCTTGGCTTCCGCGTCGCATCCGGTCGGCCGCGGGACCAGCGGGTCGGCCGCCAGCGCCCGCAGCTCGGCGCGCGCGCCAGCCGCGTCGGCCTGATAGGGCGCGGTCGTCCGCACCACGGCCATCGTCGAGCCAGCGGACAGCTTGCTGCCCTCGACCGCGCTTTCATTGTGCGCGCCGCAGATGAAGCGACTGTCGCCATAGGCGCGGCCGCGCGCAAGGATCTGTGTGGCGCGATCGGGAAGCAGATCGGAGAGGATCAGTGCCCAGGTCCACCCCAGCGTGGTGTGGCCGGAAGGGTAGTCATAGCTCTTCGCCAGCTCTTGCTTGGGTTCGCAAATGTCGCCCTTGTCGATCAGAAAGGGACGTTTGCGCTTGTAGAAATTCTTGGCACGCACCGTCTGGCCTTCGGTATCGAGCAGCGCGCGATCGACCAGCGCCTTGGTGCGCGGCGCATCCTGCGGCGTGAGTGCCACGCCGACCGCGCAGGAGAAATCGGCCATCAGCGCGGGCTGCTCGTAGACCGCGTCCGCGGTCGCGAGCGCGTAGCGCGGGGTGCCGATCATCGCGCGCGTCTGCTTGAAGATCGTGCGGTCCGCCCTGTAGCGTGCGTCGCCCTTGACCGGGGCGGGCGGCAGCACCTGGAGAATATCGAACGCGCCGTCGGCAAGGTAGCCATGCGGTTTTTCGGCGCCGAGGCCGGTGGCGAGCAGGGCCGCGCCGAGCGCGAGGGCGATGAGCGGACGGGCCGCGGGTAGGCGGGGGATCATGGCAACGTTGGGTGCCACGGCTTGCGCTCGGCCGTCCAGCTTTCTATCGCGACCGGCTTATAAGGAGAGGATCATGCGCGCGTTCATCTTTCCCGGTCAGGGCAGCCAGGCCGTCGGCATGGGCCAGGCGCTTGCCGCTGCCAGCGTGGCGGCCCGCGAACTGTTCCAGGAGGTCGATGAGGCGCTGGGACAGAATCTCTTCCGGTTGATGGTCGAAGGACCGCCCGAGGATTTGCTGCTGACCGAGAATGCCCAGCCCGCGATCATGGCTAATGCGCTGGCGACGCTGCGCGTGCTCGAGGGCGGCATCCGGCTCGCCGACAAGGCGGAGTATGTCGCGGGCCACAGCCTCGGCGAATATAGTGCGCTCTGCGCGGCCGAAGCGCTCGGGCTTGCGGCGACCGCCAAACTGTTGCGCGTGCGGGGGCAGGCGATGCAGGCGGCGGTGCCGGTCGGCGAGGGCGCGATGGCGGCATTGCTCGGCCTCGACTTTGCCGCCGCGCAGGCGATCGCTGCCGATGCCGCCGAGAACCAGGTGTGCGAGGCCGCCAACGACAATGCGCCGGGACAGGTGGTGATCTCGGGCTCGAAGGCCGCGGTCGAGCGCGCGGTCGAACTTGCCAAGGTGCGCGGCGGCAAGCGCGCGATGATCCTGCCGGTCTCGGCGCCGTTCCACTGCTCGCTGATGGAGCCGGCCGCGCGCGTGATGGAGCAGGCGCTGGCCAAGGCCGATCTGCGCGCGCCGCTGGTGCCGCTCTACGCCAACGTCACCGCCGCGCCGGTCGCTGATCCCGCGGCGATCCGCACGCTGCTGGTCGATCAGGTTACCGGCACGGTGCGCTGGCGCGAGAGCGTGCTGGCGATGGCGGCGGCGGGGGTGACCGAGTTCGTCGAGTTCGGCGGCAAGGTGCTGGGGCCGATGGTCAAGCGCATCGCGCCCGACGCCACGGCGACGAGCGTGGTGACGATGAGCGACATCGAGGCGTTCGCGAAGACCTTGTGACGCCGTCGGTGACGACGCGCATTTTAGGAAGGCCGTCGTTCCCGCGAAGGCGGGAATCCATACCCGCAGCGCTTCCTTGGGCGAGGCCGCGTTTATGGATCCCGGATCAAGTCGGGGATGACGAACAAGAAGGAAGCAAGTGATGTTCGACCTTACAGGCATGACCGCGTTGGTTACGGGGGCTTCTGGTGGGCTGGGCTCGGCAACCGCCATGGCGCTGGCTGCACAGGGTGCGCGCGTCGCGCTCTCCGGCACGCGCGAGCCGGTGCTCGCGGAGGTGGCGTCGGGCTTGCCCAATGATCCCGTGACGCTGACCTGCAACCTGTCCGACGCCGCCGAGGTCGACGGGCTCGTGCCGCGCGCGGTCGAGGCACTGGGCGGGCGGCTCGATATCCTCGTTAACAATGCCGGAATCACCCGCGACAATCTAATTATGCGGATGAAGGACGAGGAATGGGCGCAGGTGCTCTCGGTCAATCTCGAGGCGGCGTTCCGACTGATCCGCGCGGCGGCGCGACCGATGATGAAGCAGCGCTTCGGGCGGATCGTGTCGATCACCTCGGTGGTCGGCGTCACCGGCAATCCGGGACAGGCCAATTATGCCGCGTCCAAGGCCGGGCTGATCGGCATGTCGAAGAGCCTCGCGCAGGAGCTCGCCAGCCGCAGCATCACCGTCAACTGCGTCGCGCCGGGGTTCATTCGCTCGGCGATGACCGATGCGCTCAGCGACGCGCAGAAGGCGGCGATCCTCACCAAAATCCCCGCCGGCGATCTCGGGGCCCGCGCCGACATCGGCGCCGCGGTCGCATATCTCGCTAGCCGCGAGGCCGGCTACGTCACCGGCCAGACGTTGCACGTCAACGGCGGCATGGCGATGATCTGAGATGATAATGGCGTGCGCGGCGGCGCGGCGGCCTCTTGCCAGCCTCCGCCGCCGCGTCTAGGCAAGCCCGCAACAAAACCCCTTATGAAACGGGAAGGCAGCACATGAGCGAGACCGCCGAGCGCGTGAAGAAGATCGTCGTCGAGCATCTCGGCGTCGAGGCCGACAAGGTCACCGAGGACGCGAGCTTCATCGACGATCTCGGCGCCGACAGCCTCGACATCGTCGAGCTGGTGATGGCGTTCGAGGAAGAGTTCGGTGTCGAGATCCCCGACGACGCCGCCGAGAAGATCACGACCGTCAAGGACGCGATCAGCTACATCGACAGCCACAAGAGCTGAGCCCACGCCGTTCGCCCCTGCGCTCGCCGAAGGGGTTGCCCTTCTCGCCGGGCGACAAGGGCGGAACGGGGCTTCGACAGGCTCAGCCCGACCGGGCTGGGCCTGTTTTGTTTTTGGGAGAGGAATATGCGCCGCGTCGTCGTCACTGGTCTGGGTCTCGTCACGCCGCTTGGCGGCGATGTCGAGACGAGCTGGGCCAATCTGCTCGCCGGCAAGTCCGGTGCGGCCAAGATCACGCATTTCGATGCGAGTGACCAGAAGTGCCACATCGCCTGCGAGGTGAAGGGTCCGGACCATGAATATGGCTTCGATCCCGCCAAGCGCGTCGATCACAAGGTCCAGCGCCAGGTCGATCCCTTCATCGTCTTCGGCATCGACGCTGCAGGCCAGGCGCTCGAAGATGCCGGGCTGACCGAGATGACGCTCGAAGAATCGTGGCGCGCGGGCGTGTCGATCGGATCGGGCATTGGCGGCCTGCCGGGAATCGAGCGCGAATCGATCGTGCTCCACGACAAGGGCCCTGGTCGCGTCTCACCGCATTTCGTCCACGGCCGCCTGATCAACCTGATTTCGGGTCAGGTTTCGATCAAATATGGCCTGCGAGGCCCCAATCATGCGGTCGTCACCGCCTGCTCGACCGGCGCGCATGCGATCGGCGACGCCGCGCGGATGATCGCGATGGACGATGCCGACGTCATGCTCGCGGGCGGCGCGGAAGCCACGATCTGTCCGCTCGGCGTCGCCGGCTTCGCGCAGGCGCGCGCGCTGTCGACCGGGTTCAACGATACGCCTGAAAAGGCCAGCCGCCCCTATGACAAGGATCGCGACGGCTTCGTGATGGGCGAGGGTGCGGGCGTGATCGTGCTCGAGGAATATGAGCACGCCAAGGCGCGCGGCGCAAAGATCTATGCCGAAGTGATCGGCTACGGCCTGTCGGGCGACGCCTATCATGTCACCGCGCCGCATCCCGAGGGCGACGGCGCATTCCGCTCGATGCAGATGGCGATGAAGAAGTCGGGGCTCAAGCCCGAGGATATCGACTATATCAACGCGCACGGCACCTCGACCCCGCTCGGCGACGAGCTCGAACTCGGTGCGGTCCGCAAGCTGTTCGGCGACGCGCTCGACACCGTGTCGATGTCGTCGACCAAGTCGGCGATCGGGCATCTGCTCGGCGGCGCGGGTGCGGTCGAATCGATCTTCTGCATCCTCGCGATCCGCGATCAGATCGTCCCGCCGACGCTCAACCTCGACAATCCGAGCGATAGCTGCCTTGGTGTCGACCTCGTTCCGCACGTCGCCAAGAAGCGCAAGGTGACCGCGGTGCTCAACAATTCGTTCGGGTTCGGTGGCACCAACGCCAGCCTGGTGATGCGCGCGATCTGATATTCTTCTGTTCCCCGGCGAGGGCCGGGGGCCAGTCGTAAGCGTTGAGCCTGGACCCCGGCCTTCGCCGGGGAACGACGGAGTGGGACACCCGCGATGAAGCGTCTGCTGATCCTCCTCCTCGCGCTCGCGGCGCTGGCGATCGGCGTGCCGATGTTCATGTGGCGCGGCCCGGGGCCGCTCGCGCAGCCGACGACGGTGCGGATTCCCGAAGGCGCCACGATCGGCTCCGCCTCGCATATCCTGGCGCAAGCGCACGCGATCCGCAGCGCGACCTGGTTCCGGGGGCTCGCCGGCCGGCTGGGATCGCATGATCCGATCCGCGCGGGCGAGTTCGCGGTCCCTGCGCACGCCAGCGCCGCCGCGATCCTCGATACGCTCCAGCATGGCCGCCCAACGCTGCGGCTGGTGACGATCCCCGAGGGCATGCCGTCAGCGATCGTCCACGATCGGCTGATCGCGACCACCGCGCTCTCCGGTACGGTCGCGGTGCCGCCGGAAGGATCGGTGCTGCCGGATTCCTATGCCTATCTGCCCGGCGAGACGCGGCTGGCGCTCGTCCAGCGGATGCAGAAGGCGATGGACCGCGCGCTCGCCGCCGAATGGGTGGCGCGGGGCACCGGGCTCGCGGTGTCGACCCCGAAACAGGCGTTGATCCTCGCCTCGATCGTCGAGAAGGAAACCGGGATTGCGTCCGAGCGCACGATGGTGGCGGGCGTCTACGGCAATCGCGTCAAGCTCGGCATGCCGCTCCAGGCCGATCCGACCGTGATCTATCCAATCACCAAGGGGCGTCCGCTCGGCCGCCGCATCCTCGAGTCCGAGCTGCACGCCAGGAACGGCTACAATACCTATGCCGAGGTCGGGCTGCCGCTTGGCCCGATCTGCAATCCGGGGCGCGCCTCGATCCATGCGGTGCTGCATCCGGCGATGACCAAGGCGCTCTACTTCGTCGCCAACGGCCAGGGCGGTCATGTTTTCGCCGATACGCTCGCCGAGCATAATGCCAATGTGCAAAAATGGTTCGCGATCCGGCGGGCGAGGGGCGAGATGTAGGGGCACTCTCCTTCTCCCCAGAAGGGGGGTGAGGGGGAGCAACGAAGCCGGCGCGTGGTCGGCGTGTGGCATTATCCGACGTCGGAGACGCTCACCCAACCGTCTCCCAGAAGGAGAGGGCTTGGCGCGCCCTCACCGATAGTTGAAGCTGATGCTGATCCGTTCGCTCTTGGCACGACCCGCGGGCACTTCGTGCCGCAGCCAGCTCTCCCACAGGAAGACGCTGCCGACCTTGGGCGTCGCATAGACGAAGCTGCGCGCATCCTCCGGGGCGTCGTCGCGGCGCAGCGGAGCGGCCATCATCATCGGCAGCCGCGGATCCTCGAGCTTGAGGCCCGCCGCCCCCTCGGGCACGCGGACATAGACCGTGCCCGACACGGCGCTGTGCGGATGAATATGCCCCGAATGGCCGCCGGCATTGCCCTTGAGAACATTGACCCACAGGCTGTCGAGCTTGAGCCGGCGCCCGCCGAGATCGAGAAACGCCTCGTCGGCGAAGCGGCGCACATGCTTGTCGAGCACGCGGCGCAGATCGTCGAACACCGGGCTGCGCACCGGCAGATCGTTCAGCGATGCATAGGAGGTATAGCCCGGATAGGCGTGCGCCTTGCACCAGCCGCGTCCCGCGCGATCCTGTGCAGCGAGGTCGAGTGCAGCGGCGTCGAGTTCGGCGATCAGCGCGTCGTCCGCGATCACGCCGTCGTAGAAGCGCGTCGCGAATAGCGTGCGTGTGGTCAAAGCTGCAGCCCGCGTGTCTCGTCCAGCCCCGCCATCAGGTTGAGGTTCTGCACCGCCGCCCCGCTCGCGCCCTTGCCAAGATTGTCGAGCGTCGCAGCGAGCCGGAGATGGCCAGTCCGCGCGTTGGCGAAGACATAGAGGTTAAGCCGATCGGTGCCGGCGACGTCCTCGATCGTCAGCGCGGTGCGCGCGGCGCTGTCGGCGAGCGAGGCGACCGTCACCAGCGCGGATCCGGCATAGGCGTCGGCAAGCACGGCATGGACCTGGTCTACCGAGGTGCTCGCGGTGAGCTGCGACATATGCAGCGGCACCTCGACGAGCATGCCGCGATAGCTGTTCGCGACCGCCGGCGCGAAGATCGGCGGAATCGATAGGCCGGCGTGGCGCTGCATCTCGGGCACATGCTTGTGCTCGAGCGACAGGCCGTAGCTGCGGAAGGCGGTCGGGGCCGGACCCCGTTCGAATTCCGCGACCATCGCCTTGCCGCCGCCCGAATAGCCCGAGGTCGCGTTGGTGGCGAGCGGCGTAGCGGCGGGCAGCAGCCCCGCGCGCACCAGCGGACGGACCAGCGCCAGGAAACCGGTGGGGTAGCAGCCCGGATTGGTGACGAAGCGCGCGCCTGTGATCGCGTCCCGGCGACCGGGCTCGAGTTCGGCGAACCCATAGGTCCAGGCGGGATCGGTACGGTGCGCGGTCGACGCATCGATAAAACGGATCGCGAGGTCGCCGGCGAGCGCGACCGCCTCGCGTGCGGCGTCGTCGGGCAGGCACAGGATCGCGATGTCCGACGCGGCCAACGCCTCGGCCCGCGCGCTGGCGTCCTTGCGATGCTCGTCGGCGAGCAGGTGCAACGTCACATCGTCGCGCCCCGTTAGCCGCTCGACGATCTCGATCCCGGTGGTGCCGGCGCCGCCGTCGACGAACACGCGCACCGTCATAGCATTCTCCTGGTCGCGGTGATGCCGCCGTCCTTGGGTTGGCGCGCCAACACGTCAGCGAGAGGCTCGGTGACAACGCGCATCCAATGCGCATTGGCGTGGAGCAGCGCGGTATCGCTCGCCATGATGCCGACATGGCCGGGCAAAAAGACGAGATCGCCACGCTGGCGCGGTGCGCCGTCGTCGAGTGCGCTGCCGAGTGCCGCCTGCTGGTCGCTGTCGCGCGGCGCCGAGATCCCGGCAAAGCCGAGCGCGAGCTGGACCAGCCCCGAACAATCGATGCCGTCGCCCGATCGTCCGCCCCAGCGATAGGGCGTGCCGGTCAGTTGCGCCGCGACGGCGACGAAATCCTCGGCCGGTATGTCGATGGGCGCGACATGGCGGACATGCACGAAGCCGCCCTCCGCGATGGCGACGAACGCGCCGTCCTCGTGGGCGGCCATCCGGGCGCCCATCGGCAGCCGCCCGAGCAGCGGCGCCTTGATGTCCGGCGCGGCGAAGATCAGGGCGGCGGGTGTCGCGACGACATGGCTCGCGCCGCAGGTCTCGCCGAGCGCGGACAGTTCGACATAGCCGACATAGCCGTCGTGTCGAGTATAGCCCCAGGCCCAGTCGCCGCTGGCGTCGACCACCGCGAAACACTCGCCGCGCAGAACTTCGGAAACGGCAACCGCGTCGCGCGAGGGGGCCGCCCGCAACGGTGCCGTTGCGGTCAGGCAGCCGTGGTCCAGCGGGCAGGCATAATGGGGGGCGAACACGCGATCAGCGAGCGCCACGTCCGCCACGTCGCCGCGGATCGCGTGGATGCGACGGTCGAGGTTCGCGGACGGCCCCGCCAGACTGAATCGGTCAGGCGAGCGCCGGCTGGCCGAGTGCGGGAGCGCGACGGCGTTCCTTGCCGGCGATGAGGCCCTTGAAGCCTTCAAGAAATTCCGCTCCCCGGCTGGTGCGCGTAACGAAGATGTTGCGACGATCGCGTTCGTCGCGTTCGCGCCGCAGATAGCCGAGCCGACCCAAAGTGTTCAAGGCGCGCGTGACCACGGGTTTCGATACCCCCAGCACCGCCGCGAGCCCGCGTACCGTGTGCGGTCCGGTGGTCCGGTAAACGACGAGCAGCAGCGCCATCTGCCGGTTGGTGAGATCGGCCTCGCCCGAGCGCACATAGGCGACCAGCGTATCCATCCATTGACTGAGCATATCGGTTTTCACGCGCTCGATGTCCCATGATCCAAGCGGCGGTAGCCGCTCGACTTACAGGGAAAAACACGCGAGCAGGCCGATCGTTTCCATTCCGTAAAAAACAGCGTGCGATCAATGGCGTCATGCAGCCAGGTAGCGCGCGCTGAGCATCGCCCACGCGGCGCGCAGCCCGAGCGCCTCGCCGCCCTTGGGCCGGCCGGGCTTGGCCGACGGCATCCAGGCGAAGGTGTCGAGATGCGCCCAAGGCTGGTCGGCAGGCACGAATTTTTCGAGGAACAGCGCGGCGGTAATCGTACCGGCAAAGCCACCGTCGGGCGCGTTGTTGAGATCGGCGACGTCGGACTTCATCATCTCGCGATAGGGCGCCCACAAGGGCAGCCGCCACAGCGGATCGGCAACCGCCTCGCCGGCGGCGAGCAGCGCATCGGCGAGCGAGTCATCATTGGCGAGCAGCGCCGGCAGGTCGGGGCCGAGCGCGACGCGTGCCGCGCCGGTCAACGTCGCGAAGTCGAGAATGAGTTCGGGCTTCACGCCGGCCTCGCCCTCGGCCGCCTTGGTCAGTGCGTCGCCCAGAATGAGGCGGCCTTCGGCGTCGGTATTGGTGATCTCGACGCTCAGGCCCTTGCGCGACGCCAGAATGTCGCCGGGCCGCATTGCGTCGCCCGCGATCGCATTCTCGACCGCGGGGATCAGCAGGTGCAGCCGCACCGGCAGCCGCCGGCGCATGATCAGGTCGGCGAGCGCCAGCGCGTGCGCGGCGCCGCCCATGTCCTTCTTCATCATCCGCATGCCCGACGACGGCTTGATGTCGAGCCCGCCGGTATCGAAGCAGACGCCCTTGCCGACGATCGCGATGCGCGGATGCGCGAGGTCGCCCCAGTCGAGCTCGATCAGGCGCGGCGCACGCGCGGCAACGGCGGCGCGCCCGACCGCGGCGATCATCGGATAGTCGCTCTCCAGCGTCGCCCCGCGAATGGTGCGGGTGCTGGCGCCATGCGCGTTGGCGAGGTCCTCGACCGCACCCTGCAGCTCCGCGGGCCCCATGTCATTGGCAGGCGTGTCGACCAGGTCACGGACCATTGCGACCGCGGCGGCCAGCGCGACCGTCTCGTCGATCCGCGCGGGGTCGCCGGTGAGCAGCACGCGCTGGGGTACCGGCTCGCCTTGCTTGTAGCGATCGAACCGGTGGTGCGCGAGCAGCCAGCCGAGCGCGGCGGCGCCGGGCGTCGGGTCGGAGAGGCGATAGTGGCCCTCGGGCAGCTTGGCGACGGCGGGCGCCAGATCCCACGGCCCGGGGGTGTCGGGCATGCCGAGCGCTGCGGACCATTCGTCGGCCTTGTTGCCGGGGATCAGTGCGAAGGTGCCGGGTTTGGCGGTGAAGCGCGCCGCCGCCGCCGCGGCGCGGACACGCTCGGTCTGTGCGGTCAGCCACGCATCGAAGCCGTCGGCGCGGACGAGGTGGACGACATGGCCGGGCTGGCCGCGATCGGGGATAAGAAGCGAGGAGAAATCGGTCATAGGCTATCGTTAACGCGCGAAGCGGGCGGCGTCATCCATCCTCCCCAACGCAGATGGGGAGGCGGACCGCTCGCGCAGCGAGGGGTGGAGGGGCGGCCGCTCCAAGCGCAGCGCGTGGACGCTTCCCCTCCACCACCGGCTGCGCCGGCGGTCCCCCTCCCCATGCTTCGCATGGGGAGGATCAGGAGATTACACCGCCACCCCGAACAGATCGTGCTCGTCGGCGTCCTCGATCAGCACGCGAACGATGTCGCCCTGCGCGAGATGCCCCGCGTCGCGGAGATGCACTTCGCCATCGATCTCGGGTGCATCGGCCTTGGAGCGGCCGGTGGCGCCGTCCCCATCGGCCGCGTCGATCAGCACGTCGAGCGTGCGGCCGATCTTGGCCTGCAGCTTGGCTGCCGAGATTGCGGCGGTCTTCTCCATGATCCGGGCGTAGCGCTCTTCCTTGACCGCCTCGGGCACTTGGTCGGGCAGGACATTGGCCGCGGCGCCTTCGACGGGCTCGAAGCGGAACGCGCCGACGCGGTCGAGCTGCGCTTCGTCGAGCCAGTCTAGCAGATACTGGAAATCCGCTTCCGTCTCGCCGGGGAAGCCGACAACGAAGGTCGAGCGGATCGTGATGTCGGGCGCGATCGCACGCCAGCTGCGCAGCCGTTCGAGCACCTTGGCGTCGTTGGCCGGGCGCTTCATGCGCTTGAGCACCGCGGGCGCGGCATGCTGGAAGGGAATGTCGAGATAGGGGAGGATCAGCCCCTCGGCCATCAGCGGAATGACCTGGTCGACATGCGGATAGGGGTAGACATAGTGCAGCCGCACCCAGGCGCCGAGCTTGCCGAGTTCGCGCGACAGGTCGGTCATGTGCGCGCGCACCTCGCCGCCGCCCTTGAGCGGCCAGCTGGCATGGCGCAGGTCGAGCCCGTAGGCCGAGGTGTCCTGGCTGATCACCAGCAGTTCCCGCGTGCCGGCGGCGACCAGACGCTCGGCCTCGCGCAGGATCGCGTCGGGGCGTCGGCTGACCAGATCGCCGCGCAGTGAGGGAATGATGCAGAAGGCGCAGCGATGGTTGCAGCCCTCCGAAATCTTGAGATAGGAGTAGTGGCGCGGGGTCAGCTTGAGGTCGCGCTCGGGCACGAGATTGAGAAACGCGCTCGGCGGCATCGGCGCCGCTTCGTGGACTGCGCCGACGACCTGTTCATATTCATGCGCGCCGGTGACCGCGAGCACATTGGGGAAGCGCGCGCGGATCGTCTCGGCTTCCTTGCCCATGCAGCCGGTAACGATGACCCGGCCATTCTCGGCGATCGCCTCGCCGATCGCCTCGAGGCTCTCTTCCTTGGCGGAATCGAGAAAGCCGCAGGTGTTGACCAGCACGATGTCGGCGCCGGCATAGTCGGGCGACATGGCATAGCCGTCGGCGCGCAGCTTGGTCAGAATCCGCTCGCTGTCGACGAGGTTCTTCGGACAGCCGAGCGAGACCATGCCGACTTTCGGCGGGGAGGGGAGGATGGTTGCCATGGGAGGGCGCGCACATAGGGCAGCGCCGCCGATTTTGCTAGGGTCGCGCGTCTAGCGCTCAGGCGAGCGCCGCGAGCGTGGTGCGGTTGCGGCCGCCGAGCTTCGAACGGTACAGCGCCCGGTCCGCCTCGTCGAAGGCCTCCGCCATCGCGGTCTCCGCATTGCCGGTGCCGATCAGTACCGAGGCGACGCCGAAACTGATCGTCACCGGCACCGGGGCGCCGTCCTCGGCGAAACCGGCTGCGACCTCGATCCGGATCCGCTCCATCGCCTGTGCGGCCTGCTCGGCGGTCGAATTGACCAGCAGCAGCGCGAACTCCTCGCCGCCGACGCGCCCGACCAGATCCTCGACCCGCAGGCCGCTCGAAAGCCGCGTACAGATATAGTGGAGCGTGCGATCGCCCATGGTGTGGCCGAACCGGTCGTTGATCGCCTTGAAATGGTCGATGTCCGCGATCGCGACGGCAATCGCCTGGCGCTGGCGCCGGCCATTGGCGACCGCGCGCAGCGCCGCCTCGTGGAACCCGCGGCGGTTGAGGATGCCGGTCAGCGGATCGTGCGAGGCCTGCGCCCGCAACCGGACCGCCAGATCCGACGCGAGCAGCAGCACGCCGGCAATGCCGTTTGCGACGAAAACCGGCACCAGACCGATCAAATAGATGTTGGTATAGGCCGCACGCAGCCCGGCATTCTCGGGATGAAGGCAACTTGCCAGCCGGACGGCGATGAACGCGATCTCGTACAGCGAGAAGGCCGCGAGCGTGCCGATCAGCGCCCATTCGGCGGCATCGGGGCGGCGTCCGCGCGGGCGGATCGCGGCAATCACGATCTGCAGCATGACCAGCGTGAACAGGCTCGAGGCGAGCGACGTGAAGGGCAGCGCCGCCGGGATCAGCCGGACCAGCAGCGTCGCGCCGAACATCACGCCGATCATCGCCGCAAACCGTCGTCGCCAGTCGGGCAGGCCCGCACGCTGGCGCGCTCCGACGGCAAGCAAGGCCGCAGCGATCAGGATCGCGAGCAGCGCCAGCGACCACAGCACCGACCGCCCCGGCTCGGCGACCGACGATATCGTCGCCATCAGCACCAGTTCAAGTCCGTAGAGCGCATAGGCGATCGACCAGCTCAGCGCGTGGCGGGGCCGCCCGAAGCTCGCCCAGGCGATCGCCATCGCACCCGCCATGATCAGGGTGACGATCAGCATCGTCGCGTAAGTGAACGCGGCCATCGTCATCCGGATTAGCGCTGCGACGTCGGCAGATAGCGCAACGGATCGACCGGGGTGCGTTTGTTGCGGATCTCGAAATGAAGCTGCGGGCGGTTGACCGAGCCGGTGGCGCCGGCATGGCCGATCACCTCGCCGCGCTTGACGCTCTGACCGCGCGTGACGAGCAGCTGTTCGGCGTGGCCATAGGCGGTGATCCAGCCGTCGCCATGCTTGATCAGGATGAGTCCGCCATAGACCGCGATCGCCGAGCCTGCATAGGCGACGACGCCATCGGCGGCGGCATGGATGTCTTCGCCGCGATCGGCCGCGATGTTGATTCCGTCGTTGCGACGGCCGTCGCCGGCAGGGCCGAACCTGCCGATGATCTCGCCGGTCAGCGGCCACTGGAACCGCCCGGTGAACGCGGCGGGGGTGGCCACCGCGACGTCGGCGTGGAGGGGCTTCCTCGGCGTCGCGGTCGCGGCCTTGGGCGCCTCATGCGCGGGAATGGCGGGCTCGGAGCCGGTTGCAAGGTCGTCGATGTCGAGGCTGAACGCCTGCGCACGCTGCTCGGGCGTCATCCGGGCGGTCTCGGCCGCGCTCGGCAGCAACAGCCGCTCGCCATTGCGAAGAATGTAGGGCGGCTGGAGATCGTTGAGGTCCGCCACGGTCGACCAGCCGATGCCATAAGCACGCGCGATCGCGACGCCGGTCTGGCCCTGGCGGACGAGATGATAGCGGCCGCCCGGGATCTTGAGCCGCTGGCCGGTGCGTACCGCGAAGGGCGCGGTCAGCGCGTTGGCGCGCGCGATCGCCTCCGAGCCGGCACCGGTGCGGTTGCCGATCGCGCGCAGCGTATCGCCGGGCTTCACGACGTATGTCGTATCGACGATCGTCTGCGCGTCGGGCAGGACCTTCTCGGCGACCCAGGCGGGCGTCGGCTGACCGACGGAACCGGGCAGCGTGGCGGTCCGAACGCCCGGCTCGCGTACGTCACGGTCGTACCGCGGCTGTCCGTGCGATGGCGCAGGGCGTTGGGTGTCGGTGGGAGTGGCGAGACGACCATAGTCTTCGGGCGGCGCATGGTGCGGAATGCAGCCGCTCGTCGCCGCCAGCGCTACCGCCGCGACCACACGTCCCCGCCACCGATGAACGCCACGCGACGTCATCCATAACCCCCGCTATTTCCCCGTGAACGGCCTTACGCTGACGGATGGCCCGCGATCAATAGCGGTCGGCGAGTGACGTCATGACATCGCGGCAGGTTAGATCGAGATGCAACGGAGTCACCGCGACATAGCCGTCGGCGACCGCCTCTAAATCGGTGTCGTGCCCGCTGGTCTGGACGACGCCGTGGAAGGACAGCCAGTAATAGGGGAAGCCGCGCGGATCGCGCTTCTTGACCATGCTCGCGCGTCCATAGTCGCGCACGCCCTGGGCGACGACGCGGATACCCTTGACCGCGTCGGCGGGCACAGCCGGGAAGTTGATGTTGACCAGCGTGCCGGGCGCAAACGGCATGTCGAGCAGCGGCCGGATCGCGCGTTCACCCCACGCTTCGGCGGTGGCGAACGGCACCGCGTCGCCCGCGCCCTCGCGCGCATAGACCTGGCTTAGCGCAATCGAGCGGACGCCCGCGAGCGCACCCTCCATCGCGGCGGCGACGGTTCCCGAATAGGTCACGTCCTCGCCAAGATTGGCGCCTCGATTGACGCCGGAGAGGATGAGGTCGGGCGGGCCGTCGAGCACCTCGAGAAGGCCCATCATCACCGAATCGGTCGGCGTACCGCTGACCGAGAAGCGCCTATCGTCATGGCGGCGCAGGCGTAGCGGGCGGGTGAGGGTGAGCGAATGACCGGCGCCGGACTGCTCCTCCGACGGCGCGACCACCCAGACGTCATCGCTGAACTGCTGCGCGATCGCTTCGGCGACCTTGAGGCCGGTGGCGTGGATGCCGTCGTCATTGGTGACAAGGATGCGCATATTGTCCCTTTTGTTCGTTCCGAGCGAGCCCGCGGCGTGTATCCGCGCGCCCCGCTCGACCGCCATGCCTCGACATCGCCCGGTGCGAACGGGGATATCAGGGTCAGGCAGGCTCGATGAGCGTGATCCCGCCCATGTACGGCAGCAGCACATCCGGCACGCGTACCGCGCCCTCGGCGGTCTGGTAATTCTCGATCACCGCCACGAGCGTGCGACCGACCGCGAGGCCCGAGCCGTTGAGCGTGTGGACGAAGCGCGTCGCTGCCTTCTTGCCTGCGGCATCCGCCGTTGCGGGGCGGAAGCGCGTGTTCATCCGGCGCGCCTGAAAATCGGTGCAGGTCGAGCAGGACGAGATCTCGCGATAGCGCTGCTGACCGGGAAGCCAGACTTCGAGATCGAACGTGCGGGCGGCGGAAAAGCCCATGTCGCCGGTGCACAGCAGCATCCGACGATAAGGAAGGCCGAGCGCCTCGAGCACGCTTTCGGCGGCCAGCGTCATTCGCTCATGCTCGGCGTCGGAGTGTTCCGGGGCGACGATCGAAACCAGCTCGACCTTCTCGAATTGATGCTGGCGGATCATCCCGCGCGTGTCGCGGCCGGCGGCGCCGGCTTCGGCACGGAAGCAGTCGGTGAGCGCGGTGAAGCGCAGCGGCAGCGTCTGCTCGGGCAGGATTTGCTCGCGGACATAGTTGGTAAGGCTGACCTCGGCGGTCGGGATCAGCCAGCGTCCGTCGCCGGTCTGGAACAGGTCGTCGGCGAATTTGGGAAGCTGGCCGGTGCCGAACAGCGCCTCGGTGCGCACCAGCAGCGGCGGTGCCACTTCGGTATAGCCATGCTGCTGGGTCTGGTGATCCAGCATATACTGGCCAAGCGCGCGATTGAGGCGGGCGATCGGCCCCTTGAGATAGACGAAGCGCGCGCCCGAGACGGTGGCGGCGGCGTCGAAATCCATGCCGAGCGCGCGTCCGATATCGTCATGCTCCCTGGCAGCGAAGCCGAGATCGGTCGCCTCGCCCCAATGTTTGACGATGACGTTGCCGTCCTCGTCGGCGCCTTCGGGGACGTCGGCGGCGGCGCGGTTGGGCAGCCCCGCCAGCAGCGCCTCGACCTGCGCCCCGAGATCGGCGTCGCGCGCTTCCTCGGCGGCGATGATGTCCTTGAGGTCGGCAACGCGCGCCTGCAGCGCCTCGCCGCCCGCCCGGTCGCCTTTGGAGAACGCCTGGCCTATCTGCTTGGAGAGCGTGTTGCGCTCGGCCTGCGCGTTTTCGGCGGCGAGTGCGGCGGCGCGGCGCTGCCCGTCGAGATCGGCAAAAGCGGCCGCATCGAAGGCGGTGCCGCGGCGTTGCAGGGCGGTGGCGAAGGCGGCGGGATCGTCGCGGAGCAGGCGGATGTCGTGCATGTTCGTGGCTATGGCGGGCACGTGGCGGCTTCGCAACCCTGGCCGGACGGCGGCGTTGGTCTGCCATTCAACCGGCGACAGGAGAAGCCGATGCGTATTCCCACCGACAGCCTGGTGCTCGTCACCGATGGCCGCAAGCGGCTGTTCTTCCGCAACCAGGGCGGCGCCGACACGCTCAACCTCGTCGTCGTCGGCGCTGCCGAGGACGCCAATCCGGAAACCCGCCGCCACGTTACCGATTCGCAGGGCCGCGCCTCGTCGCCCGTATCGGGTGGCGGCGCGCTGCCCTCAGCCGACGCGCATGAGGTCGAGGCGAGCCGGTTCGCCGCGGAGACCGCGGACGAGCTGCGCCGCGGCGCACTGGCGAACGAATATCAGGACCTGATCCTCGTCGCGCCACCGCAGACCTTGGGTCAGCTGCGCAAGTCGCTGCACCCCGAGGTCGAGAAGCGGATGCGGCGCGAGATCGCCAAGGATGTGACCGGCCACCCGGTGCCCGAGATCGAGAAGATGCTGACCGGGCTCGAGTGACGCCGAGGCGCGCGGACCGGAAACGAAACCGTTTCGGGCGCGATCCGTTGGTTCGGTCGCGGCGCGTCGTCGACGATGCCGCCCGAGATACAGGAAGAAGGGTTCGATTATGACCATGATCCGCAAGAGGCTTCTGCTGGGCGGCGCTCTGCTGCTGCTGCCGGCCGCCGCGCTGGCGCAGGCGCCGACGACGCCGGCCGCGACGCCGAGCCAGGCCGCGAC
>NZ_CALMAW010000035.1 GCF_937859915.1 uncultured Sphingomonas sp. | reverse complement strand
CCCAATAGGCCTGCCCCCCTTCCGACAAGTGTCGGCCGAGCGCGTTGACGACCTCGTCCAGCCGGTCCTCCGACACCACCAGCGTCTCGATCGGCTGGCGCCCGGGGGGCATCTCATCGAGGCGGCTGACGTCCATTTCGCCATATTGCGCCAGCGTCAGGGTGCGCGGGATCGGCGTCGCGGTCATCGCCAACAGGTGCGGGCTGCGGCCCTTATCCTGGAGGAGCATACGCTGGGCGACGCCGAAGCGATGCTGTTCGTCGACCACCACCAGCCCCAGGTCGCGATACGTCACCGCTTCCTGGAAGATGGCGTGGGTGCCGACGAGGATGTCGATCTCCCCCGCCGCCAGCGCCATCAGCGTCGCCTCCCGCACCCGCCCCTTGTCCCGCCCGGTCAGCACCGCGACCTCGACGCCGATGCCGGCCAGCGTCCGCTTCAACGTCTCGCCATGCTGCCGCGCCAGGATCTCGGTCGGGGCGAGCAGCGCGCCCTGCGCCCCCGCCTCGACGGCGATCAGCAGCGCCAGCGTCGCGACCAGCGTCTTGCCCGATCCCACATCGCCCTGCAGCAGCCGCAGCATCGGAGAGGATTGCGCCAGGTCGCCCTCGATCTCCGCCACCGTGCGCGCCTGGGCCCCGGTCAGCTCGTACGGCAGGCGCAGCGCATCGCGTAAGCGGCCGTCGCCGACCAGCGCCCGCCCGCGCCGCCGGCGCGTGTCCTGCCGGACCAGCGCCATCGCCAGCTGGTTGGCAAACAGCTCGTCATAGGCAAGCCGCTCGCGCGCGCCACCCTTCTCTCCTGGCGCATCCGGCCCTCCTTGCGCCGCTGCCAGTGCTTCGCGCCAGTCCGGCCAGCCGCGCTGCGCCTTCAGCCCCGGCTCGATCCATTCGGGCAGGTCCGGCGCGCGGGCGACCGCCTGCTGCGCCAGCGCCGCCATCCGCCGCGAGGTCAGCCCCTCCGACAGCGGATAGATCGGATCGCGCGCACCGAACGGCTCGCCCGGTTCCGCCAGATCGGGATGGACGATCTGAAGCTCCTGGCCATATTGCTCCAGTTTGCCCGACACGAGGCGCGTCTCGCCGATCGGCAGCAGCTTCTTCACATAGCCAGACGCGCCGCCGAAATAGGTGAGGCCGACATGGTTGCCGCGCGCGTCCGTGGCCTGCACCCGCGTCGGCCCCCGCCCACGGCTGATCCGATAGTCGACCGGGGTCAGCGCGATGGCGATCACCCGACCCGCATCGCTCACCATCAGCTCGTCGCGCGCCACCCGGTCGATCCAGCCGCTCGGCAGGTGCAGCGCCACGTCCACCACCCGCGCCAGCCTGAGCCGCTCCAGCGGCTTCGCCAGCGCCGGCCCGACGCCCTTCAGCGCCGTCACTTCGGCGAACAGCGGATTGAGGATATCGGGACGCATGGCTATCTGGAGCCTCAGCTACCCGTTCGGGCCGAGCTTGTCGAAGCCTGCGCGCCCCGGGCACGTCCTTCGACCGGCTCGGGACGAACGGTTTCGCCGTTGGAGCCGCATGGATCACGACATTCGCCTGAAGCGCCTGCACTACCGCGCGCACCATCGCGGCACCAGGGAGGCCGACCTGATGATCGGCGGCTATTTCGATCGCCACCACGCCACCTGGTCGGCCGCCGAGGCCGACTGGTTCGAGGCGCTGCTGGAAGAACAGGACGTCGACATCATGGCCTGGGCGCTCGGCGCGCAGCCCTGTCCGCCCGAATGGGAAGGACCGCAGATGCAGGCGATGCGCGACGTCGATTACGTGACCGTGCCTGGTTAGCTCCCTCTCCCTTCAGGGGAGAGGGTCGGGGAGAGGCGCATGTCGCAAGCCTCTCCTTACTCGCCCTCTCCCAACCCTCTCCCCTGAAGGGGAGAGGGGTTACTAGGATTGCAATGCCCTCTCTCCAGACCATCCTCTCCGCTACGCGTCCGCTGACCCTGTCGGGTGTGCCCGGCGGTTTTCTGCCCTCGCTGCTCGCCGATCTCGCGCGGGCGGGGAAAGGTGCGCGCTGCGTCTATGTCGCGCCGGACGAAGCGGCGATGCGCGCGGTCGCCTCCACCGCGCCGTTCTTCGCGCCGGAGATCGAGGTGGTGCAGTTTCCTGCCTGGGACTGCCTGCCCTATGACCGCGCCTCCCCCACGCTGCGCGTCATGGCGGAGCGGGTCGCGGCGCTGCATCGGTTGCAGGCCAAGCAGAAGAAGGCGCAGCTGTTCCTGACCACCGCCAACGCGGTCAGCCAGCGGGTGCTGACCCCGTTCCGCATCCGCCAGCTGGTCGCGACGCTGGCGCCCGGCGAGCGGATCGGGCGCGACGACCTGGCGACGCTGCTCGCCGCCAACGGCTATGTCCGCACCGACACCGTCCACGATGCCGGCGAATATGCGGTGCGCGGTGGACTGGTCGACCTGTTTCCGTCGGGCGAGGAGCAGGCGCTGCGCCTCGACTTCTTCGGCGACGAGATCGAGAGCGTCCGCGCCTTCGACCCCGCCGACCAGCGTACCGTCGGGCGCCTCGACGGCTTCACCCTGCTCCCGGCGTCGGAGGCGTTACTCGACGCCGATTCGATCAAGCGCTTCCGCAGCCGCTATCGCGAGACCTTCGGCGCCACCGCGACCGGAGACCCGCTGTACCAGGCGGCGTCGGAGGGGCGACGGCTGGCGGGCATGGAGCATTGGCTGCCGCTGTTCGAGGAGAAGCTGGCGACACTGTGGGACCATCTGTCGCCCGGCGACGTCGTGGTGCGCGATTCGGGCGTGCCCGGTGCGGTCGAGGGCCGCATGGAGGCGGTGGCCGATTATTACGAGAACCGGAAGCGCGTGGAGGGTGCGAAGCCCGGCAGCTATCGGCCCCTGCCCGCCAAGGCGCTGTACCTCGCGGGCGACGAACTGGCGGCGGCGGAAACGGCGGCGCGCGCCCACCTCGTCAGCCCGTTTCACGAGCCGGAAAGCGCCACCGTCCTCGACTTCGAGGTCGACGGCCCGCGCGACTTCGCGCCCGAGCGCGCGGCACACGAGAATGTCTACGAGGCGGTGGTCGAGCACCTGGCGAAGCTGCGCCAGGCGGGTCGCAAGCCGGTCCTCGCCAGCTATTCGGCAGGCGCGCGCGACCGGCTGGCGGGGCTGCTCAAGGACCACGACCTAAAGGGCGCGGTGCTGTGCGACAGCTGGCAGGAGGCGCTGGGCGCCGCCGACACCGCGAAGAGCTTCGGCGTCGCGATGGTGGTACTGCCGCTCGACCACGGCTTCGCCGCGCCCGGCGTCGCGGTGCTGACCGAGCAGGACATGCTCGGCGACCGGCTGATCCGCCGCAGCAAGCGCCGCAAGTCGGCCGACGCGTTCCTCGCGGAGCTGGCGTCGCTGTCGCCCGGCGATCTGGTTGTCCATGCCGACCATGGCATCGGCCGCTATCTGGGGCTGACCCAGATCCCCGTCGCCAAGGCGCCGCACGATTGCGTCGCGCTGGAATATGCCGGCGGCGACAAGCTGTTCGTGCCGGTCGAGAACCTCGAAGTCCTCAGCCGCTACGGCTCGGGCGAGGATGGCGCGGCGCTCGACCGGCTCGGCGGCGAGGCGTGGCAGCGGCGCAAGAGCCGCATGAAGGAGCGCATCCGCGAAATCGCCGGGGAGCTGATCGCCGTGGCCGCCGAACGCGCGCTGCGCCCCGGCGAAATCGCGGAGCCGGACCCGGCGGGCTATCCCAGCTTCGTCGACCGATTCCCCTATCAGGAGACCGACGACCAGGACCGCGCGATCGGCGACGTGCTGGGCGACCTGGCGGCGGGCAAGCCGATGGACCGGCTGATCGTCGGCGATGTCGGCTTCGGCAAGACCGAGATTGCGCTGCGCGGTGCATTCGTGGCGGCGATGGCGGGGCATCAGGTGGCGATCGTCTGCCCGACGACGCTGCTCGCGCGCCAGCACTACAACAATTTCAAGGCGCGGTTCGAGGGCTTCCCGATCGAGATCGGCCGCCTGTCGCGCCTCGTCACTGCCGCCGAGGCCAAGAAGGTGCGCGAGGGGCTGGCGTCGGGCACGATCGACGTGGTGATCGGCACCCATGCGATCCTGGCCAAGAGCATCGATTTCAAGCGGCTGGGCCTTGTTGTGGTGGACGAGGAGCAGCGCTTTGGCGTCACCCACAAGGAACGGCTCAAGGCGCTCAAGGCCGACGTCCACATGCTGACGCTGACCGCGACGCCGATCCCGCGCACGTTGCAGATGGCGATGAGCGGGCTGCGCGAGCTGTCGGTGATCCAGACGCCGCCGGTCGATCGGCTGGCGACGCGCACCTATGTGATGCCGTGGGACCCGGTGGTGCTGCGCGAGGCGTTGCTGCGCGAGCATTACCGGGGCGGGCAGAGCTTCCTCGTCACCCCCAAGATCGCCGACCTGCCTGATATCGAGGAGTATCTGCGCAAGGAGGTGCCCGAGATCCGCTACGTCGTCGCGCACGGCCAGATGGCGCCGAGCGACGTGGAGGAGCGGATGAGCGCCTTTTACGACCGCAAGTTCGAGGTGCTGGTGTCGACCACCATCGTGGAAAGCGGCCTCGATATCCCGAGCGCCAACACGATGATCGTCAACCGCGCCGACCGCTTCGGCCTTGCCCAGCTCTACCAGCTGCGCGGGCGGGTCGGGCGGTCGAAGACGCGCGCCTATTGCTATCTCGTCACACCGCCCGAGCGGATGGTGACGGAGGCGGCGGAGAAGCGGCTGAAGGTGCTGTCCGATCTCGACTCGCTCGGTGCAGGGTTCCAGCTCGCCAGCCACGACCTCGACATCCGCGGCGCCGGCAATCTGCTGGGCGACGAACAGTCGGGGCATATCAAGGAGGTCGGTTTCGAACTTTACCAGTCGATGCTGGAGGAGGCGATCATGGACGCCAAGGCCGGCGGCATGCGCAACCGCCCGCGTGATTTCTCGCCGCAGATCACCGTCGACGCGCCGATCCTGATCCCGGAGGAGTATGTTCCCGACCTTGACCTGCGCATGGGGCTGTATCGCCGCCTCAACGAGGTGGAGGATGCGCGCGGGATCGAGGCGTTCGCGGCGGAAATGATCGATCGGTTCGGCCCGCTGCCGGACGCGACGGACAATCTGGTGCGCGTCATGGAGATCAAGCTGAACGCGAGGACGGCGTGCATCGTCAAGAAGGACGTCGGCGCCAAGGGGGCGCTGGTCAGCTTCCACGACGACCGGCCGCCCAATGTCGACGGCCTGCTCGCCTATGTCGCCAAGCTGGGGGCGATCGCCAGGCTGCGGCCGGACAGCAAGTTCGTGCTGACCCGCGCCTGGGCCGACCCCAAGGCGCGTCTGCACGGCGCGCTGCAACTGTCGCGGGGGCTGGCGAAGGCGGCGGGGTAGCTGCTCCCCCTCTCCGTCATCCCGGCGAAAGCCGGGACCCATGGGGACGCGCGGCCGATCCTCGCGCACCATTTCGGCGGAACCGCATCCATGGGTCCCGGCGTCCGCCGGGAATGACGGAAGGTCAGCTGCTGTGATCGCTCACGATCCGCCACCCCTCGCGACGCCGCTCGAAGACGAGGCTGGTCATCCCCGTCTCGACCTTTGCGCCAGCCGCGGCAGGCGTCAGCGTCCAGCGCGCCCACAGGATTTGGTGCGTCGGATCGAGCCGCCGAAACGCCATGTCGCCGAAGCTCAGCCGCCCGCGCATGTTGCCACCGCGCGCGAAGCTCCTGCGGTACGTGTCGGCAATTGCCGCCTTGCCGCGGACAAGCCCCCTGCCCGTCACGTACACGGCATCGTCGGCATAGACCGCCATGAAGCGATCGAGGTCGCCCGCGTTCCAGCCCGCCGCGCTGTCCGCCATCGCCAGCACGATCGGCGCCAGCTCCGCCGTGGCGGGCGCTTGCGCCGGTGCCGTGATGGCAGGCGCCTGCGGCAAGGCCATCATCGTTCCCGCCCCTCCATCATCGCGATCAGCCCCTCTGCATCGAGCGGCGGCGCCAGCAGGAAGCCTTGCATGATCGCACACCCCGCCGCCGCCAGCGCGTCGCGCTGCGCCGCCGTCTCCACGCCTTCCGCGACCACCGCGACGCCCAGCGAGGCGGCCATGTCGATCGCGGCGCGCACCACCACCTGGCTTCGCTGGCCGCCGACGATCTCCTGCGCCAGGGTGCGGTCGAGCTTCAGATAGTCGATAGGCAGCGCGGCGAGATACGCCAGGCTAGAATAGCCCGTCCCGAAATCGTCGATCGCGGTGCGACAGCCCGCTTCCTGCAACGCCGCCAACGCCGCGGCGCCCGCCTCGAGGTCGGTCATCAGC
>NZ_CALMAW010000034.1 GCF_937859915.1 uncultured Sphingomonas sp. | reverse complement strand
GACGCGGTCCGCGCGACGGGGGCCGGCGACGAGGCGCGCGGGCTGCTGATGGCGGCGCTGCTGCTCGCCGACGAGCTGGACGAGGCGCGCCAGGCGATCGCGGCGCTGGAGACCACCGAGGCCGAACGCGCCGCCGCGGTGGCGCGCTGCGCCGAACGGATCGAGGCGATTGCGGCAACGCTTGAGAATGGCGGGCCGAACGCCTAGATTGGTCGGCGGTGGGTACTGCCCGATACGAGCTTTTGCGATTATCCCTGAGGCGATTCAACATCCTAGGAGGTCGTCCCTGGTCGGACCCTGGTCCGTGCTACATGGCCTCCACCTGACGTTTACGGCGTCAGAGGATATTCCGGCAAACGGTCATGGCGGTCCCACCACCTCTTCCCGACGACAAGACGGCGCTGCGCCGCCTGCTGCGCAAGGCACGGCGGGACTTTGCGGCATCGCGCGACGCGGCTGAGCATATCGACGCGATCCGGGCCCGCCTCGCGCCGTTGCTAGATCGGCCGGGTCCGATCGCCGGCTATGTCGCGCGGTCGGGCGAACCCGACATCCTGCAATTCCTGCTGGCGGCGCATCGTGCCGGTCTCGCCGCCGCGTTGCCCACGATCACGCGCACCGCGATGACCTTCGGCGCCTGGCATCCCGACGCGGCGCTCAGCCTCGGCTTCTCGGGCATCCCGCAACCCGATGCCGGCGCAGCGATCGTGCCGGAGATGCTGCTCACCCCGCTGCTCGGCTTCGATCGCCGCGGCAACCGGCTCGGCCAGGGCGGCGGCTATTATGACCGCTGGTTCGCGGCGCACCCCGCGGCTATGCGGATCGGCATCGCCTGGAGCGTGCAGGAGGTGCCGGCGCTCGCGGTCGACACCTGGGACGTGCCGCTCCACGCGATCGTCACCGAGAAGGAATGGATCGCGCCATCATGACGCCCGAACCCTATGCCCCCAGCTGGCGGCGCACCGCCGGCGCCTTCCTGATCCTGGCGTGCATCGCGCTGTGGGCTATCCTCATCGTTCAGTTCGCCGGGCCGGTCGGGCGCCTGCCGTCGCTGGTGCAGGCGGTGTTCTACCTCGTCGCGGGACTCGCCTGGATCTGGATCCTGCCGCTGCGTCGCATCCTGGCGTGGAGCGAGACCGGCCGCTGGCGCCGTTGAGCGGGACGCATTGGTCGTGTTAGACCAATGTCTAACCCCGCGGATCACCCCCCCGTCGAGACGGTTCGCGCCAGTCCGCCGGCAGGCAGGGTGATGGTCTGCGCGAGGCTGTTGCCCGCGCCGCGGATGCTCGGATGCCAGACCGCGAGCGTTCCGGCACCGGCAGGCACGCCGCTCAGCACGACATGCCCCGCCGCATCGGTCTTGCCCGCATAGGGGGTCTCGACGACGATGATATAGCCGCTCATCGCGTCGTGGATGTTGCACCCGATCGCGACCACGCCGGGCTTGTCGAACAGCACCGAGCGCGTCTGATCCTTGCCATAGAGTTTGAGCTCGAACCGCTTAGTCTTTGAAAAGGAATAGACATGGTGCCGAACCAGATCGAGGTTCGGGAACGCGACGTTGGCGCCGACGGGCACGATCAGCACATGCGGCACGAACGCGATATTGTGCTGCGTCATCTCGAAGGGCCCGGGGAGACGGGCCGGATCGGACGCGGCTCGGGCCGCCGCGAAGGTCACCACCGCGTCGGCAACGGGATGTCCGTCGGCGCCTCGGACGGTGACGTCGAGTGCCGCGGCGTGCCCCGTGCCGGCACCCGTGGCGGCACCGATTGCCGCCAGCATCGCCATCGCCATCGCCCGAAATCCTGTGGTCATCTGCCTGTCCTCACCCATGGTGCGGCCCGCATAGGGGCAACCGGTTTACGCGATCGTAATCGCCCCCGCCGAGAAGCCGCGCATGATTTCGCTCCGCCGCCTGCGCTGGATCCTGACGGCCCTGCTCGCGATCGCCGGTCCGGGCCGGCGCTCGCCGGCGAGGAGATGCGCGCCGGCGGCAAGCTGCTGCTCACCGGCGGGATCAGCACGGTCGAAGGGTCGGGCGGCGGCGGGCTCGCGAGCTGGGCGCTGATCGCGGGCAACGAGACCGTCGACGGCATCGGCGGCACGGTGCACGCCACCTACGTCCCGCTCGCCGACTACAGCCTGACCAGCGAAGGCGTCGCGATCGGCATCCGCGACCGCCTCGAACTCTCCTATGCGCACCAGCGCTTCGACACGCAGAAGGTTGGCGCGGCGCTCGGGCTCGGTCGTGGCTTCAGCTTCCAGCAGGACATCATCGGCGCCAAGCTGCGCCTCGCGGGCGACGCGGTGATCGACCAGGACAGCCTGCTGCCGCAGATCGCGATCGGCGTGCAATATCATATCGCCGACCGCGACGCGGTGATCCACGCGATCGGCGGCGCGCACGCCAAGGGCACCGATTTCTACCTCGCGGCGACCAAAGTGTTGCTCGCGCAGAGCCTCGTGCTGGGCGGCACGGTGCGGCTGACCAAGGCCAACCAGTTCGGCCTGCTCGGCTTCGGCGGCGATGCGCACAACCATTATTCCGCGCAGTTCGAGGGCTCGGCGGGGCTGCTGGTCACGCGCCGGCTGCTGCTCGGCGGCGAATATCGCACCAAGCCCGACAATCTGCGCTTCGCCAGGGAAGACAGAGCCCTGGATCTGTTCGCCGCCTACGCGGTGACGCGCAACCTGACCGCGACCGCCGCCTATGTCGATCTCGGCGACATCGCCACGATCCGTCACCAGCGCGGCGCCCTGCTTTCGCTCCAGGCCAATTTCTGACAGACGCGGTCGCGACGCTTCGCGCCCTGGACGAAAGGCTCTCGCATGTTGGCTCTGATCCTCGCGCTGGCAGCCGCGGCGACGCCCGTGCCGCCAGGCGAACAGCCGGTCGATCCCTATGCGGCCGCCGACGCCAATGCCGGCGCGACGCCCGTCGCGGGCCAACGCCTGTGGCACGCCTTCCACGAACAGCCCGGCGTCGATCGCATCGTCGACAGCCTGGTATCGCGCGCGATCGTCGACCCGCGGATCGCCGAGATCTTCAAGGGGCAGGACATCGTCCGCCTGCGCCGCACGCTCAAGGAGCAATTCTGCTACCTGCTCGGTGGCGGCTGCCGCTATTCAGGGCGCGAGATGGCGGCGAGCCACCATAATCTCGGCATCCAAACCAAGGATTTCAATGCGTTGGTCGACGATCTTCAGCAGGCGATGAGCAGGGAGCGGGTCTCGCCCTTCGCGCAGAACCGGCTGCTCGCCAAGCTTGCGCCGATGAAACGCAGCGTCGTCGAACGGTGACGTCGCGCGGCATGGCATGACGGTGCCGGCCGCGCTGCGCGGCTATCGCGCGACGCTGCGCGTCTTCGTGACGCCCGGCGCCCGGATGGTCGACGAGTTCGAATGCGTCGCCTCGGTGCTGCTCGCGATCCTGCTCGCGCATCTGATCGGCGCGCATTCGATCGCCTGGGCGGCGTTCACCAGCGTCGTGCTGATGCGCGGCCACGTCTCCGAGACCTTGGTGCGCGGCGTGATGCGGATCGTCGGCACCGCGATCGGCGCCGGGCTCGCGCTGGCGATCGCCCCCTATGCCGCGCGCTCGCCCCTCGCCGCCGCCCCGGTCGCCGCGATCGTCGGCGCGATCGGCCTCTACGGCATGCTCACCGCCAAGCGCGCCTATGCCTGGCTGCTGTTCGGGCTGACCTTCGAGATGGTGCTGCTCGACAAGGTCGAGCACCCGAGCGTCGACGTCATCGCCTTCGTCCAGACGCGGCTGCTCGAGGTCAGCGCGGGCACCGTCGCCTGCGTCGCGGTCAGCCTGCTCTCGACGCTCACCGCAAGGCGGCGCTGGCCAGGGCCCGCCGCCGCGCCCGCCGCCCGGATCGGCTGGCATCCCAGTGCCGCCCGCCATGCCGCGCAGGCCGGCACCGCGCTCGCGCTGCTGCCGCTGCTCAATGCGCTGGTCGGCCTGCCCGAACTGGCGCAGGCGGGCGTGACGATCATGGCGGTGATGATCGTGCCCGTCGCGGGGCTCGGCCAGAGCGGGCTGGTGCCGGTCAGCCGCCGGCTGCTGTACCGCGCGCTCGGCTGTCTCGCCGGCAGCGCGCTCGCCGCCGCGACATTGATCCTGGCGCAGGGCTCGGCGCCGATCCTGGTCGCGGGCACTTGTCTCGGCGTGGTGATCGGGCGGCATATCGAGAATGGCGGCACGCGGATCACCTATCTCGGCGTCCAGTTCACGCTCGCGATCATCGTGACGCTGGTGCCCGACAGCTATTCGGACGCCGCGATCCGCCCCGCGCTCGAGCGGATGGCGAGCATCTTCCTCGGCATGGCGCTGCTCGAGCCGGTGCTGCTCGCCTGGCACCTGCTGACACCGCGTCGCCGGGTGGCCGGTGGTGCGGGAAACGCCGGCGACCTCGAGCGCGACGTCTGATCCGGCGCGATCAGCCCGCCTTGCTGGCGAGCCAGACGATATGGTGCGCGCCCTTGCGGCCGCCGGTGGCGCGGACCTTGCGCTCGTCGACGACGAAGCCGGCCCGGCCGAGTCGCTCGGCGAACGCCTTGTCGGGATAGGCCGACCACACCGCAAGCACCCCGCCCGGCGCCAGCGCGGCATACGCGGCGCGCAGCCCTGCCCCGCCATAAAGCCGGTCATTGGCGACATGGATCAGCCCGTCCGGGCCGTTGTCGACGTCGAGGAGGATCGCGTCGTAGCGGCCGGCACCCGCGACGATCGGATCGCGGACGTCGCCGAGCGCGATCGAGACGCGCGGATCGTCGAGGCTGTCGCCGAACAGATGCGCAAGCGGGCCCTTCGCCCAGGCGACGATCTCGGGGACGAGTTCGGCGACGACGATCCGCGCGGTCGCGGGCAGCACGGCCTGCGCGGCGCGCAGCGTGAACCCCATGCCCAGCCCGCCGATCAGGACGGTCGCCTTCGCCTTGCCGCCGAGCTTGGCGCAGCCCAGCGTCGCCAGCGCCTCCTCCGAGCCGCGCAGCCGGCTGCTCATCAGCTCGTTGCGACCGAACAGGATCACGAAGTCGGCGCCGCGGTGCATCAGCCGCAGCGTGCCGCCGTCGGGCAGGTCGGCGGTGTCGATCAGCGTGAGGGGTATCATTGAGGCGTCCCCTCGTGCGGCGCCCGATGCGCGCGTCCAGGTCGCGCGCCTCTGTCCCGAATCGACGCGCGATGCAACGCCGCGTCGGGCAAGGCGCTTGCGGACACGATCGGCGCCCGCCACGTTATAGCCATGCCGGAGACTGTCCGGATCTCCAGCAGGATCGGCTTCATGCGCCTCTCGATAGACGCCCATCTCGACTATGGCCTGTCGGCGCCCGCCGACCTGCTCTTCGCGGTCGAGGTCGCGCAGATGCACGACCAGCGGCTGATCAGCGACAGGCTGCTGGTCGGCGGGGTCGAGCCGATGCGCCCGATTGCCGCCGACGAGAGCCTCGGCCGCCGCACCTGGACGCGCGGCGCGGGTCGGGTCACCGCGCACTACACGGCGGTGGTCGACGTCGAGCGCGCGCCGGTGGTGCTCGCTGGGCTCGCCGCCGACGATCTCAAGCGGCTCCCCGCCCTGGTTGTCCCCTATCTGTTTCCGAGCCGCTATTGCGAGGCCGACCGCTTCGACACCGCGGTTCGCCGCGAGTTCGGCGGGCTCGAGGGCGGCGACAAGATCGCGGCGATGGCCGACTGGATCCGGGGCCATCTCGACTATGTGCCGGGCTCGAGCGACGTCAACACCACCGCCGCCGACACTTTCGTCGCGCATCGCGGCGTGTGCCGGGACTTCTCGCATCTGCTGATCGCGATGGCGCGCGCGGCGGGCATCCCGGCGCGGATGGTCGGCGCCTATGCCTGGAAGCTCGAGCCGCAGGATTTCCACGCGATCGTCGAGGTCTGGCTCGACGGGCGCTGGCATCTGGTCGATCCGACCGGGCTCGCGCCGACCGAAGGCATCGTCCGCATCGGCGTCGGCCGCGACGCCACCGACATCAGCTTTTTGACGACCTTCGGCTATGCGCAGTTCTACGGTCAGCAGGTCAGCGTCGTGCGGCTCGACGCGTAGACGGTAGCGCGGACGAGACCGGCCGATCAGGCCGCGGCCTGCTGACGCACCGGCGATTTGATCTCGCGGAAATCGAACAGCTGGTCGAGCCCGATCCCGGCACGACCGCCGCGCACCCAGCGGATCACGCCACCGAGCGGCTCGCCCTCGACGAACTCGATCGCGACGCGCGTATCGGACTGGAGCGTCAGCGGCTCGAAGCTGTCGATCATCGCGCCCGCCGCGGAGACGTCGCGCAGCCGCGCCGCGATCCGCCGCCCGTCGAGCTGCAGCCAGATCGAGCGCAGCATCCGGGTCCGCACGGGGCGGCTCACCTTGACCCCGACCGGGGCGGCGAGCTGCGTGCCCGACAATTGGATCAACACCTGCGCATCGGACATTGGGCGGCCGTAGACGAAGCCCTGGATGTGGGTGCAGCCGAGCGCGCGGATCAGTTCGATCTCGTCCTGTGCCTCGACTCCCTCCGCCGTGGTCTCGAGGTCCATGGCGTCGGCGAGCGTGACGATCGCCTTGACGATCGCGGCGTTGCGCGTGCTCTCCTGACCGATGCCGCGGACGAACGACTGGTCGATCTTGATCTTGTCGAACGGCGCGGTCTTGAGATAGCCAAGCGACGAATAGCCGGTGCCGAAATCGTCGAGCGCGAGCCGCACGCCGAGCGCCTTCAAGTTGCGGAAGGTCGCCTCGGTCGCCGCCGACCCGCCCAGGAACACGCTTTCGGTGATCTCGAGTTCGAGCCGCGCGGGGTCGAGCCCCGATTGCGCAAGCGCGCTGGTCACCAGCAGCGGCAGCGTCGGCCGCGCGAACTGGATCGGCGAGACGTTGACCGCGATCCGGACCGGCACCGGCCATTGCGCCGCCGCCAGCGTTGCGGTGCGGAGCACCCACTCGCCGATCGGCTCGATCAGCCCCGAATCCTCGGCGACCGGGATGAACTCTGCCGGCGAGATCGCGCCGAGCCGCGGATGCTCCCAGCGTGCCAGCGCTTCATACCCCGTGATCGCGCCCGAGACGGTGCCCACCACCGGCTGGTAGACGAGATGCAATTGCCCATCGCCCAGCGCCTGGCGAAGGTCGTCCTCCATCTGGCGGCGCATCTGCGCGAGCGCGAGCAGTTCAGGCACGTAGAAGCGATGCGTGCCGCGGCCGTTGCCCTTGGCCGAATAGAGCGCGAGATCGGCGTTGCGGACCAGCGTCTCCGAGGTGTCGCCATCGTCGGGCGCGATCGAGATGCCGATCGAGCAGCCGATCGAGATCGACGATCCCGCGATATGATAAGGTTGCGACAGCGCCGCGACGATGCCGTGGGCGATGTCGCCGAGCGCGTCGCGCCGGCATTCGCCGATGATCACCACCTCGAACTCGTCGCCGCCGCGCCGCCCGATCAGCGCGCCGTCGCCGACGGTGCGCTGCAGCCGTTGCGCGACGAGCTTGAGCAGCATGTCGCCGGTCTGGTGGCCGAGCGTGTCGTTGACCGCCTTGAAGCGATCGAGGTCGAGCAGCATCAGCGCGAGCGGCTGCCACCGGCCCTGGCGCCGGGCAAGCAGCTGGTCGAGCGACAGCTGCATCTTGGCGCGGTTGGCAAGACCGGTCAGCGAATCGAACATCGCGAGGCGCGCGACCTCGGCCTCGGTGCGGCGCTTGGCGGTAAGATCCGATCCGGTGCCGACGAAGCCGCGGAACTGGCCGACCTCGTCGAACAACGGCCGCCCCGAGATCGACCAGAGCCGGTCGCCCGACGAATCGGTGCTGACGTGATAGTCCGAAAAGGAGGTCCGACCGACGATGTGGAAGCGCAGCGTGCGCTCGGCCGAGACATCGTCGCCGCCGACCACGAACACGTCACAGAGCGACTCGCCGAGCAATGACCGTCCCGATTCGGACAATTGCTGCATCACGCCTTGCGAGAGATAGGTCAGCCGGCCCTCGCGGTCGGTCTCCCAGAACCAGCCGCTCCCCAATTCCTCGACGCAGGTGATGAAGCGCAGCGCCCGCGCCGCGTCGTCGTCCTGCTCGTCGGGCTTCTGCCGCGTCCAGCCGCGCTTGAGACGCGACAGCGACCCGAAACCGCCATTGTCGCCGCGGCGGGCTAATGCTGATCCAGAATCATCGGCTGCCATATCGGCGTTATGCAATACATGTCCGAACCGCGGGTTAATGCGGTCGCTCGCAACGCCGTGATCGCGTGTGCCACCGCGACTGCGGGCTTGCGCTGCGACGATCGAACGACGACATTGGCGGCGTGCGCGAAGAAGCCGATCTCGATGCCCTCGTCAGGCGGATCCAATCCGACCTGCGATCCGGCCGGACCCCGCCCAAGCCGGCGCGGTCGGCAAAGGACATGCGATTCCGCACCGAATTGCGCGAGATTCGCGGGCGGTCGGCGACTCGTGCCGACATGGCGCGGATGGCGGCGCGCTGGCTGGTGCCCGTGCTGATCTTCCTGGTCGTACTCGCCGCGACGATGGCGTTCGACAAGCTCTAGCGCGCTGCGCCGCGGCGCCGTTCCCTGACCCGACTCGGCCGTGCTAAGCAGGGCGCTGACGCCGCCGAATCCGGTGGCGGAGCGTATGAGGTCGACACCATGGAGCTGCCGACGCACGAGATCGCCGAGGATGTCGACGCGGATCCCGAGGCGACGCTGGCAGCGGGCGGCTATCATCGCGACCGGCTGCTGGCCTCGATTGCGCTGACGCTGGGGCTGGGGCTGCTGATCGCGCTGCCCTTCGCGCTGCGCGCCGGCGCCGAATTCTTCCTGCCGGTCACCGCCGCGCTGGTTGTCGCGATCGCGCTGGTGCCGCTGCTCGAATGGCTCGAGCGGCGCGGCGTGCCCTCGGGCCTCGCCGCCTTCTTCTGCCTGGTGTTCTTCATCGGCATCGCCAATGTCGCGGTCGCCGCGATCATCGTGCCGGCGAGCGAGTGGGTCGCGCTGCTGCCGCAGCGGATCGGGATGATCCGCACGACGGTGCGCCCGCTGGTCAATGTCTATGCCAGCCTCAACCGCTCGATCGGCGAGCTCGCCAACTCGATCGCGCTGTCCAAGGCGCATCCGCACACCGTCGCGATCGAGACGCCCAATTCGCTGCTTGCGCTGCTTACCACCTCCGCGCCGTTCGCGATCATCCAGATCCTGTTCGCGATGCTGGTGATCTACTTCTTCCTTGCCGGCTGGACCCGTGCGCGCCGCTACAGCATCACCAGCCGCTCGACCTTCACCAGCGCGATGACGCTGGCGCGCGTGATCCAGGAGGTGGTCGACGCGACCTCGTCCTACATCGCGACGATCACCGTCATCAACGTCGCGCTCGGCTGCATCGTCGCGGGCGCGGTCTATGTCATCGGGCTGCCGACGCCGCTGATGTGGGGCGGGCTGGTCGCGCTGCTCAACTATGTCCCCTATCTGGGTCCGATCGCCGCCGCGCTGCTGCTGGCGTTGGGCGGTCTGATGATGTTCGCCGATCCCTGGACCGCGACGCTGCCGCCGCTGATCTTCATCGGCCTGCATCTGGTCGAGGCCAATGTCGTGACGCCGACGATCGTCGGGCGCCGGCTGACCATCAACCCGCTGCTGATCCTCGTCGCGCTGAGCTTCTGGAGCTGGGTGTGGGGCACGGTCGGCGCGGTGCTGGCGGTGCCGCTGCTGCTGATCGTCCACACCGTGCTGGCCACCGCCGGACGGCCCGATATCGCGGGATTCCTGTTCGAGCGCGGCACGCTGTCGACCGGACGGCGCAAAGATCGCGATCGCACCCCGCCGGTCGCTTGACAGGGTGGGGAGGCTCCCTTAGAGGCCCCTCCACCCCAGCGATGGGGTCCCCACGCGGGTGTAGCTCAGTTGGTTAGAGCGCCGGCCTGTCACGCCGGAGGTCGCGGGTTCAAGTCCCGTCACTCGCGCCATTTTCCATGGTATTTAGAGGCGCAAGGCGCCGCGGATGTCGCACGCGACAGTAGGCCGTGCGTCCTGCGGCTGCCGGCCGCAGAGCCCGCGCGCCGGGGAGCGAACGGACCGGGACAGCCCGGCCCGTCCTCGTTCAGGCTTTCTTGCGCGCGCGCTTCGGGCTTGCGGCGGCTGCGACATCTTCCTCCTCGTCGGGCGAGTCCTCGCCCGCTTCGGTCAGCGCCTCGCCGAGCGCCTTAAGCTTGTCCTGCGACTTGTCCGCCTTCTCGGCGATCTTGGTCGTCGCGACGCCGAGGCGGTGCAGCAGCGCATGCACGCGGTCGGCGTCGGGCTCGCCCTTTTCAAGCTGCTTCCGCAATGCGCCGAGATCGCGCAGGATTCCTTTGGCGCCGGGCGTGTCGACCTCGGCGAGCGCGGTTTCCCAATCCTCGATCATGTCGGCACCCTTGTTCGCCTTGGTCGTCTCCAACCCGCGATTGATCGCATTCATCGTGCCTGCAAATTTCACGGCCATGATCAAACCTCTCCATTGCCACAAACTGGCGCCCGTTAACGCGTCGCGCATGGCGAAATGTCCGGCGGATCAAGGGCTTATTTCGCGACTCTCGAGCGGTCGCCGCTCGGCGATCCGGCGACTGACGATGCGAGGCAAAAAAAACCCCACCGGAGCGAACTCAACGGTGGGGCCAAGGTTCAGGGAGAACCGGGCAAGGGGGGTAGCCCGGGTCCTGCTCTATAAATGGTCGGCGGGCGAATAGGTTGCCTTGCCGCGCGGAGAGAATAACGACGTCGCGGTGAGCAAGGGATTACCCGCACTGCAGGGCCTGCCGCGCGCCGCGGCGCGCTTGGTCGGCACGTGGACGCCAGTGCGATTCACAGCCCAGGCGGCGGCCGATAGCCCGCGCCGGTCAGCACGTCCGACCCCAGACGGAATCTCGCCCACCGCCACCAGAGACGATAGCGCCAGCGCTCGAGCCGTCCCCCGGGCGCGGGCGCCAAGGCACCGGGATCGTCCGGGTCAGAAATGATGCGTGCACATCGCGAGCAAGAGAATGATCGGGATCGGGACACCGATGAACCAGAGAAAGACCGAGCGCACCGCAACCTCCTCAATGGACAGGGACGGGCCAACAACGTCGGCCGACGCGTCCCGGATCCATCAGCGTCGCTTGCCGGCGCCGCTGTCCGCGAGCGCCTGCTGCAGCCGGCCGATCAGGCCTTCGACATCGCGCGGCTCGAACACCGCGAACAGCTGCTCGGCGTCGCGCAGATCGTCGAGCGCGATCACCTCATAATCGAGCGGCGGCGCGACCTCGCCGTCCTCGATCGCGTCCAGCGTCTCGGTCCAGTCGGCCTCGCTCTCATTGCCGACGAATTCGGGAATGAGGTCCTGGACGTAGAAGTCCGGCCCTTCGGTCGCCGCCTTGATCGACAGCGGCGCGAAAAAGTGCGGCTCATATTTGGCGAATACCGTGCCCGCGGGCATGGCGAGGAAGGTGGCGCGGTCGACGATTCTCATCGCCGCAGCCTAGCCGCCGCCGCGCAGGATCGCCAGCCTTCGGGGTCCCTTCGGGGGTGATCGCGCGCCACCAGCCCGCGAATGGCCATCGCTGTGCCGCAATTGACGCCATGGCGCCGCTTGGCGCTTGACGACCGGCCGTCCACCCCGGAACCTCTCGACCGGAGGCGTCATGTTCAACCCGCACGCGAAGATCGGATCGAAGGCCGCGCACGACCGGCTGTTGCGGGATCGTGCGATCGAGGAGGGTGCGACGCTGTTTCGCAAACTCGGGGGGGATGCCGCAATTCGACTTGTGTCGGAGGGATTGCTCGATCGCTCCAAATCCGCCGACGAGCGCCGCCACGACCGGCTGATGATCGTCGAGCTCGAGCGGCTCGACCGCATCCAGCGCCACGGGCCGCCCTCTTATGCACTAGCCGTGTGGAAGCCGCCGCTGTTCAGCATCGCCCGGCTCAAGACCTTCTTCGGCGGACGCAGGGCGTGAGCACGACGCCCGCCGCGCAACATCCTTCGGTTTCAAGTGCGCAAGCTGCTTAACGAGATAGCAAGACGTCCGGCATAGGCAGAGTCGCTCATCGACGGCTTTCAACATCCGGGGCGGAACATTGGTGCGACTCTCGAGCACGGCTGATCGCCTCTCCGGCACCGCGCGCGACACCGACGCCGGACGGCACGGTGCGCGCACTATCGGACTGCAGGCGACGCTCGCCGCGGTGGTGATGAGCTGGCTGTTGGTCGTGCCCCCCGCGCAAGGCCGGATGATGCTGGTCCCGCTCGACGGCCGCGCCTCCGCCGCCTTGCCGGCGCTGGCGCTTCACGGCGAGACGAGGCTGGTTGCGACCGGGCCGATCCCGGGATCGCTGATCGTCTACGGCCGCCGCGCCGATCTTGCCGCCCGCCTGCTGGCGCACGGCATTCTCACGGTCGCGACGCCGCTCGGCGGCTGCGCGCCCGGCATAGCGGCATGAGGGAACTGGACGAACTCCGCCGCCGCGGCGTCCGCCTGCTGACCGCCGTCGGCTGGGCCGCCAATGCAACGCTGGCCTTTCTCTCGATCATCCGCGGCACGCATGACGGGCTCGCCGCGGTCGCGATCGGCTGCCTGCTCAACCTGGTCCCGACGCTCTGCGTGATCCGCGGCCGCTATGATTTCGGCGCGCGAACCGCGGTCGCGCTGATGATCGCGATCGAGCCCGCCCTGCTGCTGTTCGTGATGCGCGGGGCAGCCTGGCAGCTCGACATGCACATGTATTTCTTCGTCGCGCTCGCCAGCCTGACGATCCTGTGCGACTGGAAGCCGCTGGTCCTCGCCTCGGCCGTCATCGCGATCCATCACCTCGTGCTGAGCCTGACCGCACCAAGCTGGGTGTTCGCCGGCGGCGGCGGCGTGCCGCGCGTCCTCGTCCATGCTCTGGCGGTGGTGCTGCAATGCGCGATCCTCTGCTACATCACGCAGCTGCTGCGCCAGACGATCGCCGCGCAGAGCGACGCACGCGCCAACAGCGAACGCCTTGCCAACGACGCCACGGTCGCGCGGTCGGCCGCGGAGGCCGCGCAGACCCAGGCCGAAGCCTCGCTCGACGCGGCGCACGCCGCCGAGGCGATCGCCGCGACCGAGCGGACCCGGCGCGAGAGCGCGGAAGCCGAGACCGCGCGCGTCCGCCTCGAGGATCTGCGCGCCGTCGCGAGCGACTTCGAGCGCTCGATCGCCGGCGTCGCCACCGCGCTCGGTGCATCGGCGCGCATCCTGGAGGGCTCGGCAACCTCGCTCAACGTCGTCGCGCAGGACGCCGGGCAGCAGGCGGTCAACGTCGCCGCCGCCGCGGTCCAGGCGACCGAGGCCGCGAAATCGGTCGCCGGCGGGGTCGGCAGCCTGTCGCGCTCGATCGCCAGCATCGCGGTCAACGTCTCGCGCCAGGCCAATCTCACCGAACATGCCCGCGACCGCTCGACCCAGGGCGGCGCCGCGGTCCAGGCGCTGGCGGGCAGCACCGGCGACGTCGGCGGCCTCGCCAACGCGATCGCCACGATCGCGTCGCGCACCGACATGCTTGCGCTCAACGCGACGATCGAGGCGGCGCGCGCGGGCAATGCCGGCCACGGCTTCGCGGTGGTGGCGCAGGAGGTCAAGGCGCTCGCCAGCCAGGCGGGCAGCGCGACCCAGCAGATCACCAGCCTGGTGGTCGGGATCAACGCGCGCGCCAACGACGCCAACGGCAATTTCGCGCAGGTCTCCTCGGCGATCGCGGAGATGGCCAACGCCGCCGATGCGATCCACGGCGAGATCAACGAGCAGCGCTCGGCCGCGCACGCGATCGAACATCATGCCGCCGAGGCCGCCGCGGGGATGGCCGACATGACCAGGCGTGCCGCCCGCGTGTCGGAGGCGGCGGGCGCCGCCGAGCGGCTGTCGGGCGAGGTCCGCGGCGCGGCGAGCTCGCTGCTCCAGCAGGTCGAGACGCTCCAGGTCGCAACCGAGCAGTTCGTGTCGACGCTGCGCGCGGACGGCAAGGTCGTCGCGTTCCGGCAGGCCGCCGCCTGAGGCGCAGCGCGCGGCAGAGATCGACGGCGGGATCCTGCTAGAAGGTGTTGCGGCCGATCCGGATCGCACCGCTCGGCGCCACCAGCACGCGCGCGGCCGCCGCGGGATCGCGCGCGACGATCATCAGCTGGTCACCGGTGCGGATCCGTTCGCCCGGCAGCGGCCGATCGACGATCCCCGCGTCGCGCACGAGGCGCGCGATCAGGAAGGCGCCGCCGCCGCGCCGTTCCGCCTCCTGCACCGTGCAGTTCACCGCGGCGCTGCGCGGCCCCACCACCAGCGTCTCGAGCCCGAGACCGATCCCGTCCAGCGCCTGCTCGGCCTGCGCCGCCGCCGCGTCGCGTGCGGCCCGGCTCTCGGGATAGAGCAGCATCCGCGCGATCCGTTCGGCGCCGATATGCGTCGGCAGCACGACATGGTTGGCGCCGGCATGGCGCAGCTTGCTCTCGGTGGCGGGTGCCTCGCCGCGCGCGATGATCTCGATCGCCGGTGCGAGATTGCGCGCGGTCAGCGTGATGAAGACATTGGCGGCATCGTCGGGCAGCACCGTCGCGAGCGCGCGGGCGCGGTCGATCCCGGCGGACAGCAGCACCTGCTCCTCGGTCGCATCGCCCGACAGCGCGAGATGGCCCGCCGCCTCGGCCTCGTCGATCCGCCGCGCGTCGCGCTCGAGCACGACCAGCGGCGTGCCGCCGGTGGCGAGGTCCTTGGCGAGCATCATCCCGATCCGGCCATAGCCGCAGACGATGACGTGGCTGGAGAGCTTGTCGATCTTGGCGTGCATCCGGTTGGGGCTCAGCAATTGGCGCAGCTGCACCACGGTGAACAGCTGCACGAGGGCGGAGGTCAGCAATATCATGCCGGTACAGCCGAGCACCATCGTGCCGATCGTGACCGCGTGGAGATAGGGCGTGTCGATCGGGCGGACCTCGCCATAGCCGACCGTGTAGACGGTGAGCAGCACCATGTAGATCGCGTCCGCGAAGCTCCAGCCCGCCCCCATGAAGGCGATCGTGGCGCCGATGATGACGACGGTCATGAACAGCAGGATCGAGACGACGTTGCGCACCGGCGAGCCGAGCACATAGTCCTGCGTGAATCCCTGCGCCATGCCGTCCCCGTCCCTTACCGCATCTGAGGCCAGGCGACGCAGCGCGTCAATCGCGCCGATCCAGGCATAGGCGAGACCGGCCCGCGCCGATCGCCCCGCTGCGGGTCGCCGACTTTGCGACGAACGGCGTGGCATGACGCAATGCACCCTCTAATATCGCTGCTGGCGCGTCCTTATATACGTTGATGCGGACAGGACGGCCTACCGGCGCGAGGAGCATGAGATGACGAAGCGGAATGGATGGATCGCGCTGGCGTGCAGCGCAGCGATGCTCGTGGCGACACCGGCGCTGGCGCAGCGTGGCGGCGGCGGCGGTCATGGCGGCGGCGGCGGCTTCCACGGTGGCGGTGGTGGTGGCTACCATGGCGGTGGTGGCTATCATGGCGGTGGCGGCTATCGCGGCGGCGGGCGCGGCTATTATCGCGGCGGCTATGGCGGCTTCTACGGCTATCCGGGCTTCTACGGCTTCGGCCTGGGTCTCGGCTTCGACGATTGGGGCTATGGCGGCTACGGCTATGACGACGGCTATTACGGCGCGGGCTATGCCGCGCCCGCCTACGGCTATGATGGTGGCTACGCCGCGCAGGGCCAGGTGTACAACGGCGGCGGCTACGGCACCAACGGCGACGGCGGCAACGGCTATGGTTGCCCGCCGGTCTGGGATCCGTCGCTGAGCAGCTACGTCCCGGCCTGCAACTGAGCGCCGTGCCCCGCGCCCCTGAGGGTCGCGGGGCGGTCGTTCAGCCGATCAGGCGAGGAACGGCTGGCCTTCGTGCGCGACGAGCAGGTCGTGCATGTCCGAGGCATGATCCTCCTCGTCCGCAAGAATATGTTCGAGCATGATCCGGGTGGTCGGGTCATCCTGCCCGAAATAGCGGATCAGCTCCTGATAATGTTCGATCACGAGCCGCTCGGCGATGAGGTTCTGCTTGATCATCTCGACGAGATTGCCGCCCTCGCCATATTCGGTGGCGGACCGGCTGGCGAGGCCTTCGGGGTTGAGGTTGGGGATGCCGCCCAGCTGGTCGATGCGGTTGGCGGCGAGCAGCATGTGCGCATGCTCGCTCTTGGCATGTTCCTCGAACTCGGCCGAGACGCTCTCGCTGGTGATCCCCTCGGCGGCGATCGCATGCATCTGGTAGCGCAGCACGCAGACCAGCTCGGTCGCGACCACGGTCTGCAGCAGCTCGATCGTCTTGCCGGCATCGCCCCTGTACATCGCGGTGACCGCCCCGTCCTCGAGCGACGCCTTGGCGCGGGCGCGCAGCGTCTCGACATCGGTGAGGAAGGCGGATTTGTCGGGCTGATCGGTCATGGCGGGCTCCTGATCGTTGCGGACGCGGTATCGTCGGTAGGACGACTTGGCCCAGCGTCGGTTCCTGTGGCGAATCGTTCGCAATCGTCGATCGACGCATCACGCCAGTGAACCGACGCGGCCGAGCGGCGTTGGCTCACGACCTTTCCGATTTTGGACCTGTATGCCCGACATGACGGCACCGCTTTCCCCGCCCCCCGAGATGACCTCGCGACCGTTCGATGCGTTCGCCCAGCAGGCCGCGCTGCTCGAGCTGAGCGACCGCTTCCGCGCGCTCACCGATCCGGGCGACCTCGCCTATGCCGCCGCCGCGATCCTCGCCAACACGCTCGCCGTCAGCCGCGCGGGCTATGGCACGATCGATCCGGTCGCCGAGACGATCACGGTCGAGCGCGACTGGAACGCGCCCGGCATCGAGAGCCTCGCCGGTGTCCTCCACTTCCGCGACTATGGCTCCTATATCGACGACCTCAAGCGCGGCGAGACCGCGGTGGTGAGCGATGCCCGGCTCGACCTGCGCACCGCGCAGGGCGCCACCGCGCTCGAGGCGATCTCGGCGCGCGCCTTCGTCAACATGCCGGTCACCGAACAAGGCGGCTTCGTCGCGCTGCTCTATCTCAACCATGCGAAGACGCGCGACTGGTCGGAGACCGAGCTCGCCTTCATCCGCGAGGTCGCCGACCGCACGCGCGACGCGGTCGAGCGGCGCCGTGCCGAGGACGAGCTGCGCCGGCTCAATGCTAGCCTCACCGCGGAGGTCGAGCGGCGCACCGCGGAGCATGACGCGCTGTGGATGGCGACGCCGGACCTGCTCTGCGTCGCGACGCTCGACGGCCGCTTCCTCGAGATCAACCCGTCCTGGGCGGAGGTGCTCGGCTGGAGCGAGGCCGAGCTCAAGGCCACCCCCTTCGCCGACTTCGTCCACCCCGACGACGTGGCGCCGACGATCGCGGCGATGGCCAGCCTCGCCGAGGGCGAGTCGGTGTTCGACTTCACCAACCGCTATCGCCGCAAGGACGGCGCCTATCGCTGGCTCGAATGGAATGCGGTGCCGCGCGGCGCGCTGATCTACGCCGTCGTCCGCGACGTCACCGCCGCGCGCGAGCAGCAGGAGGCGCTGCGCCGCACCGAGGAGGCGCTGCGCCAGGCGCAGAAGATGGAGGCGGTCGGCCAGCTCACCGGCGGCCTGGCGCACGATTTCAACAATCTGCTCGCGGGCATTTCGGGCAGCCTCGAGATGATCCAGATGCGGCTGGCGCAGGGCCGCAGCGCCGACGTCGAACGCTATCTGGGGGCCGCGCAGAACGCCACCAAGCGCGCCGCCTCGCTGACCCACCGGCTGCTCGCCTTCTCGCGCCGCCAGACGCTTACCCCGACCGTCACCGAGGTCAACCGGCTGGTGATCGGCATGGAGGAGCTGATCCAGCGCTCAATGGGCCCGGCGGTCGCGGTCGAGATCGTCACCGCCGCGGGGCTGTGGCACAGCTCGATCGACGCCAACCAGCTTGAGAACGCTTTGCTCAACCTGTGCATCAATGCGCGCGACGCGATGCCCGAGGGCGGCAAGCTGACGATCGAGACCGCCAATCGCTGGATCGACGACCGCTCGGGCCGCGAGCGCGACCTGCCGCCCGGCCAATATATCTCGCTGTGCGTCAGCGACACGGGCACCGGCATGACCAAGGCGGTGATCGAACGCGCCTTCGATCCCTTCTACACGACCAAGCCGATCGGCCAGGGCACCGGGCTCGGCCTGTCGATGGTCTACGGCTTCGCGCGCCAGTCCGGCGGGCAGGTGCGGATCTATTCCGAACTCGACCAGGGCACGATGGTGTGCATCTATCTGCCCCGCCATCTCGGCGAGGGCGCGCCGGAGGAGCCCGCCGAGACGCAGGGGGCGCTGGCGCCCGCGCGCGACGGCGAGACCGTGCTCGTCGTCGACGACGAGCCGACGGTGCGGATGCTCGTCGTCGATGCGCTGCACGAGCTCGGCTATATCGCGATCGAGGCGGGTGACGGTGCCGGCGGGCTGCGCGTGCTGCAGTCCGACGCGCGGATCGACCTGCTGATCACCGACGTCGGCCTGCCCGCCGGGATGAACGGCCGGCAGCTGGCGGACGCCGGGCGGATCGCGCGGCCGGGGCTCAAAGTACTGTTCATCACCGGCTATGCCGAAAATGCGGTGCTCAGCCACGGCCATCTCGATCCCGGCATGCATGTGTTGACCAAGCCGTTCGCGATGGACATTTTGGCGGACCGCATCCGCGGCCTGATCAGCGCCTGAGGAGCAAGAGCATGGCCGGCATGGACGACATGATGATCGACACGCCCGAGGGGCCGATGCGCTGGGCGGACTGGAAGAAGAAAAACCCGGTCCAGCTCCCCTCGCGCCGGACAAAGGGCAAGGATCTGCCCAACAAGATCAAGCAGCGCACCGACGAGACGTGATGGCAGGTTAACCCCGGTCATGCCGGATCGGGGGTGACGCATCCGCATCGACAATCCCGCCGCCGACGGGCACAGCGCCGCGATGCCGCAGATTGTCGTCGTCACCGATCCCGCCGACCCGCGCATCGACGCCTATCGCGACATCCGCGAGCGCGACCTGGTCGGGCGCGACGGGCTGTTCGTGGCGGAGGGACGCGTCGTGCTGGCGATGCTGATCGCCTCGACCGCGTTCCGCCCGCAGTCGCTGCTGATCGCCGCGCACCGGCTCGACGCGCTTGCCGACCTGATCGCGCCGCTGCCCGACGCCGTCCCCGTCTATGCCGCCCCGCAGGCGGTGATGGACGGCATTGCCGGCTTCCCGCTCCACCGCGGCATCCTCGCGATCGGACGACGCATAGACACGCCCGATGCCGACACGCTGCTCGGCGGCATCGACGGCGACGGCGACGTGCTGCTGCTCTCGGGGATCGGCAATCACGACAATATGGGGGGCCTGTTCCGCAACGCCGCCGCCTTCGGCGCGCGCGCGATCCTGCTCGACGCCGATTGCTGCGATCCGCTCTACCGCAAGGCGATCCGCGTCTCGGTCGGGGCGGCGCTGCTGGTGCCCTTCGCCAAGCTCGGGCGCGACGAGGACCCGCTCGCACTGCTCGGCCGCCACGGCTTCGCCCCGATCGCGCTCAGCCCGTCGGGCGCGACGACGCTCGCGGCCTATCGCCCGCGGCCGCGCAATGCGGTGCTGCTCGGCTCGGAGGGGCCGGGGCTCGCCCCCGCCCTGCTCGCGCGCACCGAGAGCGTGCGGATCGCGATGGCGCCGGGCTTCGACTCGCTCAACGTCGCGACCACCGGCGGAATCGTGCTGCACCATCTCGCGACCGCCGCACGCCGAGCGGAACAGCCTGGATCGGCGGGGGTTTGCTAAACTACATCAGTTTTGAGGAACCGTCATGACCCAGCCTGTCCGCTTCACGCCCGCGATCGAGACGATCGAGCCCGACGAGCGCGAGACGATCACGCAGCTGGAGGAGCAGTTCCGGATCATCCTCGACACCACCTCGAAGGATTATGGC
>NZ_CALMAW010000033.1:54785-97224 GCF_937859915.1 uncultured Sphingomonas sp. | reverse complement strand
TCAAATCCGAGCGCCTCTCGCAACACTTTTCTGCCAACCAGGTGAGCAGTTACGGCGATGTTGATGTGGCCCTTGCGGTTGAAACCCTGGAGCTTGATCCCGCCTTCGTACGACCAGACCTTTTCGGGCTTGTACGGCGAGCCGAAATTGGCCGGGTCGGCGATCACGAGCGAATTGAAGCCACCGGCACGATAGCCTTTGGCGACCGTGCCGTAGATCATCGCGTCGCTGCTGATATCATATTGAAGATTGAAGCGGGGCGTCCAGACGCTCGCTTTGGTCTTCGTGTCGCTCGGCAGCAGCAGCGCGTTGGGGCCCGGCGCATTGGGCGAGGTGCCGTCGAAATATTTGCTGTCGTGCGAATGGCGGATGCCCGCCGAGAAGGTCAGATTGTCGAGCAGCTTGTAATCGGCCTGCGCATAAAAGGCGAGGCTCTTGGAGCGGGTCGCGAAGGTGGAGGGCAGGTAGCTGAGACCGAACGCTTCGAGATCGTCGTTCAGAAAGCTCTGCTGGGCATGCTCATTGTAATAAAATGCGCCGACGATCCAGTTGAGCTTATTGTCGAACCCCTTGCCCAACGCCTGGAGTTCTTCCGTAAACTGGTGCTGGGTACCGGCGCTGCTGCGAAAGAAGCCGGGGATCGTCGTATTGGTGAAGGGGCTTAGATAGCCACCGGAAAAGTCCAGCGCCCAGATGTCGTTCAAATGTTCATAGGCGGTAATCGAGCGCAGCGTCACGCCCCCGAGATCGTAGCCGATCTTTGCCGACAGGCTCTTTTGGCGCGTGTCCCCGATCGCGTCGCGGGGCGATCGCGTGTCGTAGAAGCTGTTCGAGGCCGACTTGCCGGTCGCCAGATCGAGCGGCACATAATAAAGGCCGTCGGTCAGGCTGGCGCCGTAGCGGCCGGTGATGACCGCTTCGAGATTGGGTACATCGATGATACCCAGCGCGACCTGGCCACCATATTTGCGATAGCGGCCGACTTTCTTGTCGAGCACTTCGTCATACTGCCAGCCTTCGTTGCGATCGTCGTAGAATCCCGAGGCGGCGACCGCGAGGTGACTGGCGATCGACGAGCCGATGCTCACCTTGGCCCGCGACTCCTGATAGCTGCCATAGCTGATGTCGGTGTTCAGCCAGGTCTTGCCATCCGGCTGGCGCGTGATCAGCTTGATCGCGCCGGTCATCGAGTTGCGCCCGTAAAGCGTGCCCTGGGGACCGCGCAGCACCTCGACCCGGACAATATCGGCAAGATCGTAATTCGCCGCGCTGAGGCGGGATTGGTAGACGTCGTCGATATAGAGCGCGACCGGGGACTCGGACGTGATCGTGCCGCCATTCTGCTCGAGCGCGCCGCGCATGCTGATCGTGATGGCGTTGGGGGACGCGCTGACCGGGGTAATGAGAAGACCCGGCGTGCTGGCGGCGATGTTCTCGACGCGCACCATCGCCCGCTCCTGCATCATCGCGCCGGTGAAGGCACTTATGGCGACCGGCGTTTTTTCCAGATTCTGTTCGCGGCGCTGAGCTGTCACGACGATGTCGCCGTTCGCCGTGGGCGATGTCTGCCCCGCCGGTGCGGGAGCCGCATCCTGTGCCTGAACGGGTGTCATCGATAAGCAGGAGAGTGACACGGTGGAGACGAGAAATAGAAGCCTTGACCTGCTCATCATGATCCCCCTTACCGGCTTTTGCCTGGACGGTTAGGGTGCGATGCAGCAATAGACGGGCGCAATCGGTAGGCGGCGGCTATTCGCTCTTCGGTTATTTGCGGAATGCCCGTGCGTTGCTTGCAGGTCTTCGCGTTGCGAATATGTGTTTTCTATCCGATAGGCGATCATTCCTATCGTCACTAAAGGTCGCGACTATCCGACAGGCGGAACGTCGGTCGATAGGACGCCGCCCCTCTTCATCTCGGCATCGCGCGACGCCGGTTCGTGAAAATCCAGGATCGCACCGTCGGGCGCGCGTACCGAAAAGGACAGGACAGGGCCGTAGGGCGCGGTTTCGACCAGGCCGAGGGGGGAATGGAATATCGCCCCGCGATCGGCAATCTCCTGCGCATAGGCGCGGATCGCCGAGACCGACAGCCGGAGCGTCAACAGGCCGACATTCGGCGCGACGGCACGGTCCGCATAATCCCGTCCTTCGAACCCGGCGATCTCGATGAGTTCGATCGAGCCGTCGTTCACACCTTCGGGATGCACGATGGCGACACGCCGTGCGCAGGTTCGCGCAGCCGGCATCGGTACGCCCAAGACGTCGGCGCCCGGCTCCACGGCATCGTCGATCGTCATGTCGACCATGGCCTTCCAGCCGAGCGTTCCGCAGTAGAAAGCCAGGGCGGCGTCGATGCTCCGCACCATCTGCGTCGAGTTGAAGATACGGGACATCGCCTCGAACGGCGGCAGCGCGAAGGACGGCGGCGTGTGCGGCTCGATGATGGCGAGCACGAGCCCGTCCGGGCCGATCGCGACGACCTGCGTCACGTCGAATTCGCCCATCACATAGTCGACGGGCTCGCCGAACGCGGTCCAGCCATACTCCTGCTGCAGCCGCCGGTAGGTCGATCGCACATCCCTGGAAAAGATATCGAGATCGAAGATGCCGCCGGTGTCCCATGTCCGTTGGCTGGGCCGGATCAGCGTGCGTTCCAGCCCATGGAAGCAGACGACGCGCAAGGCGCCGCGCGTGCCGCCGGGCGGCACGAGCAGGACCTGTTCGATCCGCGCGCAGCCCGCCGGCACCTGCCATGCCGCAGCCTGGCTTGCCGATGCGTCGGGCAGATCGACGCGGCGATAGCCTCCGAGCGCGACCAGCGGCGCGCAGGCGCGGTCAACGTCGAACACGCTCAGGATGACTTCCTCGATGCCGCTCAACCCGACCTCCTCCGTTCGCTCTTCCGCGCAGCTTCGCGCCCTGCATACCGCGCGTAAAAGGCCGCCGCCGCACTCTCCGCCTGTCGGCCACCGGCGTGCCGACGATGGCCGCGGGACGGGATACGGGAACAGTCTTCGCCGATGGCGAAGGCGGGAGACGGTGGAATGGGTCGTGTCACGATCGTTGGCGGGGGGATCGCCGGGATATCGGTCGCTTTGGCCATGCTCCGCGACGGCTGGACGGTGACGCTGTGCGAACAGGCGCCAGCCTTTGCGGCCAGTGGAGCCGGCCTCACGATCGCGCCCAGCGCGCGGGCCGGGCTTCGATTTCTCGGGCTCGAGGCGGCGTTCGAACAGAAGGCGGAGATGTCCTTTCCGCCGGTGATCCTCGACTGGGCGAGCGGCGCCGCGATGGCGCCCCCCGATATCGATCATAGGCATCTCGGCCAGACCCGCCGGCTCCTGCGCTCCGATCTCCATGCATTGCTGGTCGATGCGCTGCCGCGGGACGGCAGCTGTCAGATGCGGTTCGGCGCCCGCGTCGTCGACGTGGACGAGGGCGACCGCGCCGTCGCCGCGATCCTCGCCGACGGCAGCCGGATCGAGAGCGATCTGTTGCTGGGCGCCGATGGCATAAAGTCGCGGGTCCGCCGCTATGTCATCGGCGACGAGACACCGCGCTTCACCGGCTATGTCGCCTGGCGGTTCATGTTGCCCGCCGAGATCGCCGTACCGTTGCTGCGGGGACGAGCGGTGACGATCACGTGCGGCGCCGACGCCACCCTCACCTGCTACACGATCGGCAAGGGGCGATTGGTCAATTGCGTCGCGATCGTGCGCTCCGAGGGCTGGGGCGAAGAGGGGTGGAGCATCCCCGGCGACCCGGCGGAACTCGCCGCCCACTTCGCCACCGCGCATCCCGACGCACGCGCGATCGTCGCCGCGGCAGCGGAGGGCGCGCTGTTCACATGGGCGCTGTTCGATCGCGCCCCAGCGAGAGGATGGACGCGCGGCCGCGTCGCGTTGCTCGGTGACGCCGTGCATCCCGTGCTCCCCTTCCTGGGGCTGGGCGCCGGACTGGCGATCGAGGACGCGGTGATATTGGCGCGATCGCTGTCCGCCTATCCCCGCGCGGATGCCTTCCGCCGGTACGAGACGGGCCGAGCGCCGCGGGCCGCGCTGATCCAGCGCATGTCTGCCGATCAGGGCGACGCGTTCGCGCGGATCGGGGTGGAGCGCACGGTGGGCACGGCGCCCTTTTTCGATCGCTCGCTCTTCGACTATGATCCATCGACGGTGCCGCTTTAGCCGGGCAGGTCCGCCACGAAGTGCTCGACGGCCCTGGCAACGCCGGCCGGATCGGCGGTCGGCTGGAAATTGCCCCCCGCGGTGACGGCAACATGCGCATTCGGGAACAAGGCCGTGGCGCGATCGAAATGCACATGGAAGAAATCGTCGGGAGAGGTGAGCAGCAGCACCGGGTGGGTCACGCCACGGGCGGTCGCCGCTTCGTCGTATCGGGCGACGGCGCTGTACGCCTGCGGGCGACCGCGCCAGGCGCGCAGCATCGCCACGACCTCGTCATGGAGCAGTTCCACGCTGCAATCCGGATTGAAGCGGGCGGCATAATCCCAGTTCGTCTGCAGATGCTTCCCGTCGCGGCGCGGCGCGATCGGCTGGTTGTAATGCGCGGCGAATGCGGCGCGCTCTGCAGCGGTCATCAAGACGGGGCCGGCCAGCATCACGGACCGCACGCGCTCCGGCGCCTGTGCGGCGAGCGCCAGCGCGAGCGTGGCCCCGGTATGGTGGCCGAAGACGTGGACCGGGCCCGCCTGGAGCTGGTCCAGCACGTCGAGCATCACCGCGGCATAATCTTCGATCGACGGTGCGCCAGCGGGATCGAAGGAGCCGCCGAAGCCCGGCGTATCGATCGCAATCAGGCGATTGGGCAGCGTCAATGCCCGCATCAACGGCAGGTAGCAGGCCGACGACGACGCCGTCTGGTGCAGCAACAGAATGGGCGCGCCGGCACCCGCGATCTCGCGGAGGTGCACCTGGCCCGCCTGCACATCGACATAGCGGTTGCGGACCGGCCGCATTGCCTCGGAATCGCGCCCGGGGCGGGCGCCCGTCATGCCGGCAGACTCGCCACGGCGGCGCCCGCCATCGTTTCGCGGCGGACCGCGGCGAGATAGCCGGTGAAGGCGAGCGCGCTGAGCGTGAGGATTCCCGCCGGGATCAGCGAGTACAGCATGAGGATGCCCGTCATCGCCTCCTGGCTCTGCGCCTGTGCGCCGCCGGTGGAGGCGACGAACCCGCACAAGCTCATCACCACGCCGCCGATCAGCGGTGCGATCGCGAACGACAGCTTTTCGGTTGCCGAAAAGATGCCGGAGAACACGCCCTCGTTGACCTGACCGCTGCGCCGCCGGATCCGGTCGATCGTATCGGTCAACATCGACAGCACGAACAGCAGGAATCCCGAGTTGAAGAAAGCGAGCGGCAAGCCGCGCGCGAGCAGAATCACCTGCTGCGTGGAAAGCGGCCCGAGCAGAGGCAGGGTCGTCAGGACGTCGGTGCCGGGGCTGATCGTGAAGGCGGAAATGGTCAGCAGGATCCAGCCGATATTGGAAGCGGTGAAGCAGGCGGGGTTGCCGAAACGCCGCGCCAGCGCGAGCCAGATCGGCTGGCTGATCACGCTGCCGACCGACATGATCAGAACGAACGGGAGGATGAGGTTCACATTGCCGACATTGTAGAAGAATACGAACCCGATGACGGTATAGCCCGATGCCTGGCCGACGCATTGCAGCAGATAGGTGATCGTCAGCCACCGGAAGTCGCGGTGCTGGAACGCCTCGAACAGCTGGCTGAACAGCCCGCCCTGCTGCGCCGGGGTCGGCGTCCGGTCGATCAGGCGGGGCACGGTCAGCGCCGTCACGAGCATTGTCACGAGGCAGACGACCGAGAAGATCGCGGCCATCATGCGCCAGCCATGCGAACCGCCGCCGAACAGCGCGATCATCGGCTGCGCGAGCCCGACGCCGATAATCACCCCAAGGATCGCGAACGTCACCCGCGATGCGATGATCCTGGAGCGCTGCTGCGCGTCGCTCGACAGTTCCGACGCGATCGCCAGATAGGGCACCGAAAAGGCGCTGAAGCCGCACGAGGCGAGCAGGAAGATCGCGCTTACCGCAGCGGCGGCGGCCACCGGATTCGTGAAGCCCGACAGCGAGAACAGGCAGATGAAGCCGATGTTGGTCAGCAGCGCGCCGATGATCAGGAACGGACCGCGCCCGACACGCTCCTTGACCCGATCGGACCATATTCCCACCAGGGGATCGAAGATGATCAGCCACAGCTTCGGTATGATCACGGCGATACCCGCCATCCACGGCTCGACGCCCAGCAGCGTGGTCATGAAGATCGGCAGCAGCGCCGCCGGCGTGTCACGAAAAACCTGCGCCCCGGTCTGGCCGATGCCGTACCGGGCCAGCGTGGAGAAGGACAGGACGCGCGTATCTCGTTCCGGCATGCGGCGGATGTCCTTCATGGTACCGCGCTCCTGGAAGGCCGGTGCGCGTATTTGCTGCGAGTGCGAAGCTGCGACATTTGTCGCGTGCGGCTATGCCGTTCGCCGGAACTGTCCGGCAGTCGGATAAGCAAGCGCCCGTTCAGTCGATTTCCTCGTCGATGCTGCGCGCGGGCAAAAGGCACAGGCTGACGAGCAAGATCAGCGCCACGAGGAAGCAGGCGAGATAGACGCGTGCGATGCCGTCCGCATACGCCGATTCGACTAGGACACGCTCCGCAAAGGGCAGCGCCGCGAGCTTCGGCACGGCGTGCGGATCGAAGGCGAGGCCGCTACCGCGCAGTCGGTACGCGACATGCGCGGACAATATCGTGCCCAGCGCCGCGACGCAGGTGACACCGCCGGTCACGCGGCAGAAGGCGACCAGCGCGCCGGCAGATCCCGCCTTGCTCCGGCTCACGACCGTCTGCACGATCAGCACCAGATTTTCCGCGACCACGCCGAGCCCCCCGCCGATCAGCGCGACGCACAGCCCGATGAACAGCAGCGACGTGCCGGTCCCGATCGAGACGAGCAAACCGAAGCCTGCACAGATCATCGCGCCGCCGACGATCAGGACCGCCTTGTAGCGGCCGCGGCCCGAGATGAACCGAGCGGCGAGCAGCGCCGCGCCAACCGTGGCGACCGCTTCGGGAAGCGCCATGAGACCGGCGGTCTGCGGGCTGTATCCCCGCCCGATCTGGAGGTAGATCGCGAGGAAGACGGCCGACCCGAAATAGGCGAAGCCCGTGCCGGCCGCCGCGATCGTGCACAGCAGCACCGGTCGGTCGCGCAGCAGCTCGAGCGGCAGCATCGCGGCGGGGTGTCGCAGTTCGACCAGGATACCGGCCGTGAGCGCCACCAATGCCGCCGCAAGCGTCAGACCCGCTGGCAGCGACCCCCAGCCCCGATCCGGCCCGACGAGCGATACCCACAGCATCAGCGTGACAAGCCCGCCGGACACGAGCAGCGCGCCCGGCCAATCGATCCGTCGACTGCCCTGCGCGACGGGCGGCGGCAGACGGAGCGTGAACTGGGTCATCAGGATCGCGACGATCGCGGGCGGCACGCCGACGAAGAAGCAGGCCCGCCAGCCGAGATGCTGCGCAAGCACCCCGCCCAGCGTCGGTGCGCCGACGGTCGCGACGGACATCGCCGCGCTCCGGTAGCCGATCCAGCGCGCGCGGTGTCGCGGGGTGGTGATCTGCGCGGCGATCGCCTGCATGAACACGATGATGCCCGCCGCGCAGACGCCGATCCCGATACGACAGACGATGATCACCCATGTCGCACCGGCGAAGCCTGCGATCATCGACGAGACGACATAGCCCGCCACGCACAGCTGCAGCAGCCGCTTTTTATCCAGCATGTCCGACATGCGGCCCCAAAACGGGGTGCAGACCGTGATCGCCAGCATCGAAGAGGTGACGATCCACGTGTAGGAGGCCTGCCCGCCATGAAGCTCGGCCACGATGCGTGGCATCGCGGTGAGCACGACGAGGTTCGACAGACCAGCGACGAACAGCGAGAGCGTCAGCCCCGCCATCGCGAAATTCACGTCGCGACGGCTCATCGCGGCGGGGATAGGCGCGGTCTGCTCGGGGGTGATCGCGGCGGCGTTGATCGGCATGTGTCCGTCAGACCAGGAGGTTTTCGCGCATCGTGGGGCCGGCATATTCTTTGCGCATCAGCCCCCGATACTGGAGGACCGGGACGACCTCATGGACGAAGCGCGCGAAGCCGCCCGGCACGCCGGTTTTCGGGACGACCATGAAGCCGCCATTGGCGCCCGAGCCGAAATGGGCTTCTTCCATCTTGTCGACGATCTCCGTCGGTGTGCCCGTCCAGCCATCGTCGGACGTCAGCCATTGCTGAGAATATTCCGCGATCGTCGTCTTATCGTCCGAATTGCGGACGGCATCGTCGATGTAGCTCCAATTGGGGCCGACCCCGAGCTCCTTGATCTCGGCGACGGTGTCGTGGACGGTCCGCTGCGGATCGAGACGATAGCCGTCGACGCCCCACCATTGGCTCAGGAACACCATACCCATCTGTTCGGGGATGGATTGCAGCAGCATCGCGCGATTGTGTCGCGCCTCTTCCGGACCGGATACGACATCGAAGCGCGCGGACCAGAGCACGCCGACGTCGCGCGGGGTGCGGCCGGCCGCAATCGCCGCGTCGTCGAGCTTCTGGCGATGCGCGGCCATCTTGGGAATGTCGTAGGGGATGGCGAATTGCAGATCGGCATAGCGCCCGGCGAGCTTCATGCCCGAGGCCGAGGCGCCGGCCTGGATCTGGACGGGACGCCCCTGCGGTGAGGGCGCGCAGGGCAGCGGCCCCATCACCTTGAAATGCTCGCCCACGTGGTCGATCCGGCGCACCTTGGTGGGATCCGCGACGCGCCCGGTCTCGCGATCCCACAGCATGGCATCGGGATCGACCGAACCGTACAGCTTGTCGAGCACCTCGAGAAATTCCTCGGCGCGGCGGTAGCGCCATTCATGATCCGGCGTGGTGTCGTAGCCGAAATTCTGGGCTTCCTGCGGAAAGCCGGAGACGACGGCATTATAGGCGATGCGGCCGCGGGTGACGTGATCGACGCTGGCGAAGAGCCGCGCGACATTGAACGGATGATGATAGGTCATCGACATGGTGGTGACGAAGCCGAGATGCTTGGTCACGCCCGCCATCGCGATCGCCATCGGCAGGGGATCGTGGCGCGGCCAGGCGACACCCCATTCCACCGTGTCGTCGGGCGCGCCGTTGAACAGCGGCGTACCGGCGACATCCGCGAAGAAGGCGCCGTCGAAGCGGCCATGTTCGAGCAGGCGCGCAAGGTCGAGGTAGAGATCCGGGGATCCGTAGGGCGCATAGCTGTTCCAAGATCCCGGATAGCGCCATTTGCCCAGGGTATGGATCAGCGACAGATCAGCGACGAGGTGAATAAGCTCGGATTGCGCCATGAATGCCCCCTGGTCGATCACCGCCACCGTTGCGCGACGATCGGTTCGAGGATGCAGGCCGGTTCGGACCGACGAAGCCTGATTCCCAAGATTGACCGAGAGGCGGGCAAAAGCGCGGCCGATCGTGCCGAACCCAGTTCCGCAATCCGTAGGCGAGGCCATGATCGCCGGGCCGTGAGCCGGGCACCATGGTGCCGCCCGCGGCCATGACGGCACGGTACGCCAAGCGGCGACAGGAGGGGGCAGACCGCATCTTGTAGGACGGACCGTTCATCGGCGCGACGAGCAGAGGATCGTCCCCGGCATTCGCTGTTCGCCCATCGCCCTTGCGTGGCAGAAGCTGGGTTCGGACCGCCATTGTCGTTCGAAATCAGAACTATCCGACCAGCGGTCGAGTTCGGCAAAATGCCTCGCGAACCAGATCGCATCGATCATGATCCGGCCGGGGCGCGCGTGCCGCACACGACAGGGGATGCGATCATGCAATATGCGAGGCTGGGACACAGCGGGCTGATCGTATCGCGCTTGGCGTTCGGCGCCGGCTCGCTTGGGGTCGGCGAGACACTGCCGGGGCTGCGCAAGAATCTTGGCCAGGCGCAGGCCGATCGACTCGTCGCACGGGCGATCGACGCGGGCATCACGCTGTTCGATACGTCGGACGCCTATGTCGGCGGCCAGTCGGAGCTGCTGCTCGGCCATGCGCTCGGCAAGAAGCGCACGGACATCGTGCTCACCAGCAAATGCGGTCTGCGCGTCGGCACTGCGCCGACCGAAGCCGGGCTGTCGCGGCGGCATATCCTGGAGGCGGTCGAGGCCAGCCTTCGCCGGCTGGGCACGGACTGGATCGACGTTTATCACCTGCACAGCATCGATCCCTTGACGCCGCTCGGGGAGACGATGCGCGCGTGCGAGGCACTGATCGCGAGCGGGAAGATACGTTATCTCGCGGTGTCGAACTGGCCGGCCTGGATGGCAGCGACGTTGCTTGGGCTGCAGAAGCAGCATGGCTGTTCGCCGATCGTGGCGATGCAGCTCTATTATTCGCTCGTCGGGCGCGACATCGAGACCGAGCTTGTTCCCTTCGCGCAAGCGGCCGGGCTCGGGATGCTGGTCTGGAGCCCTCTCGCCGGCGGATTTCTGACCGGCAAATATACCCGCGCCGATCCCAATCCGGCCGGCGCACGCCGTTCCACCTTCGCGCAGCCGCCGGTCGATCTCGAACGCGGCTATGACGTGATCGACGCGATGGTCGAGATCGCCGCCGCGCGCGGTTGCACGCCGGGGCATGTCGCGATCGGCTGGCTGCTCGCCAAGCCGTTCGTCACCTCGATCATCTTCGGAATCAGTCGGGAAGAGCAGCTCGACGACAATCTGAAATCGGCCGACATGTGCCTGACCGACGACGAAGTCGCGACGCTCGATGCGTTGACGATGCAGCCCACCCGCTATCCCGACTGGCTGCTCCGCATGGTCCCCGATCCGCGGACCCGCAGCCTGCTGGGCCTGTCGTGATACGCGTCCGCCGGCGCTTCTTCGACCTCGGCGAGCGGCAGATCCACTATCGCTATAGAGACGGCGCCGGCGTGCCGATCGTCGCGCTGCATCATCTTCCCGGCTCGGCGCGGCAAATCGAACCGATCATCGCGGCGCTCACCGGCAAGACGGTGGTTGCGCCCGACCTCGCCGGCACCGGCGACAGCGATCCTCACCCCGGATCCGCGCCGACGATCGCGGACTATGCCGCCGATGTCGTCGATCTCGTTCGCGGCCTCGGCTACGGGCAGGTCGATCTGTACGGGTCGCATACCGGCGCATGCCTCGCCGTCGAGATTGCCGCCACGGTGCCGGATCTGGTGCGTCGCGTGATCCTGGATGGCGTGCCGATGTATGCCGAAGCCGAAGCCGAAGACTTGAAGGCGCATTATGCGCCGGTCATCGAGCCGGATATCAACGGCGTCCACCTCATCCTGGCGCACAATTTCTGTCGCGACCAAATCCTGTTCTGGCCTTGGTATGAGCATTCCGCGCAGGCGGCGCGACGGGCGGGCCTGCCGTCGCCGCGCGATCTCCATGGCTGGGTGCTCGAGGTGCTCAAGGGCCTTGGCGGTTTCCCGCTCGGCTATCGCGCGGTGTTCGGCTACCCGATGGCGGCGCGGCTACCGGCAGTGCGACAGCCGACATTGTGCGTGTCGGCCGCCGCGGACACACTGGCCGAAGCATCGCGCCGCGCCGCAGCGCTGCTTCCCGACGGCGACCTTGTCCTGATCCGCGACACCGGCGAGGCGATGGCGCCGCCGGCCGATGTCGCGGCCGCGATCCTGACCTTTCTCGCCACCGCATGATGGGCCGATGCGCGCCGCGACCGGTCGCGCCGCCAGGCCGCCATCCGCTGTCCTACGAAGGATCGAGACGATGACCGGAGCAGACGGATTTCTGGCGGAATGTCGTGCTGGTGGCGGGCGGATCATCGTCGCGGCGCTGGTCGGCGTCGGCCTGGGCCTGAGCGCGCTGCCCTTCTATACGCTCGGTGTCTTTGCGCAGCCGCTGTCGCAGGCCTTCCATTGGCCGCGCGCGCTCGTTCAGTCCGGCATCATTTTCAGCATGCTGGGCACCGTGTGCGTGGCCGGGCTGGCGGGATGGCTGATCGATCGGATCGGTGTCCGCCGCGTGGCACTGACAAGCCAGCTGGGCCTTGCCGCCGGCTTCTGCCTGCTGGCTGCGCAGAACGGCAGCCCGACGCTTTGGCATGCCAGCTGGTTTCTGCTCGCGGTGCTGGGCATCGGCACGACCCCGCTGACATGGTCGCGCGGGATCGCCGAATGGTTCGTGCAGGCGCGGGGCACGGCGCTCGGCATCGCGCTCGCCGGCACCGGCGTCACGGCGTTCGCGGCGCCGCCGCTGATCGGGATGCTGATCGCGTCGCAGGGGTGGCGGATCGCCTATCTCGCGATCGCCGCGGCGATCGTGCTGATCGGCATGCCCACGGTCTGGTTCCTCTTCCACGGCAAACGCGGATATGACGGACAGGTGCGGACCTCCGGGCAATCGGTCGACGGCCTGTCCTTCGGTACCGCGCTGCGCGGCTATCGGTTCTGGCTGCTGATCCTGGCCTTCGCCGCGATCTCCTTCGGGATCGGGGGCGCGATACCCAATCTCGTGCCGCTGTTGATCGATCAGGGCATCGCGCACGCCGCACTGTATGCGAGCCTGCTTGGACTCAACGTCATCCTGGGCCGTCTCGTCGCCGGATATCTGCTCGATCGGATCTGGGCGCCGGCAGTCGGCGCCGTCTTGTTGTCGCTTCCGGCCATCGCCTGCCTGCTGCTGGCGCAGCACAAGGCGCCCGCGATCGCCGCCGGGCTGATCGGACTGGCCGGAGGAGCCGAGTTCGATCTGATCTCGTTCCTGTGCGCGCGCTATTTCGGACTGCGCCATTACGGCCAAATCTATGCATGGCAATGGGCGAGCTTTTCGCTGGCGGCGGGCGCGGGCGCCGTCTCCTTCGCCCGCTCCTTCGACACGACGGGCAGCTATGCCACCGCCCTCTATCTCGCGGCCGTCGCGCTGCTCGCCGGTGGTCTGTCCTTGCTGGCGCTTGGCCGCTATCCGCGCCCGCCGGCATCGTCCGGCGCTTGAGATGCGCTACACACTCGTGGTGGATGGGCGGTCCGCGGCTGTCGACGTCGATCCGACACGCCGCTGCTCTGGCTGTTGCGTGACACGCTGCGGTTGACCGGCATCAATTCGGATGCGGCATCGCGACGGGCGGCGCCTCAGGTACGACGTCCCGTCGTCCCGCCGTATCAGGCCTTGTCGGGCACGGGGATCACCTTGCCCGCACGCCTCCCGTCGATCCCGGCGGCGTGCCGCAGTGCCGCCTGTATCTCCTCAAACGCATAGATCCCCGCTATCTCGGCATCCAGCACGCCGGACGCCATCACCGATTGCAGCACGGCCACCATCGTGGCGCGGCCGCCTGCCCCGATCCGGTCCATCGCGCGGTCCGTCATCATGCCCTGCAGCCGCACGTTCCGGAACATGACGTCCGCATAGGCAAGCGCATAAGGCTGTTCCGCGAGGAAACCATAGGCCAGCACACAGCCATCGTCGGCGACGCAGGCACCGAGCCTTGTCGTCGCGGTCCCGCCGATCGCGTCGAGCGCGAGGCATGGTCGACTCCCGGCGATCCGCACGATCCTCGCGGCAATATCGGCGCCGTCGACGAGGACAAGCCTGCGCCCTGCCCCTTCGAGCGGCGCGACCAGTTCGGGCCGCCGAACGACGTCGATGACATTGATCCCGGCGCTGGCGGCAAGCTGTGCGACATAGTGGGCGACGTTCGAATTGGCGGCGTTCTGAACGATCCAGTCACCCCGTTCGAGCCGGGCGTAGGCATGTAGCAGCAGGTAGGCGGTCGACAGGTTGATCCGCACCAGCGCGAGCTGTTCCGGGCGCAGCCCCTCCGGCGCGCGCCAGAGATCGCCGGATCGGATGGCCAGCACCTCGCTCCACGCGCCATAGGCCATCGGCAGGATGACACGGTCGCCCGGCGCCCAGCCGGTCACGTCGTGCGCGCAATCGATGATCCGGCCGACGCCTTCGAACCCCGGCACCCCGGGGCCCGGCGGCACGAACGGCAGTTCTCCGCGGATCGCCTTCAGATCCGCGATGTGAACCGGCGTCGCCTCCAGCCTGACGAGCACCATCCCGCCGTCCATCCGCGGCTGCGGACGCTCGACGAGCCGCAGCTCATCCCACGGCTCGCCGTTCCTGTCGTAAGCGAGCGATTTCATGGACTCGGATGCCTCTCGTCGCGCGCGCCGGGGCTGCCGCTGATCGCATCCCCGCCGCCATTCCGTCTCCGGACAGAGATGCGCGCCTGCGTCCGCGCGCCTAGGCGCCGCATCGCCTGTCCCCGCAGCGCGGATAGGCCAAGTGCGCTTCGACGCCGCGCCTGGCGCCCGATTTAATCAGCTCTCTAGGCCGAGGGATCTTGGCCGCAGTCAGTAGACCGCGGGCACATACATCTCCGCGGGGACGGGATGACGCTCATAATCGTCATGCCGGGTCCGCGGCGGGAGCACCACCGGCGGATGCTCGACGTCGCCATACGGAATTTGCGCGAGCAGATGGCTGATGCAGTTGAGCCGCGCGCGGCGCTTGTCGACGGCCTCGACGACCCACCACGGCGCCTCGGGGATATGCGTACGCTCGAGCATGACCTCCTTGGCGCGGGTATAATCTTCCCAGCGCCGCCGGGATTCAACGTCCATCGGCGAGAGCTTCCACTGTTTGAGAGGATCGCGGATCCGCATCGCGAAGCGGAACTGCTGCTCGTCATCGGTGATCGAGAACCAATATTTCACCAGGATGATGCCGGATCGGATCAGCATGCGCTCGAACTCGGGCACCGAGCGGTAAAATTCCTCCGCCTCGTCTGCGGAGCAGAAGCCCATGACGCGCTCGACGCCCGCCCGATTGTACCAGCTGCGGTCGAACAGCACGATCTCGCCGGCAGCCGGGAGATGCGCGGCATAGCGCTGGAAATACCATTGGGTGCGCTCGCGCTCATTGGGCGCGGGCAGCGCGGCGACACGGCAGACGCGCGGATTGAGACGCTGGGTGATCCGCTTGATCGCCCCGCCCTTGCCCGCTGAATCGCGTCCCTCGAACAGGACGACGACCTTGAGCCCCTTCTGCTGGACCCAGTCCTGCAGGCGGACGAGCTCGTGCTGGAGCTTGAACAGCTCCCGAAAATAGGACCGGCGATCAAAGTTGGCGGCCCCGTCATGCGCGGGGTGATCATCCGCGATCGCATCGAGGCGGCTCTCGTCGAGATCCATCTCCAGTTCCTCGTCGAAACTGTCCACCAGCTCGTCGCGGATCCGGTCGAATTCGGTCATGTCTGTCGTCATGCGAGCAGCCTAGACGGCCAAGATGTCGGTCCGGTGACGTCGCAGGCGGCGACAAGCTTTTTCACGGAGTAGCACGGCGCCGGGTCCTCACAGTGGGCGCCGCACCCCATGCACCACCCTTCCGCCCAACACAGCGTGGACTACATCCGCGGCCCGTTTGCTCGACTTGCGATCGTCGCTTCCCATCATATGCGCCACATATCCCGTTTGAATAGCGGAGAAGCTTGGGAAGCGGGCGAGCGCCCTGCCTAGGGTCGCATCGAGATGGTCGATATGGTCGACGACATCGCCCATCACCCAATGCCCAAAGCGCAGGTCGCTCCGCCAGTCGATTCCGTGGGGGTTGAGAAAGACGATGGGACGTGGGTGTTCGGCATATTCCACCGCCTGGCTTGATCCATCGCCAAGATAGATATCGGCCGCATTGGTGTAGGACTGGTCCACAAGCTTGAACGACGTCGAATCGACGTGGATGTTCGCGCAATCGAGATAGGGCCGCACCTTGCGGTCGAAATCGGGATCCTTCTCGATGAGGCGAATATGAGGCGCCAGCACGAGGTTGTAGGATGTCGATCGGGCAAAATAAGACAGGATCTGTTCGCCCATCTCCCACCAGCTCGATTTATGCGCGAGCCAGTGCGGGACATAGACGACGGTGGGCCGAGCTTCGTCGAACGGCAATGGCGCGGCGCACGCTGCGAGCTCACGCATATAGTCTCGCTTGATATACCCAACGATTTCGATCGGCGCATCGCGGTGCCCCGCCTCGTGAACGCGCGCCGCCATCCCGATCCCCGGCATCAGGATCCGGGTTGCGTAGCGGTTGCGCTTGGCAGCGAAGTTCGCATGGGGACCCGCGCCATGTTCGTTGTAAACGAACGCGGTTCCGGACGAGAACAGGCGCGGCACCCACAAGCTCGTCCGTTCGGCCACGACGGCAACGTCGTAGCGCAATATTTTGAGGAGGTTCAGCGCCAACAGCCAGATTTTGTGGGGAAGATCGGGCGTCTCGCGGCATCCCGACGGCATCGCGCGAAAGCCGCGCGCCCGGCGGATCTCGACATTTTTGATGCCAAGATAGGCCAGGGCGTCGCTGACGATCTCCTCGTGAATGCTGGTGATGACAAGAAGCGTGATGCGCGGGGGCGCGACGCGCCGAGCCAAGGCCAAGGCTATCGGGAGAAGATGCGGAATCAGGAAAAGCTCGCCAAGAAACAGAAAAACGACCGATCCACCCCGGGATCCGGCTGCGACGGCCTCGTCGTTTTCAAACCTTGCCTCTGCAACGGGCCGTATCTTTTCAACCATTCGTGAGGATGTATCATGGTTTTTGAGCGAAGCCTTAGCCTTTCTAAGCGAACGCAGCATTTCGGATAATCGTTATACGTGTCTATTTTTACAGCTTAATTTACAGAGTTACATCTGCCGTATAGGCGGAAAATCCGCCACGCGACGACGTCGTGCCGATCCGTCGCGATAGCCGACACGGCTATCCGCCTTCGCCTTGCCGCTTTGGTTTCCATCATGCGTCGCAGCGCGCATAAGCCCACCATCGTCCATTATCTGGGCCGCGACATGTCCTTCACCGATCGGTTCACGCTCGCCGTGCCGTTGATCCAGGCGCCGATGGCGGGCGTGTCGACCCCCGAACTGGCGGCAGCGGTTTGCGAAGCGGGAGGATTGGGGTCGATCGGAGTCGGCGCCACCGATGCGAGCGGCGCGCGCACGATGATCGAAACTTTGCGTGCCCGCACCGACCGCCCGTTCAACGTCAACCTCTTCGTACATGATCGTCCGCGGGCGGACCCGGTTCGGGAAGCAGCATGGCTTGAATGGCTTGCGCCGCTATTCGCCGAGTTCGGCGCGGTGCCGCCAAAGACATTGAGGAGCATCTACCCGAGCTTCGCCGACGATCCCGAGATGCTCGCGATGCTGCTCGATCGGGCGCCACCGGTCGTCAGCTTCCACTTCGGACTGCCGCCGGCTGACGTGCTGGCCGCGCTGCGCCTGCGCGGCATCTATCTGATGGCGACCGCCACCAGCCTAGCGGAAGCCGACGCGATCGAGGCCGCGGGGATCGATGCGATCGTGGCGCAGGGCATCGAGGCGGGCGGCCATCGCGGCATGTTCGACCCCGATGCGCGCGACGACGCGCTCGGTACGATCGCGCTGACGCGACTACTGGTGCGCCAATCGACGCTACCGATCGTTGCGGCGGGCGGGATCATGGATGGCGCCGGCATCGCGGCCGCGCTCGATCTGGGGGCGGCTGCCGCACAACTCGGCACCGCCTTCATCGCCTGCCCGGAATCCGCCGCCGACGATGCCTATCGGACCGCGCTGGCCGGCCCCCGCGCGTATCACACGACGCTGACACGGCGCATTTCCGGCCGCCCGGCCCGCGCATTGCCCAACCGCTTCACGGCGCTGCACGACCACTTCGAAGACCGGCTGCCCCCCGATTATCCCATCGCCTACGATGCCGGAAAGGCGCTGCATGCCGCCGCCAAGGCATGCGGCGAGCATGGCTTCGGCGCGCAATGGGCCGGCCAGGGCGCCCCGCTTGCCCGCGCGATGCCGGCTGCCGATCTGGTCCGGACGCTGCAGGATGAACTCGCTCGCTGCCGCACCGGATCGCGGCGGCCTGTGTAGCGGCAGGCGTCAGCGGAGCGGGCGCTTTTCCAGCTTCCGCGCCAGGGTCCGCCGGTGCATGCCGAGCCGCCGTGCGGTTTCCGAGACGTTGAAGTCACTGGCGGCCAGCGTCTTGTGGATACGCTCCCATTCCAGCGTCTTGATCGTCGTCTTCCGTTCAGAAATGGGGGCATTCACGTCGCCGGCGACCATCCCGAAGGCGGCTTCGATGTCGTCGGTATCGGCCGGCTTGGCGAGATAGGAGGTGGCGCCCAATTTGATCGCCTGCACCGCGGTCGCGATGCTGGCATAGCCGGTCAGCACGACGATGACGGTGTCCGGATCCTGCTCGTGCAGCGTCTGCACGCAGGCGAGCCCCGAGGCGTTGCCAAGCTTGAGGTCGACGACCGCGAAGTCCGGCGTCTGGGTCGCCAGCAAGGCTTCGAGCTCAACCGGGTCGGCCGCCAGCGCGACCCGGTAGCCGCGCCGCTCGAACGACCGTCCGAGCGTGTGCGCGAACGCGGAATCGTCTTCCACGACGAAAAGGAGCGGCTCAGCCGCCATCGAGTTGCTCCGTCAGCGCCAGCGTTTCGAGCGGGAAGCATAGCACGACTTCGGCACCGCCCCCGGGCCGATTGCGCGCGCTGACGTTTCCGCCAAGCTTGCGCATGACGTTGGCGACAAGGAACAGGCCGAGTCCGGCACCGCGGCGCGACTTTGTGGAATTATAGGGCGTGCCGATGCCCTCGAGCATCGCCGGCGCAAAGCCCGGCCCGCTGTCGGCAACGGTAATGGTGAGCAGGTCGCCCGATCGCGCGAGGTCAACGATGATCGCATCGGGCGATGCATCGGCGGCATTGTCGAGCAGGTTGTAGACGACCTGCTGCAGCACGGTGTCGGAGGCGATCGGCACATCGGCCCCGAAGCCGTCGCGATATGCGAGGCCGGAAAAGCTGCGCGCGATCCGCCAGTCGGCAACGACCCGCCCGAAGAAGGCGCGGACGGTGCTGGCCGCGGACGCTTCGCCGCGGGCCTCGCCGGCGGCGAGCAGGATGCCGGTGACGATCGACTTGCAGCGCTGTACCTCGGCCTGCATCTCGGTCAGTTCCTGCACGAGCTCCGGATCAGCGACGATGTGCGGCGCGCGGCGCCAGTCACCGAGGATGACGGACAGCGACGACAGCGGCGTGCCGAGCTCATGCGCCGCGCCCGATGCGAGCAGCCCGATCCGGACGATATGGTCCTCCTCATCCGCACGACGCTGCATGGCGACCAGATGCGCGTCGCGCTCGCGGAGGTTGCCGTTGATGCGGGTCACGAACAGCACCAACAGCACCGCCACCAGCACGAAGCAGACCCACGTGCCGCCGACATGGAGCTGGAACAGCGTGACGCCATAGCCTCGCGGCAGCGCGATCGGCCGGTAGGCGATGGTCAGCAGGCCAAACGCCGCGCTGGTGAAGATGACGACCACCCAGATCGACCAGCGTTCGAGCAACACCGATCCCAGCACGACCTGCAGCAGGAACAGCGATACGAAGGGATTGGTGGCGCCGCCGCTCAGGTAGAGCTGGACGGCGAGGCACATGATGTCGAGCAGCAGGGCGACGAGCAGCTTGGCATTGTCGACCGGCCGTGCACCGCGCAGCCACAGCATGCCGACCGTGTTGAGCAGGATGAGCGCGGCCACCACGCCCAGCATCGCCGCCATCGGCAGGATGATGCCGAACGCATAGCGCGTGACCAATATGGTCGCACACTGGCCGGCGATCGCAAGCCAGCGCAGCTGCACCAGAAGGAGCACGTTCTTGAACCCTGCAGCGTCGGGCGCGGCGGCCGCCGGACCGGCGATAGGCGCAGCCACGTCGGTCATTCCTCCGCGCCGTCGCCATGCTTGCGAACGAAGATCACGAAGGCGCCGGCAACCATCATCGCCAAGCCATACCATGTGATCGCATAGACAAGGTGGTTGTTGTAGAAGGCGATCACCGTCAGCCCGCCGACGGGTCCCCCGGGCGAACCGGAGGCGGCATCGGCGTCGATAAAATAGGGTGCGACGTCGTGGAGATGACGCGCCTTTGCGATCGCGCCCACGTCGCGCGAAAACCAGCGGTCATGCCCGGGGTCGTTGGACCGCAGGAAGCCGCCGCCGGGCTCGCTGATGCGCAACAGGCCGGTGATCGACAGGCTGCCCGGCGGAGGCGTCTGCGCCACGCGGCCCGGGACGAAGCCCCGATTGATCAGCACGGTAAAGCCCCGCGGCGTCGCGAGAGGTGCCACGACCCACCAGCCCGCACCGCGCTCGGTCGCCGCCTGGACGAACGCCGGGGGGACATCGAGGAAATGACCGGTGACGGTCACCCTTCGGTACTGCGCGCGTGCTGCATCGACCGTCGGCCATTCGGGCGGCCCCGGGGCTGCCACCGGCGCCGCATGGACGCGCGCGTCGACCGCGGCGATCAGGTCGAGCTTCCAGGCGCGCCGGTAGACCTGCCAGGTGCCCAGCGCCAGCAGGGCAGCGATGAGCAGCGCGGCGATCAGCCCCGCGATCGCCACCCGCGCCGACGGGCGGGTCACCCCTGGTCCTGGACCTGCTGCGTCGGCATCATGTTGCTGTTCATGTGATACATCACCCATAGCGACCCGCTGAGCGCGATGCCCACGATCACCAGCGTGAACAGCAGCGCCATGATCGACCAGCCGCCCTCGGCCCTGCGGTTCATATGCAGGAAGTAGATCATATGCACCACCATCTGCACCGCGGCGAACGCCATGATCAGCAGCGCGGTCGCCTGGGTCGACAGCGGCAGCGTCATCACCAGCCAGAAGGGGATCACGGTCAGCACGACCGCGAGGCCGAAGCCGATCAGATAGCCTTTGCGCGAGCCGTGCGACTCTTCGTCGTGCGCGCCGTGCGTGTCGATATGCGCGCTCATCGCAGCATTCCCATCAGATAGACGAAGGTGAAGACCCCGATCCAGATCACGTCGAGGAAGTGCCAGAACAGGCTGAGGCACATCAGCCGGCGGCGGTTGGCCGGGATCAGCCCCTTCCACTGGACCTGCACCATCAGCGTCACCAGCCAGACCAGCCCGAAGGTGACGTGCAGCCCGTGCGTGCCGACCAGCGTGAAGAAGGACGACAGGAAGGCGCTCGACCACGGTCCATGGCCTTCGCGGATCAGCCCCGTGAATTCGTACATCTCGATGCACAGGAAGGCCAAGCCGAACAGGCCGGTCACCGCCAGCCAGGCCTGCGTCGCGCGCTGCTTGCCGTCGGTCATCGCCAGCATCGCGAAGCCGTAGGTGATCGACGAGAGCAGCAGCATCGAGGTGTTGAGCGCGACCAGCGGCAGCTCGAACAGCTGCTTGGGGCCGGGGCCCCCGGCATAGCTGGTGCCGAGCACGCCGTAGGTCGCGAACAGCATCGCGAAGATCAGGCAGTCGCTCATCAGGTAGATCCAGAAGCCCAGCATCGTGCTGGCGCCCTCGGGATGGTCGTGCTCGTCGATCAGCAGGAAGATGTCGCGATCCTCGCCGGCAGGCGAGCCGGTGGTGTCGGTCACGGTCGCGGCGCTCATGCGACCGCTCCCGCGGCGAGCTGGCGGGTGCGCCGGCCCTCCGTCTCGATCACCTCGTCGACCGGGATGTGATAGTCGCGCTTGTAGTTGAAGGTGTGGCCGATCGCCGCGCCGAGCATGCCGACGAAGCAGATCGCCGCCAGCCACCAGACGTACCAGATCATGCCGACCCCGAAGCCGACGCTGAAGCCCGCGATGATCAGGCCCGCCCCGGTGTTGCGCGGCATGTGGATCGGCTTGAACCCTTCGGTCGGCCGAACGAAGCCGCGCTGCTTCATGTCGGCCCAGGCCTCGCCGTCATGGACGACGGGCGTGAACGCGAAATTATAGTCGGGCGGCGGCGACGAGGTCGCCCATTCGAGCGTGCGGCCGTTCCAGGGATCGCCGGTCGTGTCGCGCAGCCGCGCCGTGTTGCGGTCGCGGATGCTGACGTAGATCTGCATGAGCAGCGCGGCGATGCCGATCGCGATCAGGAACGCGCCGAAGGCGGCGATCTCGAACCAGATCTGCAGGCTCGGGTCGTCGAAGGTGCGCAGCCGGCGGGTGACGCCCATCAGGCCGAGCACATAGAGCGGCATGAACGCGAAGTAGAAGCCGCTCACCCACGTCCAGAACGAGACCTTGCCCCAGAACGGGTCGAGCTTGAAGCCGAACGCCTTGGGGAACCAGTAGTTGATGCCGGCGAACATCCCGAACACCACGCCGCCGATGATGACGTTGTGGAAATGCGCGACCAGGAAGAGCGAGTTGTGCAGCACGAAGTCGGCAGGCGGCACCGCGAGCAGGACGCCGGTCATGCCGCCGATCGTGAAGGTGAACATGAACGCGATCGCCCACATCATCGGCAGCTCGAAGCGCACCCGGCCGCGGTACATGGTGAACAGCCAGTTGAAGATCTTGGCGCCGGTCGGGATCGAGATCACCATCGTGGTGATGCCGAAGAAGGAGTTGACGCTCGCCCCCGATCCCATCGTGAAGAAATGGTGCAGCCACACGACATAGGCGAGCAGCGTGATGACCGCGGTCGCGTAGACCATCGAGGTGTAGCCGAACAACCGCTTGCCCGAGAAGGTCGACACGACCTCGCTGAACACGCCGAAGGCGGGCAGGATGAGGATGTAGACCTCGGGATGGCCCCAGATCCAGATCAGGTTCACGTACATCATCGGGTTGCCGCCCAAGGTGTTCGTGAAGAAGGCGGTGCCGGCGTAGCGATCGAGCGACAGCAGCGCGAGCACCGCGGTCAGCACCGGGAAGGCGGCGACGATCAGGATGTTGGTGCACAGCGACGTCCAGCAGAAGATCGGCATCTTCATCATGGTCATGCCGGGCGCGCGCATCTTGACGATCGTGCAGATCAGATTGACGCCCGACAACAAGGTGCCGACGCCCGCGATCTGCAGCGACCAGATATAATAGTCGACCCCGACCCCGGGGCTGTAGCTGATCCCCGAGAGCGGCGGCATGGCGAGCCAGCCGGTCTGCGCGAACTCGCCGACGAACAGGCTCATCATCACGATGATGGCGCCGCCCGCGGTCATCCAGAAGCTGAAATTGTTGAGGAAGGGGAAGGACACGTCGCGCGCACCGATCTGCAGCGGCACGACATAGTTCATGAGGCCCGTGACCAGCGGCATCGCCACGAAGAAGATCATGATCACCCCGTGCGCGGTGAAGATCTGGTCGTAATGATGCGGGTTGAGATACCCCTCCGACCCGTGGAACGCCATCACCTGCTGGGCGCGCATCATGATCGCGTCGGAAAAGCCGCGCAGCAGCATGACGATGCCGAGGATGACGTACATCACGCCGATCTTCTTGTGATCGACCGAGGTGAACCATTCCTTCCAGAGATAGGCCCACAGCTTGAAATAGGTCAGCGTCGCGAGCAGCGCGAGGCCGCCCATCGCGACGACGCAGAAGGTGCCGACGACGATCGGTTCGTGCAGCGGCAGCGATTCGAGCGTGAAGCGGCCGAAGATCGGGCTGACGTCGAGCGGAGAGGGGGTCATGTTGGTGGCCATTTAGAGAGCAGACTGATGCGGCGGCGTCGCGTGCGACGGCGCGGAGGGCGAGCGTTGGGCGATGTCGCCGGGCTTGCCCGGGGGCGCGCCGCCGGCGCGGCTGGTGGTCAGCGGCGACACCGCCTTGGGCCCGGCCGGCGTGCCCATCCCCTGCATGTGCGTCATGCCGGCGGTGTCGCTGCCGTCCTGCTTCATCATCGCGGACATGCACGGCGTACCGGGCTCGACGCACTGGCCGACGACCGCGTCGAACAGGCCGGGTGCGACATGCGCGAAGCGCATCACCGGCACCGTCTGGGTCGGCTTGACGAGATCGAGATAGCGCGCGCGGCTGAGGTCGCCGCCAGCGCCCTGGTTGCGCGCGACCCAGCCGGCGAAATCGGCGTCCTTCATCCCGTAGAACTGGAAGTGCATGCCGGAGAAGCCGGCGCCGCTGTAATTGGCGGAGATGCCGCGGTAGACGCCGGGCGTGTTGATCACGGCGTGGAGCTTGGTCTCCATCGACGGCATCGTATAGACCATGCCCGCGAGCGTCGGCACGTAGAAGGCGTTCATCACCGACGACGAGGTCAGTCGGAATTTGATCGGCCGGTCAACTGGTGCGGCCAGCTCGTTGACGGTGGCAAAACCATATTCGGGATAGATGAACAGCCATTTCCAGTCGAGCGCGACGACCTGCACCTCGAGCGGCTTGGCATTGGCCGGCACCGGCCGTCCTGCCGCGATCCGGCCGATCGGGCGATAGGGATCGAGCAGATGCGTCCCGGTCCACGTCACCGCGCCCAGGCAGATGATGATCAGCAGCGGCGCGCCCCAGATCATCAACTCGAGCTGGGTCGAATGATCCCAGTCGGGCGTGTAGGTCGCGTCCTCGTTGCTCGACCGGTAGCGCCAGGCGAACAGCGCGATCAGCGCGAGCACGGGGATGACGATCAGCAGCATCAGCGCCGTGGCGATCAACACCAGGTCGCGCTGCTGCAATGCGACGTCGCCCATCGGATGCATGACGACCATCCCACACCCGCCGAGAAGGGCTAAGGCGCTGAGCGGAGCGAGAAGACGGACGAGACGAGCAGGTTTAGACATGGCGCCCCGCTAGGCCAATGCGCTGCGCCGCAACATTGGACATTTTGTCCAATCCCCAAAGCGTATAAAAGGGGCCATGGGCGGCGGAACTGCCCGTCGCCCGCCAGAAAGCTTAGCCATGACCGCCTCGATCGCTCCCCACTCCGGCACCGCCGAACGCGACGCCCGCGCGATCAACACGCGGCACAGCGAGATCGCGCCGGGCGAGATCGCGATCGGCGTGATCATCGGGCGGACCTCCGAATTTTTCGACTTCTTCGTCTATGCGATCGCCTCAGTGCTGGTCTTCCCTAGTCTGATCTTCCCCTATCTCGACCGGCTGACCGGCACCTTGTGCTCGTTCGCGATCTTCTCGCTGGCGTTTATCGCGCGCCCGATCGGCTCGCTGATCTTCCTGTGGGTCGACCAGGCGATGGGTCGCGGCACCAAGCTGACGATCGCGATCTTCCTGCTCGGCGGTTCCACCGCAGCGGTCGCCTTCCTGCCCGGCTACGACACGATCGGGGTCTGGGCGGCATTACTGCTGGCGATGTTCCGGCTCGGGCAGGGCGTGGCGTTGGGCGGCGCCTGGGACGGTCTCGCCTCGCTGCTCGCGCTCAACGCGCCGGACAATCGCCGCGGCTGGTATGCGATGATCCCGCAACTCGGCGCGCCGCTCGGGCTGATCGTCGCGAGCGGTTTGTTCGCCTTCTTCAGCGCGACGCTGTCGGTCGCCGACTTTCTCGATTGGGGCTGGCGCTTCCCCTTCTTCGTCGCCTTCGCGATCAACGTCGTCGCGCTGTTCGCGCGGCTGCGCATCGTCTCGACCCCGGATTATGCGCAGGCGTTCGAGAGCCGCGAGCTGCAGCCCTCGGGCGCGATCGAGACGCTGCGCGGCGACTGGCGCACGATCGTGATCGGCGCCTTCGCCCCGCTGGCGAGCTTCGCGCTGTTCCATATGGTCACGGTGTTCCCGCTATCTTGGGTGACGATCTTCACGGTCCAGACCCCCGCCCACTTCCTCGTGATCGAGATGATCGCCGCCGTGTTCGGCGTGGTCTCGGTGATCGCGTCGGGATTCATTGCCGACCGTGTCGGCCGGCGCACGCTTCTCGGCGCGTCGGCGGCGGCGATCGCGGTATTCAGTGGCTTTGCGCCGCAGCTGCTCAAGAATGGCGATGCCGGCGAACTGGCGTTCATGATCGTCGGCTTTGTGCTGCTCGGCCTCGCCTTCGGCCAGTCTTCGGGCGCGGTGACCGCGAACTTCGCGCAATCCCGTCGTTACACCGGCGCGGCACTGACGTCCGACCTTGCCTGGCTGGTCGGCGCCGGCTTCGCGCCGCTCGTCGCGCTTCTCCTCGCGAGTCACTTCGGGCTGCTGGCGGCGGGCGCCTATCTGCTCTCGGGCGCGTTGGGCACGCTAATCGCGCTGGGGATTAACAAGGAACTTGCCGGTCGATAAGCGGGGGCGGGCGTACGTCGATTACGCCCCTTCCCTTTCGGTCGTCGGGCCGTCTCCGCCCGTCCCTCGGGATTGAAGGCGGGGCCGGCCCTATGCAATTGCCGACCAGGCGCCGCTTTTGTCGCGCCTTTGACCCTGGTCATGCACCGACAATATGGCCGGCTCAGTTCGATCCATGCCGGTCGACGTAGCGGTCGACCGTTACGTCCGCGACGGTGTCCGACGCGACGTGAAGCGCAACCGTCCAGCGGATGTCGTCGGCGGCGCCGTCGCTCAGATCATATTGGTGGTAGAGGCATGTGACGACGCCGGTCGCATGGCGGTCGGCACGACAGGTGGCGCCAGCGGCCTGCAGCCGCGCCTCGGCGATCGTGATCGGCGTACCGCGGGGCACGCTCGCACCGAACAGGCTGCCGGTCTGCCCCAGCAGCGCGGCGACCTGCGTCTTATCAAGCGCGGCATCGCGCGGGTAGCGCGCTTCGAGATCCTGGAAGCTTGGCGCGACCTGCGCGATGGCCATCGCGGGAGTTGCGGCGGCGAGACAGATCACGACGGCCTTGAGGATCGGACGGAGCATCGATGGAATCCTTTATCGGATCGAAGGGACAGGGTCGGATCGGTGATCAAGTCGGCGTCGTCGCCGGACCCTTGGCGGCGGCGAGCGCCTGCGGCGTCTGCCAGCCGCCGCCGGTCGCGCGGATCAGCCCGACGCTCGCCTGCAGGCGGCGTGTGGACAGATCGAGCGCGACGCGGCGCGTGCGCAACGCCGTCGTCTGCGCGGTCACGACGTCGAGATAGGTGACCGCCCCCTTCACGTAGCGGTTGAGCGACAGTCTTTCGGTCTGCCCCGCCTGCGTGACCGCGCGGTCCTCGGCCTGGGCTTCGTCGCCAAGATGGTGGAGCTGCGCGAGATTGTCCTCGACGTCCTGGAACGCCTGCAGCACCTGGCCGCGATAGGTCGCGGTCGCCTGTGTCCACGCCGCCCGGGCGACCGCGAGCTGCGCGCGCTTGCGGCCGCCGTCGAACAGGCTGAGCACGGCGCTGGGGCCGATCGACCAGAAGATGTTGGGCGCGGTGAACAGGCTCGGCAGTCCGGCGTCCTGGAAGCCGCCCTGGCCGCCAAGCGAGATCGACGGATAGAACGCCGCCTTGGCGACGCCGATCTCCGAATTGGCCGCCGCCATCCGCCGCTCGGCAGCGGCGACGTCTGGGCGGCGCTCGAGCAGCGTCGAGGGCAGCACGATCGGGACCGAGGGCAGGGTCAACGCGACGACCGCGGGGGTGATCGCGAAGCTCGAGGCGGGCGTGCCGACCAGGCTGGCGATGGCATGTTCGGTGAGCGCGCGTGCCGCCTCGACGTCCGCCAGCTGCGCCTGCGCCTCGGCGAGCTGCGTGCCCGAGCGGCCGGTGTCGATCCCCGAGGCGATGCCGCCCTGGAAGCGCCGCTCGGTCATCGCGTCGGCCTTGGCATAGGCATCGACCGTGGCCGAGAGCAGCGCCCGCTGCGCGTCATATCCGCGCAGCGTCATGTAGCTGGTGGCGAGCTCGCTCTCGAGGCTGAGCCGGATCGCGGCAAGGTCGTCCGCGCTCGCCTGTGCCTCGGCGCGGCCCGCGGCGACGCTGTTGCGCAGCCGGCCCCACAGGTCGAGCTCGTAGCTGACGCTGCCGCCGATCGATGCCGCGCCATAGGTGTCGGGTTGGCCGGTGCCGCGTAGCGGGCGGTTGTCCGACTGCCGGTCGCGCTCGACGTCGGTCGAGACGCCGATCTGCGGGAACAGCCCGGCGCGCGCCTGCGCAAGATAGGCGGTCGCCTCGTCGTAGCGGCCGAGCGCGCCGGCGAGCGTGGGATTGTCGTGGTCGATGCGGGTTTCGAGCCCGTCGAGCGTGGCGTCGCCATACAACGCCCACCATGGGCCACGCGCCGCGAGATCGGCAGGCTTGGCCTCGGTCCACCCCGCGGCCTCCTTGAAGGCGACCGGCGCGGGGGTGACCGGCGGATGATAGGCGGGCGCGAAGGAACAGCCGGCGAGTGCGGTTGCCAGCATCAGCGCTGCGGGCAGCGCGCGACTAGCCATGATCCTTGTCTCCGATCCGCACCAGCTCGCCCTGCGCGATCGAATCCGGCGGGCTGTCGACGACCTGGTCGTGCACGTTCAGCCCCGACGCGACCTCGACCATGCTGCCGAGATCGTTGCCGACAACGATCTTCTGCATGCGGACATGCGCGCCGGGACCGACCATCGCGACTTCGGTGCCCTGCGCGCGGAACAGCAGCGCGCTCGACGGGATCTGCACCGCATTGGCCTGCCCCGCGGCATTGTCGAAGGCGATCTGCGCATAGCCGCCGGGTTTGAGCACCCCGCCCGGATTGTCCGCAACGAGCTGGACCTGGAAGGTGCCCGACTGCGGATCGATCGCGCCCGAATTGCCGATGATCGTCGCCGGGAAGCTGCGGCCGGGATAGTCGGGGACGGTCAACTTGGCCGTGACCCCTGGCGTCATCCGCGCCGAATAGGCCTGCGGCACGCTGACATAGACGCGGATCTTGTGGACGTCGGCGACCGCGAACAGCGGCTGCTGGTTTGTGGCGCCGGGGCCGACCAGGTCGCCGATGTCCGCAGTGCGCGCCGTCACGACGCCGGCAAAGGGCGCACGCACCGTGGCGAAGGCCTTTTGCGCGAGCAGCCGGTCGAGATTCGCGGCAGCGCCCTGGACCGCGGCGGTCTTGGCGGCGAGATCGCCATTCTTCTCGTCCGCCTCCTGCTTCGACACCGAGGCGGTCGACAGCAGGTCGTTCCAGCGGTTGGCGGTGCTTCGTGCCAGACTCGCATTGGCGCGCGCGCTAGCGAGATCGGCACGCGCCTGGACGATCTGCTGGTCGAGCTCGGGCGTGTCGATCAGGCCAAGTTCGGCGCCAGCGGGCACCTGCGCGCCGATGTCCTTGTACCAGGCGTGGAGATAGCCGCCGACGCGCGCGAACAGCCGCGCGCCGTTCCACGCCTGCATCGTGCCCGGCAGCGTCAGTGCGTCGGCCGCGGACGGCGATGTCGCTGCAACCAGATGCACGGTCGGGATCGCGCGCGCATCGGACCAGCTCTGCGCGGTCGCGGTCTCGCTGGCCCGGCTGACCGACCCCGCGACGACCACCGCGCCGGCGACGATCAGCGCGACGACGCCGGCGACCTTGAGGCCTTTCGGCGCACGCGTCTCGGCAGGGCTTGGGGGGCCGTCAAACATGGGCGAGGTCTCCACGGGGCAGCTCGCGCGGCGCGGGATCGGCAGCGCGTGCATAGGTGCGATGGGCGAGGCTGAAGAGGACGGGGACGAAGACCAGCGTCGCGATCGTCGCGCAGACCAGCCCGCCGATCACCGCGCGGCCGAGCGGCGCGTTCTGCTCGCCGCCCTCGCCCAGGCCCAACGCCATCGGCGCCATGCCGATGATCATCGCGAGCGCGGTCATCAGCACCGGGCGGAAGCGCGTCGCGCCCGCCTCGGCGGCGGCGAGCAGCGCGTCGCCCGTGGCTTCCAGCCGCTCTCGCGCGAAGGTGATGACCAGCACCGAATTGGCGGTGGCGACCCCCATGCACATGATCGCGCCGGTCAGCGCGGGCACCGACAGCGGCGTGTGCGTCGCGAACAGCATCCAGACGATGCCGGCGAGCGCCGCGGGGAGCGCCGAGACGATCACCGCGGGATCGACCCAAGACTGGAAGTTGACGACGATCAGCAGGTAGATCAGTGCGACCGCGCCGATCAGCCCGAGGATCAGCCCGGTGAAGGCGGTGTTCATTGTCTGCACCTGGCCGCGCAGCGTGACGGTGCTGCCCTTGGGCAGGTCGTGCGCGGTCGCCTTTAGGACCGCGTCGATGTCGCCCGCGACCGCGCCGAGATCGCGGCCCTGCGTGGTCGCATAGACGTCGAACACCGGCTTCATGCCGTAATGCGAGACGACCGCGTCGGTGGTCGTCCGGTGCAGTGCGCCAACCGCGCCGAGGATCTGATAGGCGTTCGGACCCGATCCGGTGACCGGCAGATTGTCGAGCATCGACAGCGAGTCGGTGCGGTACTGCGGGGTCTGGACGACGATCGGATAGGCGATGCTGTTCTTTGGATCGAGCCAGAAGGTCGGCGCGATCTGCGCGCTGCCGGCGAGATTGGTCGAGAGCGCGCGCGTCACGTCGTTCTCGGTGATGCCGATGCGGTCGGCGCGGCTGCGGTCGACGTCGAACGCGAAGGCGGGATAGTCGGTCGCCTGCTGGAGGCGGACGTCGGCGATGCCGGCGATGCCGTGCATCCGGTCGGCGAGTTCCTGCGCATAGGCCTTGGCCTGGGCGCCGTCGGGGCCGTTGACCTGGACGTCGATCGGCGCGGGCGCGCCGAAGTTCAGGATCTGGCTGATGATGTCGGCGGGCAGGAAGGAAAAGGTCGAGCCCGGGAAGCTTTCGGGGAGCGCCTTGCGCAACTGCTGGACATAGGCCGCGGTCGGCTTGTGGCCCTCTTTCAGCGTGACGAGGATGTCGCCGTCCTGCGGGCCGATGCTGCCGCTGTTCGAATAGGCCAGGTTGATGCCGCTGACCGGCAGCCCGATATTGTCGACGATCGTCGCGATCTGGTCGGCCGGAATGACCTGGCGGATGCGCGCCTCGACATGGTCGAACTCGGCGGCCGTCTCCTCGATGCGCGTGCCGACCGGCGCGCGGACGTGCATGTCGATCTGGCCCGCGTCGATCGACGGGAAGAAGTTGCGCCCGAGCATCGGCACCAGCGCGAACGACGCGATCACCACCAGCAGGAAACCGGGCACGAACAGCCGCCGCCGTGCGAGCGCGAAGGCGAGGATCTCGACATAATAGCTCCGCACGATCTCGAAGCGGCGCTCGAAGCCGTGCTGGAAGCGGCGCAGCGGATTGCGCGTGTGCGGGCGTCCGGCCTGTGCATCGTGGCTCGCCATCACCTGCTCGGTGTGCGGCCCGGCATGCGCGCGCAGCAGATAATTGCTCATCGTCGGCACCAGCGTGCGTGACAGCACGAAGGAGGCGATCATCGCGAACACCACCGCCATCGCCATCGGCGCGAACAGGAAGCCCGCGATGCCGGGCAGCAGGAACATCGGCACGAAGGCGATGCAGATGCACAGCAACGAGACGAACGCCGGCTGGACGATCTGCTCGGCGCCGTCGAGGATCGCGTCGCGCACCGACTTGCCATGCTCGAGATGCCAATTGATGTTCTCGATCGTGACCGTCGCGTCGTCGACGAGGATGCCGACCGCGAGCGCTAGGCCGCCGAGCGTCATGATGTTGAGCGTCTGCCCGACGACGGCGAGCCCGGCGACCGCGGCAAGGATGGCGAGCGGGATCGAGGCGGCGATGATCACGGTCGAGCGCCACGAGCCCAGGAACAGCAGGATCATCAGGCTGGTCAGCGTCGCGGCGATCACGCCCTCGCGCACCACGCCCGACACCGCCGCCTTGACGAACAGCGACTGATCGGAGAGCGCCGCGATGTTCAGGCTCGCGGGCAGCGTCTGCCTGAGCAGCGGCAGCAGATGCCTGACGCCGTCGACGATCGCGATCGTCGAGGTCGAGCCCGATTTGAGCACCGTCATCAGCACCGCGCGGCCGCCGTCGACGCGGACGATGTTGGTCTGCGGCGGGAAGCCGTCGCGGACGTGCGCGACGTCGCGCATATAGACGGTGGCGCCGTCGACGGTCTTGATCGGCAGGTCGTTCAAGCGGTCGATCACGGTCGGGCTGTTGTTGAGCAGCACGTCATATTCATAGGCGCCGATCTTGCTCGTGCCGGCGGGGACGATCTGATTCTGCGCGGCGAGCGCGGTGCCGATGTCGGTCGCGGAAAGATGGCGCGCCTGGAGCGCGGCGGGGTCGAGATCGATCTGGATCTGGCGCTGCTTGCCGCCATAGGGCGTGGGCAGCGCGGCACCGGCGACGGTCGCGAGCGTCGGGCGGATGCCGTTCTGGCCGAGGTCGAAGATCCGCTGTTCGGAGAGCGTCTTCGACGAGAGCGCCAATTGCAGGATCGGCACGGTCGAGGCGTTATAGTTCAGGATCTGCGGCGGGGTGATCCCCGGCGGCATCTGCTTGAGCACGGTCTGCGAGATCGAGGTGACCTGCGCGGTCGCGGTGCGGATGTCGACGCCGGGCTGGAAGTAGATCTTGACCACGCCGACGCCGTCGAGCGACTGGCTTTCGATATGCTCGATGTCGTTGACGCTGTTCGACAGCGAGCGCTCGTAATAGCCGAGCACGCGCCCCGCCATGTCGCGCGGCGGCAGGCCGTTATAGGTCCATACCGCCGCGATCACCGGGATCTTGATGTCGGGGAAGATGTCGGTCGGCGTATCGGTCCAGGCGATGCTGCCGCCGAGCAGGATCAGGATGGCGAGGACCACGAACGTATAGGGCTTGCCGAGCGCTAGTTTGACGAGCTGAAGCATGGACATCCCGACGATCGAGCCGACGAAGGCTCAGGGTGTCGATGGCGCGTTCGGGGCGCAGGGGGGGATCCGCGTTGCGGCGCACCATCGACCGGCGCGTCAATCCGCCCGTTTGACCGTGCAGGCGAGTGAAATGAATTTCACTCCGGAATGGCACGCAATCCCGGGCGGTTGCAGACCAGGCGCGCGATCAGCCCGGGCGCGGCATCGTCGAGATGCAGCGTGAAGTTGTGCAGATGCATGATTGCGGTGACGACGCTGAGGCCGAGTCCCGCGCCGGCAATGTCGGCAGCGCCGGCGCCGCGGTGGAAGCGGCGCAACACAGCCTGACGTTGGTCGACCGCGATGCCGGGGCCGTTGTCCTGCACTTCAACCACCGCCGTCCCGCCGTCGTGGTGGACTCGCACGCCGACATGACCGCCCTCGGGCGAGAACTTGATCGCATTGTCGACCAGATTGCTGATCGCCTCGAACAGCAATTGCTCGTCGCCATGGGTCTGCGCGGGGGCGGCGACGCTGGCCTCGAGCAGGATCCCGCGCTCCTCGGCGAGCGGTTCGTAGAGGTCGCGCACGCGGTCGACCAGCATGCCCAGATCGACGGCACCGAAGCCGCTCCGCCGTGCACCCGCCTCGAGTTCGGCGATCCGCAACAGCGCGGCAAAGCGCTCGAGGACGATGCCGAGGTCCGCGGTCGCCGCCTCGGCGAGCGCGGCGACGGCGGGGTCAAGCCCCGGCGTCTGCAGCGCGCGGTACAAATGGTTGCGCACGCGGGTCAGCGGCGTGCGCAGGTCGTGCGCGATCGCATCGGTGACGCCCTTCACCTGCGCGACGACGCGACCGACCTCCTCGACCATGACATTGACCGTCCCGGCGAACAGATCGAGCTCGTCGCCGCGGCCGGCGAGCGGCATCCGCACCGCAAGATCGCCCGCCGCGATCGCCAAGCTGGCGCGCTGCATGTCGCGGACCCGGCGGAGCGGCCGCAGGCTGAGCGCGACGCCGATCGCGAGCACGCTGACCGCGATCGTGATGCCGCTGCCGACAACGATCCGCAGCACGCGGCGGCGCAGATCGATGATCGTGCTGATGTCGCGCGCGACCAGGATCGTCTCGCCGGCCATGGTGCGCGCCGCGCGCGCGCGCAATGGGCCGTGGATGCCTGGGCGTGCGCCGATATCGAAATCCTGTCTCAGCCGGACGACGGGCACAGGCTCCATATTGCCGACCCGCCGCTCGCCGCGCGCGGAGATCAGCAGGAAGAAATTGAGCCCGTGCGTACTGCGCATGATCTCGGCCTGCATCTGCGCGGGCAGCGCATCAGGCGGGAACTGCCGGAGCCGAGCGATCTCCTGCCGCAGCACGAGATCGGTGCGCGTGTCGAGTTCGCGTACGGACAGCACGTAGATCAGTCCGAGCAGCACGACGACGCCGACGGCGAACAGCAGCCCGAGCAACGCGGTGAGCCGGAAGGTGCTGGTGTTGCGGATGTCGCGCAGGCGCAGGCGCTCAGGCGGCATCGAGACGATAGCCCTCGCCCTTGATCGTCGCGATCGCCGAGGGGCGGCCGGGGCGATCGATCTTCTTGCGCAGCCGCGCGATATGGACGTTGATCAGGTTCGCGCCGGGATCGAAATAATAGCCCCACACCTGCTCGAAGATGATCTGCCGGCTCATCACCTCGCCGTGGTGACGCGCAAGGAATTCGAGCAGGCGAAACTCCATGTGCAGTAGCCGCACGGGTTCGCCGTCGACCAACAGCCGACGTCGGATGAGGTCGAGCTCGATTAGGCCCACACGCAATATGGCCTCGGTCGCAGGTTCCTGGTGGCGACGGAGCAGCACCTCGATCCGCATCGCCATCTCGACCGAGGCGAACGGCTTGACCAGATAGTCGTCACCGCCGGCGCGCAGACCCGCGATCCGCTCGTCGACGTCGGACAATGCGCTGATCATCAGCACGGGCACCGCGATGCGCCGCTCGCGTAGCCTGGCGACCAGAGACAGGCCGTCGAGGCTCGGCAGCATGCGGTCGAGCGTGATCGCGTCGAACGGCTCGCGGGTCGCGCAATCGAGCGCCTCCGCGCCGTCCGCGATATGTTTGACGTCGTGACCATGGCCGAGCAGCTCGGTCCGGATCTCGCCTGCGGTCGCGGGATCGTCCTCGATGATCAATATGCGGGCCATGCCGCAGGATAGACGTGCTTCGCCCCTGCGCAAAGCGGATCGCTGCAATGGTCGGATGCGGTCGCCCTTTCAGTCAGGGATCACGGCGGCGTGCACTTGCATCGCCCCGTTTTCCACGACGGTCTCGACCCGCCGCCCCGCATCCACCGCTCGTCCCGCCTGGATCGAACGCCCGGGCAGATTATTCATTTCTGTGCATTCTTCATTAGGCGGCCGACCGGCACCATCCAGGAATTGACCATGTATTAAGGGTCTTACGCCATCTTGGGCTCAGGAGACCCATGCGAATGCGTTTGGAAAACAGACAGCCCGAGCGTCGGTGGTGGCCGGAGTCCGTGCGGACGTTCCGGCGCGATGCGCGTGCGGCGACCGTCGTCGAGTTCGCGCTGGTCATAGCCCCTCTCATCGCGCTTCTGTTGGCGATCCTCGAGACGAGCTTGGTCTATTTCTCGCAGGAAGGCCTGGAAACGACCGCGGAAGCAGCAGGCCGGCTGGTGATGACCGGACAGGCCCAGAGCGCGGGCTGGTCGGCGTCGCAGTTCCAGACCCAAGTCTGCAACACCCTGCCCCCCTATATGAGTTGCAGCCAGCTGATGATCGACGTGCAGTCGTCGAGCTCGTTCAACAACGCCAATATCGGCATGCCGACGATCACCTACAATAGCAACAACGGCGCCGTCTCCAACGCCTGGCAGTATAATGTCGGCGCGGCCGGTGCGATCGTCGTGGTCCGCCTGATGTACATCTGGCCGGTGCCGACCGGACCGCTCGGCTTCAGCCTGGCCAACACGTCAAACGGCCGTCGCGTGCTGATGGCCACGTCGGTCACCAAGACGGAGCCCTATTCGTGACGCCGTTCAGCCTTGCCCGTCGCATCGCGCGCCAGGATGGCGGCGTCGCGCTGATCGAATTCGCCCTGTCGCTGCCAGTGTTGATGCTTCTCTATCTTGGTGGTTACCAATTGTGCGATGCACTATCGTGCAAAAGGAAGGTTACGATCACGACGCGTGCGGTCGCCGACCTAACCAGCCAGTTCACGACCGTGGCACCGTCCGATCTTACCGGCGTGATGGGCGATTCCGCCCAGATCATGACGCCGTATAGCGCGTCCCGTGCCTCGATCCAGGTATCCCAGCTCTATACGGACAGCAATGGCAACACCACGGTATCGTGGAGCATGGCGCAGAATGCCCAGCCTCTGGCGACGAACAGTGTGTACACGCTGCCGGCACTGATCAAGACGAACAGCAGCTATATCATCGTCGCCAAGGTCGTCTACGCCTACAAGCCCGCCGTATCCTTCGGCCTCGTCCCGAATCTTACCTTCGGCGACACGATCTACATGAATCCCCGAAACAGCAATTCGGTAACTTGCAATGGGTGCAGCTGATATGCATGACATGCGCGCTATCGCGAAATCGCTGTTCCGACGCCTGATGCGGGAGGAACGCGGCAACGTCCTGATGATCGTGGGACTGTCGATCATTCCGCTGACCTTCGCGACCGGTATGGCCGTCGACTATACGCAGGCGATGCGGCTGCAGACCCGGCTCAATGCCGCCGCCGATGCTGCGGCGTTGAGCGGCGTGACGCAGACCGCGATGACGCAGACCAACGGGACGGCCTGCGCCACGGCGACGAAGATGTTCATCGCCCAGTCGACCGGGCTGCCGGGATTGACGCTGAACACCGCCGATCCCGCGCAGCTGAAGATCACGCTGACCGACGCGAGCGGCACCTACGATTGTGCCTCCAACGCCGCCGCGCTCAGCAACAACGTGTCTCTGCGCCGCACGATGGTCGTGACCTATCGCGGACAGTCGGCCAATACGTTCGCGGGTATCCTGCGGATCCGCACGCTCACCGTCAAAGGCAGTTCGACGGCTTTTGCGCAGATCGCCAACATCGACTTCTATCTCGCGCTCGACATGTCGCAGTCGATGCTGCTGCCCGCGACGACCAGCGGCCTGGCGAGCATGGTGGCGAATACCCAGGGCCAGCAGGATGGCTATGGCAACAAGGGGTGCGCCTTCGCCTGCCACCAGGCCGAAACCAGACCCTATGACAGCAACGGCAATTCGCTCGCGACGGACATCATGAGCAATCCGCTGGTCACGCCCTCGTCCCCCGCGCCGACGGGAAACAACCCCGATACACGGCCTCGGATCGATAATTATGCGGTCGCACGCAACCTTGGCCTGACGCTTCGCACCGACCTTGTCGGCAATGCCGTGAGCGCGCTGATCAACGACGCCATCACGACGGAAGCCGCCAATGGCGCCACCTATCGGGTCGGCATCTCGACCTTCGATTACCAATATACGCAGCGCTGGCCGACCAGCGGCAATACGTCCAATGTCGCCAATTATTGGGTCGATTCAAACCTGCAGAACGTGCTCAACTATGCGCAGACGACAGGCGGGTCCAACGGCCAGGGCTGGAGCAGCCTGGTGACGCCCTATTGTCTGAACAACTATCGCGTCTGCGGCACGAACGACAATGATACCGACACCAGCTTGACCGCGGCGATCACCGGCGCCTTGGCGAACATGCCGGCGCAAGGCGGCACGGGCACCAAGACGAGCCCCCTGGCGGTGCTGTTCATCATTACGGATGGCATGCGCGACGAATCCAACAGCGGACGGCAACTCGGGCCATTGCCCTATAGTCTCTGCCAGCAGATCGCCGCGCGGAACATTCAGGTCGCGGTGCTCGAAACGCAATATCTGCCGTCTTCCGCATCGGACAATTGGTCGATCACCAACGTCCGCAATCCTTTCCTGAGCCCCACGAACAAGATTTCCCCCGCGCTTTATTCGTGCGCGGCCGGAACCCAGATCAACAGCTGGCCGCCGCCCGGCGGTACCAATCCGGGCGTGCTGTACTATCAGGTGACGACGGATGGCGACATTTCGGCGGCGCTGGTGTCGCTCTTCAACATGGCGGTCGCGCAGGCGCGGCTGACGGGCTGACGTCGATACCGGACATCGGCCGGTCCCGCTCCTATAGGCCGGGGGGACCATCGCGTCGCGTGCAGCGACTGGCTCATCGCGCAGGCCATATGCACCGCGAGGTCCGCCCGTCGATAGCGGGATCGCGAATGCTGCCACGTTGGTCCCTGACGCGTCGTCGCGTGGAAGACAGCGACGTGACCCCGCCGCGGAGCGTTGCGACTTTGGACGACCCTATGGCTTGCCCGTCCCGGCTCGCGTACAGGCCGGCACGGCGTCGCATGCGCGGCGCCTTGGTCAGGAATCGATTCCATCTCTTGCTATCCTCAAGCGACCCGCGATCACGCCCTGGTCGAGTCCCGTCGCAGCGAGACCGGTGAGGCACATGGCGGCCCCGCCCTCGATGTCCGCGCTTTCCTGAAGGCGGCCGTTCGGTTCCGAACCCCGAGCGGCAAGCGGGCGACAGTCGAACTCGCGATTACCGCGATGCCCTTTTTCATGCTCTGGCTAGCCGCGTCGTGGTGCCTTCAGGCCGGGATCTGGGTCGGCCTCGCGCTCACCGTTCCGGCCGGCGCGCTGCTTCTGCGGCTGTTTTTGATCCAGCATGATTGCGGTCATGGCTCCTTCTTCCGGCGACGGAGGGCGAACACATGGGCCGGCCGCATCCTCGGCGTCCTGACGCTGACCCCTTATGAATTCTGGCGTCGCACGCATGCGCAGCATCACGCGCGCACCGGCAATCTCGATCATCGCGGCGTCGGCGACATCGATACGCTGACCCTTGCCGAATATCTCGGCCTGTCGCGGTCGGCACGCTGGCGGTACCGCTTATATCGCAGCCCACTCGTACTGTTCGGGCTCGGCCCCGCCTATCAGTTCCTGCTGCGACACCGCGTTCCCGCCGGCATGCTGCGCGGCGGATGGCGCAATTGGACGAGCGTGATGATGACGAATCTCGGCGTCGCTGCGCTGTGGCTGGGGATGATGTACGCGGTCGGCCCCAAGACCTTTCTCCTCGTGCAGATACCGACGACGCTCATCGCCGCGACGCTGGGCGTCTGGCTATTCTACATCCAGCACCAGTTCGAGGAGACCTCCTGGCATCAGGACGAGGCGTGGAGCTTCCAGGAGGCCGCGCTGCACGGTAGTTCCTATTATGATCTGCCGCCGCTGCTGCGCTGGTTCAGCGCCGAGATCGGCGTGCATCACGTCCACCATCTCTGCAGCACCATCCCCTTCTACCGGATGCAGGCCGTGCTGCGGTCTTTTCCACAGCTCAAGCGGGTCGGCCGGCTCGGGCTTCGCGAGAGTTTCGGGACCATCCGTCTGACGCTGTGGGACGAGCAGCGGCGTCGGATGATCTCCTTCGCGGATGCAGGCGCAGCGCGGCCAGCCTGATACCGCGTACGCGCGATGAGCCCTGACACAGGAACGCCGCTCCCGGTTGAAAGCGGGCGCGGCGTCGGTCTTCGCGGGGTATCGCGAGCGGTCAGTCCTTGACTTCGTCGAGATCCGCAAGGTCGGTATCGAGATGTTCCTCGATCGCTTCGGCGATCAGATCGAGCTGCTCGGGGGTAGCGGACAGTTCGAGCTGGCTGCCATCCTCATCCTCGATGTTGAGGACATAGCCGTCGCCGGCGACCTCGATGGTGAAGTGTGCGAGTGCTTTTGCCACGATGATCTCCTCTGCGCCCCTCAACGCGCCGGCCCCGTCTCGTGTCCGTCAAATCCTTGTAACGTAAATCTTTCCTCACGAGCCCGTCGCAACGACGGCCGGTCTTTCGTGTGATCCCGGTACGCGTACAGGATGGCGTGCGCCTGGATGGCGCGGCGCCAAGCGACGCGATCTGCAGGACGTCATCGACGGCGGGCCATGAGCGATGCGACGCCGCCGAGGGGCTGGGCGCGCGGGCGCGCCTATCGGATCTCGGTCTGGGCACGCCTTCGCCCAATATCCGCCGGAACCGACACCGCCTGTGCAGAGTTCGCGCGCTCGGCGGCGCAGCGTATACCGGCAGGAAGCGGCGGAGGGGTCATGATTGATTATGCGCTTAACAAGTTGCGCGCACGGGACGAGGTCAGCGACACGGAAGAGGCCGTCCTCCGGTCGGCGATCTCGCACGTCATGCCGATCGGAAAGGACGTCACCTTTGTCCGGGCCGATGTCGCACTGACCAGTAGCAACATCCTGATCGACGGGCTCGTCTGCCGCTATCGCGACATGGCGAACGGCGAGCGCCAGGTGACCGAAGTCCATGTTCCTGGCGATTTCGTCGACCTGCACAGCTTCCCGCTGCAGCGACTGGATCACAGTATCATGGCGCTGGTACCGAGCCGGGTCGCGGTGGTGCCGCATGACGCCCTGCGCGCGATCACCGAGACGCAGCCGCATCTGACGAGACTGCTGTGGCTGGCGACAACGATGGACGCGGCGATCCACCGCGAATGGATGGTGTCGATGGGGCGCCGGAGCGCATTGAGCCGTGTCGCGCACCTCCTGTGCGAACTCCATGCCCGGTTCGCGGTGGTCGGACTGACCGACGGCAACAGCTACGCTCTGCCTCTCACGCAGATCGACCTCGCCGAATGCCTCGGTCTCACCGCGATCCACATCAATCGTACGCTCCGCGAATTCCGGCTGCGCAAGCTCGTTACCTTCCGCAGCCGGCGAGTCGTGATCGCGGATCTGCCCGCATTGCAGGACGTCGCCGAGTTCGACGACAATTATCTGTTTCTCGACAAGCGCCCACGATGAGCCGCACGGTGCCTATGGGATCGCGATGGCCTCCCGAAGCAGGCAGATGTCTGCCGCGACGATGAGCAGCAGCAAGCTCCACGCGACCGACTTGGCCGGCATCCCGGCGACGTGCCGGCCCATCAGGTCCGGCGCCCCGGTCAGGCGGATCAGTGGATAGACGGTGAACGGCAGCGCGATCGACAGGACGACCTGCGTGAGGATCAGCATCGTGCCCGTGGCGTGGCTGCCGAACAGCAGAACGCCGATCAATGCCGGGATCAGCGCCAGCCCGCGCGTGATCGCGCGCCGCTGCCAGGCCGCCAGCCGGAAAGACGTGAACCCTTCGAGCACGACCTGCCCCGCAATCGTGCCGGTGAAGGTCGCGCTTTGCCCCGAGGCCAACAGCGCGACCCCGAACAGGATCGCGGCAGCGCGTGCCCCGGTCAGCGGCGTCAGCAGCCGATAGGCCTCGGCGATGTCCGTGACGCCGTGGTGCCCCGTCGCATGGAAGGCCGCCGCCGCCAGCGCCAGGATCGCGGCATTGACGAAGATCGCCAGCCCAAGCGCTGCGAGCATGTCGATCGTGGCGAAGCGCAGCCCGCGATCCTTGGCGCTGTCGCTGCGGCCGAAGCGCGACCGTACCACCGACGAATGGAGGTAGAGATTGTGCGGCATCACCGTCGCGCCGATGATCCCTATCGCGACGTACAGGGCTCGCGGATCGCTCAGCACGTCCGAGGGCAGCAGGCCCGCGGCAACCTGCGCCGGGTCGGGGTGGACGAGCAGCAGCTGGATCACGAAGCACAGGGTGATCGTTGCGACCAGGCCGAGCGTGATCGTCTCGACGCGGCCGATGCCCTTGCCGCGCAGTCCGAGGATCAACAGCGTATCGAAGACGGTGACCAGCACGCCAATCCAGAGCGGCAGGCCGAACAGCAATTGCAGCGCGAGCGCACTGCCGAGCACTTCGGCAATGTCGGTGGCGATCATCGCGATCTCGGCGATGGGCCACAGGAACCAGGCGGCTGCGCGACCATAGCGCGCGCGCGTCAGTCGCGCGAGATCCTGACCGGTCACGATGCCGAGCCGCATACTCAGCGATTGGAGTTGCATTGCGGCAAGCCCCGACAGCAGGACGACGAACAGCAGCGCATAGCCGTAATGCGAACCGGCTTCGATGTCGGTGGCCCAATTGCCCGGGTCCATATAGCCGACCGACACCAGCAGGCCGGGACCGGCATAGCGCAGGACACCAAGGTAGCGGCGCCGGTGCCCGCGAACCGGGCGCGGCGCGGACGATACGGGACGGCGGTCCGCGACCGGCGGCGAACCGTGCATCTAGCGCGTCCTTGGAGGGAACGGGAAAGCTACCATAAAGTCCGATCGAGTGGCCAAGCCCAGCGGACGCTGGCCGCAGCATCGCCGCTGCCGACCGAACGTCCGTGGACCGTATCCGGCACCGCAGCGCCGCACCAAAAGTCGTGCGGAGTCAATCGACGGCGATCTCACTGCGAACCTGGCCATGCGCGATCACCGCGAACAGTCCGGTCCCGCCGATGATGTTGCCGACCAGCGCGGGCAGGATGAAGCCGCCGATCGCGCGCCACAGGTCGATCTTGCCAGCGCACCAGAGTAGCCATGCCTCGCCTGAGCCGGCCACGACATGACTGAAGCCGCCGATCGCAATGACATAGGTGATCATGACGATCACCCAGAATTCGCTGCCCCGTGCGTTGGGCAATATCCACGCGAGCGACGCGACCAAAAAGCCCGCAGGCATGCCGAGCAGCATCGTCTGCAGCGCGCCATGCGCGAGGATCGCACTCGAGACGGCGATCGCAGCGTCGCGTTGCGGACCCGAAACGATGACATTCCAAGCGATCAGGGCAGCGATGAACAACGTGCCGGCCATATTGGCAACGAACACCGTCCCCCACAGCCGAAGCAGCCGAACCAGATTGCGACCGGTCGGATGCGTCGCGACGGGCAGCACGGCCGTCACGGTATTCTCGGT
>NZ_CALMAW010000033.1:0-54775 GCF_937859915.1 uncultured Sphingomonas sp. | reverse complement strand
ACGCTCGTTCAGCAACGGCAGGATCGGCGTGACGGTATTCTCGGTGAAGAGCTGGAGATTGCCCATGATCACGATCACGAAGCCGACGCTATACCCCAGCGACGACACCAGCGAGACCCAGGGCGCCTCGGGCAGCGCCATGTGGAGGAACGCCTCGGCGAGGATGGAGGCGCAGATCGCAACACCGGCGGCGAAGCCCGAGAAGAGCAGCGACAGGACCGGTCGGTCGAGTTCCTCGTCACCTTGGAGGCGGATGACCTCGTGGACAACGCGGGCGGATCCCGCCTTACGCTCGGCGACGGACTCGATCTCATGCTCGGACAAACCCGGCGACGGCTTGTCTTCCGCGCCGTCACGCTCGTCCGCTACATCCGTCACATCTGATCCTTGGAAGACCGGATGCTCGATATCCGGCTTGGTCGACCGAATCCGCGGCGCGGGAACCGGACGGAGGTCCGTCGCTTAGCGATCGCCGCCGGGCTTTTGCTCGACCTGTTCGGGTTTCGCCTTGGACTCGTGGCTGTCGTGCTGCTGTTCTGCCGCGGTGGTGCCATCGCGATGACGGTTGATGTCGCCGTGGCGCGCGCTGCGATGCAAGCCGTCGATGTCCGAATGGGGGCCGGAGGGCGGAGGAACTGCCATGGGAAACTCCTGTCTAAAAAACGCGAAACCTTATTCCTGCGGTTCGCGAGTCGAGCGATCGGGATGCGGAATGTCATCCTCGCCTTCGGTGGTTTCGCCCTCGAGATCATCCGGTACACCGCCGGGTAGCCCGCTCACCGGCGTATCGTCGACATCGAGATGGGCAAGATTGGCCGCGCTGTTCTCCTGCTCGGCCGCGTGATCGCGATCGCTGCCCGACATATCAATCCTCCTTCGCGGTCGCATTCGGATTGGCGCCACCCGAATAGGCGATCTCGGATTGGCCGCCATGGCCGAGGAACGAGCCCGGTCCGTTCGTCTTGCCCGGCTTGCCGCTGTGCGGATTGGGGTAGGCGCCGCCGCCCGATTCGCCCGCACCGCCCTGCCGAGACGCAATCTCGGCGCCATCCCCGGCCGTGGTACCACCGCCGTCGGCCTGCATGGGCTGCTTGTCGCTCATCGCGCTGTCCTTCCGCTATGGGGTTAAGCTGTCATGAAAACGCATCAGCGGCGATATCGGGCCCGATCACTCGCCAGGCGAGCGGTGCGATGACACCGTCAGCGGCAACCCGTGAGCCGCGAGCTCAGCAGCACCGCCAAAGATCGAGCCGGTACTTGTCGTGCCGCTCGCCATGCACCTCGGCGAACCCGTCACCCAGCGTCGCGCGCAGCGCGTCTACGGCCTCGTCGCCGCTCAGCGGATAATCGGTTTCGCCGATCCAGTGGACGAGCAGGAGGTGGCCGCCCGACCGCGTCGCGCGCTGAAGATAGGCGGCCGCGCGGTCGAGATCGCTACGGTCGAGATAATAGACGACCTCAGACAGCAGGATGAGGTCGAAACGTTCGTCGGGCATGTCCTGCGGTAGCCGGCGATTTTCGAAACGGATGTGCGACAGGTCGGCGCAGCGCGCGCGCGCGGCATCGAGCGCGGTATCGGACACGTCGACCGCCAGCAACGCGTCGCACCGCGCACCGAGTTGCGCGGTCAGCACGCCATTGGCGCAGCCGACCTCGAGCGCCGCCGTGAACCGGTTCGCGGGCAGTGCCGCGATCGTCCGCGCATATTTTGCCTGTTCATACGGGCTGGTCTCGAAACCCCAGGGATCGCCCTTCTCGCGATAGAGCTGCTCGAAATACTCGGGGTCGATCGATGTTTCACGACGCATGGCGGCTCCTTCGGGTGAGCAGGATGAGGCGCGGGCGCGCGGCGAGGTCGCTCATTGCCTTGGGCAGGCGGAACGGGTCCTGCGCGCCGGCAATACGCGTGCCGGTCTGGCTGCGATGACGGGCGATCGCGCGGCGCTGTCGCGTCCGCCCGCCGGCGACGTCGACGGACAGCGCCCGATAGCCGCGCAGCAGCCTGTCGACATCGGGCAGCGTCCATCCCCATACCAGATATTCGTAGAGCCGTCCGCGCAGCTTACGCGCAACGGCAGCAGCAAGCTCGGCAGCCGCCTCATGGTCGCAATGCGGCTCGCCACGCCAGGTCACCGCAATCGCGCGGATGCCGCGATACCGGCACCATGCGACGAGCGACCGGACGGTGCGCTCGAAGGCAAGGCTGCCGCGGGGGTGCGGCGCAGAATCCGGCCAGTCCAAATGGCGCGGCGCCTGTACAAGCCCGAGCTGGCGCAACGCGTCGCGCGCTTCCGCCGCCCGCGTCCAGCCGACGCGCGTGGGGCTCCAGCCGGGCGCCCCGCAATGCGATCCGGTGCCGTCGGTGAGGAAGGCGACATGCGCCTCGCCGCCCGCGCCGGCGATCTGGGCGAGCAGACTGCCGGCGCCCAGGCTTTCGTCGTCGGGATGCGGCGCGATCACCAACCAGGGGCCATGGCGCACCGCGTCGCCGATCGAGGTCCGCCGCGCCCGCAGCACGAGCCGTGCCCAGGCGCGCGCGCCCGGCGCTACCACCAGCGATCCTCGCCCCAGCAATCCGCCTCGAGCCATGCAGCGGCGGCGCGATCGCGCGCCTGGTCGGGCACGGGTTGGCGCAGGTACAGACCGAGGTCCCGCGTGATCCGGTCGATCGGATTGCCCGTGAAGAAGGACGCGGTGCCGACCGTGCGCGCCGCCGCCTCCATCAGCGCGAGCCCCGCCTCCTCGACGACGCCGCGGGTCATCAGCACGAACGCCACCGCCTCGTCCGCCTGGGCCTCGGCGAGTTGCGCGGCACGGCGCACCCAGTCGCCGGCACTGCGTACCGCGACGATACAGGCGGCGAAGCGCGCGCGCTGGATCGGATCGGCGCCCTTCCCGGTTGCAACGAGATGGTCGCGCAGATGCCGCGCAAGCCCTTCTACCGCGCCGAGCTGGACCGCGGTGAACCGCCACGCGCCCGCGCTGAAGCGCGGTTCGGTCTGATACACGTCCGGGCCACCGATCAGACTGTCGCCGCCCACCACGAGCCCCGAGAAATCGAACAGTCCGCTGATCGTTCCCTGCATGCCGCGGACGCGCCAGCCGTCGATATCGGCGCGCTGCTTCTCGGTCGAGAGGTCGACGCTGACGAGCTGCCTGGTGCCGTCCGCGCGCTGCGCGGTCACCAGCGCGCGGTCGACTTGGCCGGCACCGGTCGCGAACGATTTTTTGCCTTCGAGCCGCCATTGGTCCGGACCGAGCTCCAGGATGCGCAGACCCGGCGTCGGCTCGGTCGCCCAGACGCCGAACAGCGCGCCCCGCTCCGCCGCCTGCGCCATAGTCAGTTGCTGCTCGGCGCTGCCATAGGTCGCGACCAGCTGGAGACCGTTAACATGGCCCTCGAACAGTCGCCCGACGCTAAGATCGGCCCGCCCGATCAAGCGAAGGACATCCAGCAGGTCTTGGGCTTCGGGACCGGGCGCGACGCCGGCAAACGCTGTCCATGCGGTCGTCGCGCGCAAGGCCGCGATCCGCCCGGCGGGAAACGCCTCCTGGTCCCACGGCTCGCGCTCCCACTGCGCGACGAGGTCGCGGATCACCGACACATGATCGACCGAAAACGCCCCCACCCTATGATCCACTCGCTGATCCTCCCAATCCGGTGACATATGATCGGGCCGCGACACGGAAATGCCTCGGCTCAAAGACTGCATGGCGCAGATGTTGCTGCCCCACGAACGCGGCAGCCCCGTGCGAGTTCAGATCGCGCGCATCACAACGCTATGTCCGCCACGCAAGGGTGCGACCGATCGCCGGGACCGCCCACCATGGTCAGTCCGGGCGCCGGCTTTCCCTCGCGTCTGCGTTCAGGCGATGCCGACGCCACGCCGACACTTGATCATTCGTCCTTCACCATCCATATACCATCCACAGGGATGGTGGAGTCGACGATATGGCGGGCGTGCCGACAGAGCTGAGAGCCAAGGCCGACAGCGAGAAGATTACGATCAACCTCGGCTATGTCGATCTCGGTCATATCGATCTGCTTGTCCGCGAAGGCTTTTATGGCAATCGCACCGATTTCATCCGCACTGCGATCCGCAACCAGCTCGACCGCCACGCCGAGGCCGCGACCAAGTCGATCCGGCGGCTGCAGCTCGATCTGGGTCTGCGACACATCACGCGTTCCGAGCTCGAGACGGCGCAGAACCAGGGCGAGCAACTGGATATACGGGTGTTGGGACTGGCGACCATCGCGCATGACGTCTCGGCCGATCTTGCGGCCGAAACGATCGCGTCGCTGACGATACTCGGCGCGCTGCAGGCGAGCGCCGCGGTCAAGGCCGCGCTCGCCGACCGTATCCACTGATTGATCGAGCGGAGACCGATATGCGCCTGCCCCCATCGATGCTCGAAGCGACCCGCCTCACGCGCGAAGGCCGATTGAGCGAGGCCGCGGCGCTGCTGCGCGGCCTGCTCGTTTCCGCACCGACATCCGCGCCGGTGGGCGATGCCACCATCCTGCGACACCAGCCCGCGCGCCTTCCCGGCACGGCCGACCCGATCGATCGATCCGCGCGCGCGCCGGAAGCCGCCGCATCTCCGTGCTTCGAAGCGCTCGTCTATGCTGGTGCGCACCGCCGCCTGACTTACAAACTTTATATGCCGGCGAACGCAGCGGCCGGCGCGCCACTGCTGGTGATGCTCCACGGCTGCACCCAGACCCCCGATGACTTCGCCGCCGGCACGCGCATGAACCGGCTGGCGGACGAATACGGCTTTCTCGTCGCCTATCCCGAACAGACGCGCTCGGCCAATGCGTCGCGCTGCTGGAACTGGTTTCGGTCGGGCGACCAGCGTCGCGACGCGGGCGAACCGGCACTGATCTCGGGGATGACGCGCGAGATCGTCGACCGCCACGCGATCGATCCGCGCCGCGTCTATGTCGCGGGTCTGTCGGCAGGCGGCGCGGCGGCCGCGATCATGGGCGAGACCTATCCCGACCTCTATGCGGCGGTGGGCGTCCATTCCGGGCTGGCGTGCGGGGCGGCCAGCGACATGGCCGGCGCAATGATGGCGATGCGGCGCGGTGGCGCGCAAACGCAGATGCGTCCCGCGGCGACCTTCGTCCCGACGATCACTTTCCATGGCGATCGCGACACGACGGTCGACAAGATCAACAGCGACGAGATTATCGCGCGCGCCCGACATGGGGAGGCATCGGCACTGACCTTGGAAACGGTCCGGGGCGGCACGCCGGGCGGACGCAGCCACGTCCGCCGGATCCTCCGCGATCCGCAGGGGCGATCGCGCCTCGAGCAATGGACGATCCAGGGCGCGGGCCATGCCTGGGCGGGGGGCGATCCCGCCGGCAGTTATACCGATCCCACCGGCCCCGACGCGTCGCGCGAGATGGTGCGCTTCTTCCTCGCGCAAGGCGGCTGATCGTCGACACGCGTCCGCGCTAGGCCGCCCGAAAGCTGCCGCCTCGCCGGACCGGTCGACGGCTAGCGCTGCCGCGCCGGGCGAGGTTTCGGCATGGGTACGGTCGAGACGCCGATAGCTGAAACGCCAGCCGCCATCGGCGCCGCGCACATAGGTCTCATGATAGAAGCCGAATCCGCGCAGCCATTGTTTCTCGCCGTCGCGATGCCAGAACAGATTGTCCTCCATCGCCCAGATCCCGGTTGCATGGTCGCGGTCGCTGAAAGCGATCACCGGCGTATGGCTGTGATGGACCGTGGTGACGCCCGCGAGCAGCGCGTCGAGCGCCGCCGCCGCCGCCGGCCCGCCGACAACAGGCAAGTCGCCGATCGACATCGCGACATAGTCGTCGGTGTGGAGCGCGGCGTAGGTCGCCCAGTCCTTCCGGTCGACGGCATGGTCGCGCCGCGCCTTGAGGTCGTGGATCGCCTGGATCGCGACCAGGCGATCGAGATCGGTCATGCCGTCGGGACCATGCACATCCTGCTCCTCGAACGTAGGCCGGCTCAGCGCAGCGGCATGACATACACGTCGAGATGCCGCAGCTTGCCGCCCTCGGTGAATTCGTAGATCGTCACCGTGTTCGACACGTCGAGGACGCCGCCGATCGTATTGCGCTCCTCGAGCTCGAGCACCACGCGTCCCGGCACCTCGGTGATGTGGCGCAACGTCCCTTCCCACGCGGCGGCGCCGGCATATTGCGTCACATAGCGCTTGTAGGTCGGCCAATCGATGACCTCCGCCTTCGGCCCCATGAAGACCCCGATGCGCTCATAAGCGCCGGTATCGACGACGTCCTCGATCGCCGCCCAATCGGCATCGGACAGCGCGCCGCTCTTCGCCTTGGTCATGATGGCGGCGAACGCCGCGCTATAGCGCAGCACCGCGCGCGACAATCCGCTATAGGTCTCGGGATCGGGCATTTCATTGGCCATGTCGCTCTCCTTTTATGGGCGGTCGCCGGTTCGTGCCGCCTGTTCAACGCTTGATCGGCTTCGCCGGATCACAGCATGATCTGGCCGCCATCGGCATTGATTGTCTGGCCGGTGACGTAGCGTGCCTCGTCGCTCGCGAGAAACAGCGCGATCGGCGCGATGTCGTCGTCGGGGCTGCCGAAGCGACCAAGCGAGATCTCGTCGAGATATTTCTGCATCCGTACCGGATTGGCCTCGAGAAACCGCTCGGCGGCGGGACTCAGCGCCGCCGGGTTGATCACGTTGACGCGGATGCCGAAGCGTCCCCATTCGCGCGCCGCCGAGCGGGACAGCGCGCGCACCCCCTCCTTGTTGGCGCCATAGATGCCGTCGCCCGGTTCGCCGTAGATGCCCTGCCGGGTGCCGAAATTGATCACCGACCCGCCCCGCTCGCGCAGATGCGGGAACGCGGCCTGCATATGGTAGAGCGTCCCGAACAGGCCCGACCCGAAGGTCAGCGCGATCGAGTCGTCGGTGATGTCCTCGATCTTCGCCTGCCGGGTCGACTGCGCATTGTTGACGAGGATATCGATCCGGCCGAACCGCTCGATCGTCTGGGCAATCGTCCGCTCGACGTCCTCGCGCTGCGCGACATCGGCCTGCACGCCCAGCACCTGCGCGCCGGATGCGGCGAGATCGCGCGCGGCCGCCTCGATCGCGTCTGCGCGTCGGCTCGACACCACCACGGCCGCCCCCTCGCGGGCGAAGACGCGCGCCATGGCGAGCCCGATGCCCTGGCTTCCTCCGGTCACGATGGCGACCTTGCCGGCCAGACGGTCCATCCAGAGCCCCTTTGCTTGATCATATCGGCATCCACGGATCTTCCGTCCGATCTCCGGCGATTAGGCGGTCGCTCAAACTTTTTGCAAGAGCCGGCGTCGGCCATGGCGATACATCACCAGCGCGATAGTCACGGCGTCCGACTCGCATGGGCCGGAATTCATGCATATGCCTAACCCGATGAACCTTGGTCAGGCAGAGGAGGATCGGCCGCGCAGTGGCGCAGCAGCAGCGCGGATGCCAGTGCTGCCGCGTGCGGAGTGGACCGAGGCCGCGCGCGACGTGTTTGCCTTCTGGGGCGAACCTGGTGCGCGCGAGAACGGCTCGAAGACGAACATGGTGATGGTGCTCGCGCATCATCCCGCGCTGGCATTGTCCTATTATCATTTCGGCCAGCACCTGCTGATCGATTCGACGCTGCCGGCGCGGGCGCGCGAGTTGGTCGTGCTGCGCGTCGCCTGGCTGGTCCGCTCGGCCTATGAATGGCACTATCATGTCGGCTACGCGGTAACCCTCGGCTTCACGCTCGATGAGATCGCCGCGATCGGCATTGGGCCCGACGCACCGGGCTGGAACGACATCGATCGCGCAGTGCTGCGCGCGGTCGACGAACTTCACGGATCGTCGCAGCTGTCGGACCGGACCTGGGCCGCGTTGGCAGCCCCGTTCGACCGCCGGCAGATCATCGATCTGGTCTTCACTATCGGTAATTATGTGATGCTGAGCTGGGCGATCGCCGCGCTCGGCATCGAGATAGAGGACGGCATCGATCCGATCGGCTTCGATCTCGTCACCGCGTCCGGTGCCAAACCTGCCGCGCGGCAAAAACCTGGGGAGGGCGAGGATTGGACGTCGAACAGCGGCTGAGGCGCCTCGAACGCCGGCTGCGCGCCGCCGAGGACCAACTCGAGATCCTCGGACTGCTCAACAGCTACGGCCCGCTCGTCGACAGCGGCGCGTCGGGACCGGCCGCCGCCCTGTGGGTCGAAGGCGGCGGCTATAATTTCAGCGGCGGGCTGAGCGGCGGCACGCGGATCGCGGCGCCGCACGATCTCGTCGCGATGTACGAGACCGCCGGCCACAAGGCGCTGGTCGAGACCGGCTGCGCACACCTTACCGCCACGCCCCGGATCACGATCGACGGCGACACCGCCACAGCGGTCGGCTATTCCTTCGTCGTGCTCCGCGAGAGCGAGCGCTGGTATCTCTGGCGCGCGGCGATCAACCGCTGGACGCTGGAGCGCACCGCCGATGGCTGGCGCATCGCCGAGCGTTTCAACCGCGCGCTCGACGGTTCGGCCGAATCGCATGAGACGATGCGCGCGGTGCTGAGCTGATGACGCGGTTCGCGGGCCAGGTCGCGATCGTCACCGGCGCCAGCACCGGGCTTGGCCCGATCCTGGCGAGGATGCTCGTCGACGAAGGCGCCAAGGTCGTGATGACGGCGCGCCGCTTCGAGCTGGTCGAGGCCGCGGCGGCGGCGATCGGCGCGCATGCGGTGGCGCTGCGTGCCGACGTCACCAACGAAGCCGACGTCGCCGCAATGGTCGAGGCCGCGATGGTCCGCTGGGGCCGGGTCGACATATTGATGAACAACGCCGCGGTGCCCGGCACCGACAAATTTATCTGGGAGCAGACGCTCGACAATTGGAACGCGACCTTCGCGGTCGACGTCACCGCCGCGATGCTCTGCACGCGCGAAGTGCTCAACCGCTCGATGCTGGCACGCCGGTCCGGCGCGATCGTCAACTTCTCCTCGGGCGCCGGCTGGGATGGCATGCCGCGCAAGAGCCATTATTCCGCCGCCAAGGGCGCGCTGCGCATCCTCACCAAGGTGACCGCCAAGGAAGTCGGCGAATTCGGCATCCGCTGCAACTGCGTCGTGCCGGGCGCGATCGAGACCGAACTTATGGCGAATTGGATTAGGCGCAGCGCCGCCGAGCGGGGCATCGACGACGCCGAGATGCGCCACCAGACGATGGCCACAATGGCGCTCAAGACCTACAGCACGCCCGAAGACGTCGCCAATCTCGCGCTGTTCCTGGCCTCGGACCAAGCGCGCACGATCACCGGGCAGTCGATCAACGTCGACGGCGGCCAGGTCATGTCCTGAGGAGACGCAATGACGCTCGACGACCTGCTCGCCCGCGAGGGCATCCGTCAGACGATGGCGGCCTATACCGCGGCCGGCGACCGGCTGCGCGAGGACGAATTCATCGCCGTCTTCACCGAGGACGCGGTGCTCGAATCGGAGGGGGTGCCCGAGCGCGACCTGTTCCGCTATGCCGGCCGCGAAGCGATCCGCCAGTGGATCGCGCGGTGGCGCGAACCGCCGCAAGGCACCAGCCGCACGCATCAGGCCAGCTTCGTGCGCCACCATCTCTCGACCTGCCATATCGAACGCACCGGGCCCGACAGCGCGCAGGCGCGGACCTATTGGGTCGCGTGGACCGACATCGGCCCGGATCATGCCGGCTATTATCTCGACACGTTCCAGCGCGACGGCGAGCGCTGGCTGATCCGTCACCGCCGCATCCGCCGCGACTGGCAGGCGGCTAACAGCCTGTTCACCACCGCGGTTGCGCACTCGCGATGACACCCGCCATCCAGGAGGGCATGATGCTTGCCACCACCGACCTCGCCCCCGCGATCGGCACTGAAATCCGCGCCGACCTCGACACGCTGCTCGGCGGATCGCACGCAGCCGCGCTCCGCGACCTGCTCGAGCGCCGCGGCGTGCTCGTCTTTCCCGCGCTCGATCTGAGCCGCGAGCAACAGGTCGCCTTCGCGCGAACGCTCGGCGATATCGTCGGCCAGGGCGAAAACGGCATCTTCAAGGTCACGCTCGATCCCCGCGAGAATGTCGTGGCGGACTATCTGCGCGGCGCCTTCTACTGGCATATCGACGGCGCGATGGACGACGTGCCGACACGCGCCTCGCTGCTCACCGCGCGCACATTGTCGGACAGTGGCGGCGAGACCCAGTTCGCCAATACCTATGCCGCTTACGATGCGCTGCCCGAAGCGGAGCGCGAGACGCTCGACCAGCTGCGGGTCGTCCACAGCTTCGAGAGCGCGCAGATGATGGTCTATCCCGAGGTCAGCCATGCCGATCTGCTCAAGTGGCGCGCCATCTATGCGCCCAAGGTGCATCCGCTGGTCTGGCGCCACCGGTCGGGCCGACGGTCGCTGGTGCTCGGCGCCAGCGCGTCGCACGTCGAGGGCATGGCGTATCAGGAGGGGCGCGATCTGCTGCGCCGTCTGCGCGACTGGGCGACGCAGCCGCGCTTCGTGTATCAGCATAGCTGGACGGTGGGCGACCTGGTGATCTGGGACAATACCGGCACGATGCACCGCGTCACCCCCTATGCGCTCGACAGCGGACGGATGATGCACCGGACAACGCTGGTCGGCGAAGAGGTGCTCGCCTGATCATCGGAGGAGAAGCGGGATGACCCTGCGCGAGAGATACGGGCCCTGGGCGCTGATCACCGGCGGATCGGAGGGCGTCGGCGCGGCGTTCGCGCGGCAGCTGGGTGCGGCTGGCATCAATCTCGTCCTCGTCGCCCGCGCCGCCGCGACGCTCGATGCGCTTGCCGACGAGATCCGCGCGAGTGCGGGCGTCGAGGTGCGCACGCTTGCGCGCGATCTCTCCTCGGAGGATACGTTCGGGGCGATCGTCTCGTCCACCGACGGGCTCGAGATCGGGTTGCTGGTCCACAATGTCGGCGCGGTGTTCGGGTCGGGGCCGTTTCTCGATGGCGATCTTGACGACGTCCGGCGGACGCTTCGGGTGAACGCGATCGGTCATGCCACACTATCGCTACAGTTCGGCAAGCCGATGGCGGCGCGCGGCAAGGGCGGCATCGTGCTGGTCGGATCGCTGGCCGGTAACGCCGGCGGCGCTTCGATGGTGCTCTACGGCGCCAACAAGGCGTTCGCACAGAATTTCGCCGAAGGGCTGTGGGCGGAGCTCAAGCCTATCGGAGTCGACGTACTGTACGTCGTGCTCGGCGCCACCGACACGCCCAAGCGCGCGGCCTTGAACATCGTCGACGATCCGAGCACCATCGTCGCCGACCCCGCGGACGTCGCGCGCGACGCGCTCTCCAATCTCGACAACGGCCCCGTGCTCGTCCCGGCGCATCTCGAGGACGGCTTCCGCTTCTTCACGTCGGCGCCGCGCCGTCAGGCCGCCGAGGCGATGCGCGACTTGCTCGCGGGCTTCCAACCGGGGATCGGCCGCGACGATGGGTGACGTCCGAAGACGCGCCGCCAAGACACCCGGCGCGGCCGACAAACCGACCCGAACCGCGATCCTCAACGCCGCCGAGGCGATCATGCGCGAGGAGGGCTATGCCGCGGTCAGCTCGCGCCGGATCGCGGCGACCGCGGGCCTCAAGTCGCAGCTCGTTCATTATTATTTCAAGACGATGGACGAGCTATTCGGCGCGCTCCTCGCCCGCGTCGAGGAGCAATATTTCGGTCGGCTGGCGGCGGCGGCGGCGGCGAGTGCCCCGCTCCACGCGGTCTGGGCCATGCTGATCGACGAGAATGGGCCGCGGCTCACCAAGGAGTTCATCGCGATGGTGACGCATCGTCCGGTGCTACGCCGCGAGATCGCCGGATCGGCGGAGCGGACCCGATCGCTGATCACCGCGCTGATCGCCCGCGCGCTGAACGAGCATGCCCCCGATCATTCTCCGCCAGCGAGCGTATTGGCGGTGATGATGGAATCGATCGGACGGCTGATCGTGTCCGATGCGGGGCTCGGGGTATCGGCCACCCACGACGAGACGATCGCTTTTGTCGAAAGCCAATTGGCCCGGATCGAACCGGTCGCGTCCAAGACACCGGGTCGACGCGCCGCCGGTGCGAAACCGTCGTAAGCCCGCAAAGGGTCGTCAGGCGGGCCATCCAGCCTTCGACAGCCCGTTGGCAGCGCGCATAAGGTCCGTTCCTCTGGAGGATCGGCATGACCGCACATCTCAAGATCGACTTCGTATCCGACATCTCCTGCCCGTGGTGCGTCATCGGTTTGCGCGGCCTCGAGCAGGGACTCGCCCGCGCGGCGGACGCGGTCGCGGCGGAGATCGTCTTCCAGCCGTTCGAGCTCAATCCGGCGATGCCGCCCGAAGGCCAGAATCTCGCCGAGCATGTCGCGGAGAAATATGGTTCGACGCCCGAGCAGTCCGCCGCGAACCGTGCGATGATCCGCGAGCGTGCCGCGGCGCTCGGCTTCACCATGGCGACGACGCCCGACAGTCGCATCTACAATACGTTCGATGCGCACCGGCTGCTGCATTGGGCGGAACTCATCGGGCAGCAGAAGGCGCTCAAGGAGGCGCTGTTCGCGCTCTACTTCAGCGCGGGGCGCAACCCGTCGAACCATGACGACCTCGTCTCGGCGGTCGAAGCGGCGGGGCTCGATATGGCCGAGGCGCGCGCGATCCTGGCATCCGACCGCTATGCCGCCGAGGTGCGCCAAGCCGAGCAGCTGTGGCAGTCGCGGGGGATCCACGCGGTGCCCGCGGTCGTGATCAACGACCGCTATCTGATCTCGGGCGGCCAGCCCCCCGAAGCGTTCGAACAGGCACTGCGCAACATTGCCGCCGAGTTGGCGGTGCCGGCCCAGGTCTAGCGCGGTGGGCCAGACCGCCTCGGCAAGTGGCGTATGAACGCCACGCTCCCGCCCCCCGACATCACCCAGTCGATCGCTTCGTTCGAGGCGTGGATGGCTGATCAGCTCGGCGTTCTGCTCGTCGCCGACGAACTGCGTTTCAAGCATGAGCAGATGCGCGCCGACGTCTTCCTGTTCCTGCGCGGCAGCTGCTGGCGCTGGGCCGAGACCGCCGCCTTCGCCTGCCCGACGCTGGGCTTAGGCCCGGTGGCCGCGTCCGTCGGCGATGCGCATGTGGGCAATTTCGGGGTCTGGCGCGATGGCGAAGGCCGGCTGGTCTGGGGCGTCAACGATTTCGACGAGGCGGCCACCATCCCCTATCGGATGGACCTCGCGCGGCTCGTCACCAGCGCCGCCCTCGCGCGCGGCGACGAGGACGCCGACCAGGCGGACATCGCCGAAGCCGCGCTCGACGGCTACGCCGCCGGCCTTGCGGACCCCCGCCCCTGGGTGCTCGAGCAGGACCATGGCTGGTTGCGCGACCTGTTCTCGTCGAGCGACAAGCAACGCATCCGGTTCTGGGCAAAATTGCGCGACGCGGCGCCCGAACAACATGTGCCTTCCGCTTATCACCGCGCGCTCGACGCCGCGGTCGGGCCGTCAGTCGGCGCGACCGCGTTCAGCCGCCGCCGGGCGGGGGTCGGCAGCCTCGGCCGGCCGCGCTTCGTCGCGCTGGCCGACGATGTCGGCGGCCCAATCGCGCGGGAGGCCAAGGCGTTGCTGCCCTCCTGTTGGGATCGTGGCGCCGCCGCGGGCCCGCAATATGCGCTTGCCATCAGCCGCTACCGGGCACCCGACCCGTTTCTTCATGCGGGCGATGGCATCGTCGTGCGCCGACTGGCACCGAACAGCCGCAAAATCGATCTCGGCGCGCACAAGCGCCGCGTCCGCCGGCGTCTGATCGGCGCAATGGCGCGCGACATCGGGGCGATCCACGCCGCCGACGCGGCCAGCTGCGCGGCGATCAGTGCGCACCTCGCCGACCACGGCCGCCAATGGCTGGCGCAGGCGGTGCGCATCATGGTCGACACGACGCGTCGCGACTGGCTCGGCTATCGCGCCGCCGTGCGATAGCAGCCGCGACGACGCTAGCCCGCGGTGTTCAGCAGCCTGTAGCCGATGCCGAGTTCGTTGACGATCAGCGACGGCCTCGCGGGGTCGGGTTCGACCTTCTGGCGCAGGCTGCGGATCAACACGCGCAGATATTCGACGTGCCGCTCATAGTCGTTCGCCCAGATCGTCCGCAGCAATTGCTGGTGCGTGACCACGCGCCCGGGAAAGCGCGCCAGCTCGGCGAGCGCGATGAATTCCTTGGGCGTCAGGTGGACTTCCATGCCGTTGCGGACGACGCGGTGATCGGCGAGATCGATGCGCAGCGAACCGGCAGTGACGACCGACTGGCCGCCGTCCGCGATCAGCCGGTTGCGGAGCGCCGCGCGCACCCGTGCGAGCAGCTCTTCGGTGTCGAACGGCTTGGTCACATAATCCGCCGCCCCCAGATCGAGCGCGGCGACCTTTTCGTCAGTGGCGTCGCGCGCGGAGACGATGACGATCGCCGCGCGCGACTGTTTGCGTATCAACGGGATAAGCTCCAGCCCATCGCGGTCGGGCAGGCCGAGGTCGAGCAGGACGAGCGCCGGCGCGTCGGACGCCACCCTGTCCAGCGCCTCGCGGCCGGTCGCGGCCTCCTTGACGCGGTAGGACGCGCGCTCGAGCGTGACGCGCAGCAGCCGCCGAATCGCACTCTCGTCGTCAACGATCAGGATGATGGGTTCGTTGCTCACATTGAGCCCTCGCCGATGTCCCGCACGAGCAGCCTCTCCGGGAAGTGGATGTTGAAGCGGGCGCCGGGGCGATCGCTGCGATTGGCGGCGTCGACGGTTAACCCCATCGCCTCGGCGAAGCCCTTGACGATCGCGAGGCCGAGTCCGGTACCCGCCTTGGCCCGGTCCGATCCTTCGATCCGTCGGAAGGTCTCGAAGATTTCCTGCTCGCGCCCGACCGCGATGCCGCCACCCTCGTCGAGGATCGACAGCGTCAGCCGGTCCGGCGTCCGGCGCGCCGCGACCGTGATCGGCGTGCCGGCGTCGCCATAGCGGCCGGCATTGTCGAGCAGATTGAGCAGGCAATGGTGGAACAGCTGCGGGTCGACCCGCACCATCGGCAGATCGGGCGCGACATCGAGCCGGAGGTCGTGGCCCTCGAGCGACTGCCTGGTATCGTGGACCGCGCTGGCGATCGCGTCGGTCAGGTCGGTTGCCTCGACATGAAGGGTAAGCGCGCCCGCCTCGACGCGCGCCATGTCGAGCAGATTGGCGACGAAACGCTGCAGCCGCCGCGCCTCGGTCTCGACGCCATCGAGCAGCGCCGACGGCGCCTCGCGGCGCATCTCGGCGAGACCGCCCAGGATCGAGGTGAGCGGCGTGCGCAGATCGTGGCTGACCGACGACAGCAGCGCCGCGCGCAGGCGATCGCGATCCTTGAGCTGCGAGAGCTCGCGCATCTCGCTTTCGAGCTGGAGCCGTTCGAGCACCAGCACGCCCTGGTCGACCAGGCTCATCAGCAGCGGCAGCTGATCCGAACGGACTGGACCGGTGCCATCGTCGCGGGCGATGCCGATCACCGCAAGCCTCCGGCCCGCCGATGTCAGCGGATGGAACAGCCAATCGGAGGCGGTGAGCGTGTCCGAGCCGCGGCCGGCAGGCAGGCCCTTGTCGAGCGACCATTGCGCCGCGGCAAGCTCGATGGTGGCAAGCCGGTCCTCGGGCGGATTGGCGGCGGCGAGAACTGGTCCCGATGGCGATGGCAGCAGCAGCACCGAGCGCACGTCGAACAGGCGCGTCAGTTCGGCGCAGATCGCCTGTGCGAGTTCGTCCACATTGGTCGCTGCCGTCAGCAACCGTGCGAAGCCCGCGATCGCGGCATTCTGGCGCGCGCTCGATCCGGCCAGATCGGCCTGGACCTTGGCGCGCGACGCGAGACTGCTGGTCACGACACCGACGCCGAGCAAGACGAGCAGCGTCACGAGATTTTCGGGATTGCTGACCGTGAAGCTGTAGACCGGCGGCAGGAAGAAAAAATTATACGCCGCCGACGAGGCGAGCCCGGCGACCACGCCCGGCCACAGGCCGAACCGCGTCGCGGCGACCATGACCGGGAGCAGGTAGAGCAGCGCGACGTTCGCAAGCGCGAGGATATGGAACAGCTCGGTGCCGAGCGCCGTGACCGCCGCGATCATCAGCCCAATCGCCGAATAGGTCCGGCCGAGATCGCGCCGGTCGACCGTGCCCCGCCACCGTCTGGGCGGTGCTGCATATCGTTCGAGCGGCAACACGTGCACCGCAAGGCCCGGCGTCTCGCGGATCAGCTGGTCGACGACCGAGCCGTGGCGAAACTCGAACCAGCGCGAGCGCGCGGATTTGCCGACGACCAGCTGCGTCGCCCGGGCGTCGGCGGCATAGTGTTTCAACCCCTCGACCACCGAGGTCGCCGGCATGGTCGCGACCATGCCGCCAAGTTGCGTGACGAGGTTGAGCGTCGCCGCCAGTCGCAGCTGCTCGGCCTCGCCGAACGAGCGGCTGCGCGGCGTCTCGATATGCACGCCCGTCCAGGGCGCGTGGAGCGCGTCGGCGATGCGCTTGGCGGTGCGCACCAGTGTCTCGACGCCGGGCTGTTCGCTGACCGCGACGACGACGCGCTCGCTGCCCGCCCAGGTGCCCGCGAGGGCATGGCTGCGCACATAGTCGAGCATCTGGGCATCGACTGCCTGCGCCGCGCGGCGGAGCGCGAGTTCGCGCAAGGCGGACAAATTGGATTTGGAAAAGAAATGGCCGAGCGCACGGCTGGCCTCGTCGGGAATATAGACCTTGCCGTCCTTGAGCCGCTCGATCAGCTCGTCGGGCGGGATGTCGACGATCTCGATCTCGGCGGCCTCGAGCACGCGGTCGGGTACCGTCTCGCGGACGCGGACGCGGGTGAAGGAGGCGACGACGTCGTTGAGGCTTTCGAGATGCTGGATGTTGATCGTCGAATAGACGTCGATGCCGGCGACGATCAGCTCCTCGACGTCCTGATAGCGTTTCGGGTGGCGACTGCCCGGCGCATTGCTGTGCGCCAGTTCGTCGACGAGGACGAGCCCGGGCCGACGCGCAAGGATCGCATCGAGATCCATTTCCGGAAGCGAGCGGCCGTGCCACTCGATCTCGGTACGCGGCACGACCTCATAGCCGCGGGTCAGCGCCTCGGTCTCGATTCGGCCATGCGTCTCGACCACGCCGATCACCACGTCGGCGCCGTTGCGGCGCCGCGCCGCGCCCTCGGACAGCATCTCGAACGTCTTGCCGACGCCCGGCGCGGCGCCAAGGAAGACCTTGAGCCTGCCGCGGCCCTCCCGCGCGGCGATGCGCAGCAGGGCGTCGGGATCGGGTCTGTCGGTGTTGCCGGCTGTCACCGGCCTGCTGTAGCGCCGAGCCGGTCGAGCTGTCGATTGAGCGCGAGAACATTGACGTGGGCGTCGCCGAGAAAGGGCAGGATCGGCGTCTCGATGGCGCCCTCCACCAATGCCTCGACCCGCGCCTCGGGCAGCCGACGCGCGGCGGCGACCCGCCGAACCTGATACAAAGCCGCCTCGGGGCTGAGATCGGGATCGAGCCCCGAGGCGGAGGCCGTAACCAGGTCAGGTGGGATGGAAACCCCTGGCACGGGATGCAGATTCGCGATGTCGCCCTTGATCCGGTCGACCAGTGGCTGACTGGTCGGGCCGAAATTCGATCCGCCCGAGGCCATTGCGTCATAGCCCTTGCCGGCCGCCGACGGGCGAGGATGAAAATAGCGGTCGCTGGCGAAGCCCTGCCCGATCAGTTCGGAGCCGACGGCCTTGCCATGATCGACGACGAGGCTGCCATTGGCCTGATGCGGGAACACGGCCTGCGCGACGCCGGTCATGGCGAGTGGATAGGCGATGCCGAGCAGGACGGCGAACAGGCCGGTCATCACGAGCGCGGGGCGGAGCGAGGAGGTGAGGTCGTTGTTCATCTGCTTTTCCTTGTTCCCCGGCGTAGGCCGGGACCCGGGCGCCGCACGCGCAGCGCCTGGAACTCTGGGCCCCGGCGTTCGCCGGGGAAACGTTCAGGCAAGACCGAGGCCAGTGACGGCCAAGTCGATGAGCTTGATGCCTGCGAAGGGCGCGAGAATCCCGCCCAGCCCGTACACCGCGAGGTTGCGGCGCAGCAGCGGACCCGCGCCGATCGGGCGGTACTTCACCCCCTTGAGCGCGAGCGGGACCAGTAATGGGATGATCAGCGCGTTGAAGATGATTGCCGAGAGGATCGCCGACTGCGGCGTCGCCAGACGCATCACGTTGAGCACCGCCAGCCCTGGATAGAGCACGACGAACATCGCCGGGATGATCGCGAAATATTTGGCGACGTCGTTCGAGACCGAGAAGGTGGTCAGCGCCCCGCGCGTCATCAGCAGCTGCTTGCCGAGACCCACGATTTCGATCAGCTTGGTCGGATCGCTGTCGAGGTCGACCATATTGCCCGCCTCGCGCGCCGCCTGGGTGCCGGTGTTCATCGCGACGCCGACGTCCGCCTGGGCGAGCGCGGGCGCGTCGTTGGTGCCGTCGCCGCACATCGCGACGAGCTTGCCGCCCGACTGTTCCTGGCGGATCAGCGCGAGCTTGTCCTCGGGGGTCGCCTGGGCGAGGAAATCGTCGACGCCCGCCTCGGCCGCGATCGCCGCGGCGGTGAGCGGGTTGTCGCCGGTGATCATCACCGTGCGGATGCCCATCTTGCGCAGTTCGCCGAAGCGCTCGCGGATGCCCGCCTTGACGATGTCCTTGAGGTAGATCGCGCCGAGCAGCCTGCCGTCGCGCGCGACCGCGAGGGGCGTACCGCCGGCGCGCGCGATCTCCTCGGTGGCGCGGCGCAGATCGGCAGCGGGGGCGGTTTCGCCCGCGCCGGGATTGGCCTTGAGGATCGAATCGACCGCGCCCTTCTGGATCAGCGTGGCCCCCATCCTGACGCCCGAGATCCGCGTCTGCGCGGTGAAGGGGATGATCTCGGTACCTTCGGGCAGCGCGGTCGCCGTCACGCCGAATTTTTCGCGCGCGAGGACGACGACCGAACGGCCCTCGGGAGTCTCGTCGGCGAGGCTGGCGAACAGCGCGGCTTCGGCGAGTTCGGCCTGAGTGACATTGGAGACGGGCCGGAACTCGGTCGCGGCGCGATCGCCGATCGTGATCGTGCCGGTCTTGTCGAGAAGCAGCGTGTCGATATCGCCCGCCGCCTCGACCGCGCGGCCCGACTTGGCGAGCACGTTGAAGCGGACGAGGCGGTCCATGCCGGCGATGCCGATCGCCGAAAGCAGCGCCGCGATCGTCGTCGGGATCAGCGTGATCAGCAGTGCCGCCAGCATCGCGACGGGCACCGAGCCGCCCGCGTAGGAGGCGAAGCCCGGAATGGTGCCGACCGCGATGAGAAATATGATCGTCAGGCCGACGAGCAGGATGGTCAGCGCAATCTCGTTGGGCGTCTTCTGGCGCTCGGCGCCCTCGACGAGCGCGATCATGCGGTCGAGAAAGCCTTGGCCGGGATCGACGCTGACGCGCACTTTGATCTCGTCGGAGATCACCCGCGTGCCCGCGGTGACGGCGGAGCGGTCGCCGCCCGCCTCGCGGATCACCGGCGCGCTTTCGCCGGTGATCGCCGCCTCGTTGACCGAGGCGACGCCCCAGACGACGTCACCGTCCGACGGGATCAGCTCGCCGGTCGTCACCAGCACGACGTCGCCGACGCGGAGCGCGCTGGCGGGCACGTCCTCAATGCGGTCGCCCTTGACACGCTTGGCGGTCAGCTCCGCCTTGGTGGCGCGCAGCGACGCCGCCTGCGCCTTGCCGCGGCCTTCCGCGAGCGCCTCTGCGAAGGTGCCGAACAACACCGTCAGCCATAGCCAGACGACGAGCTGGAGCTTGAACCCAACCGACAGCCCGTCATGCCCGATGACGAGCAGCACCGTCATCAGCGTCGCGACGACGCCTGTCGTGAACATCACCGGGTTGCGGATCAGTTCGGAGGGATTGAGCTTGCGGAAGCTGTCGCCGACCGCGGGCAATATGAGGTCGGCGGTAAACAGCGATTTGGTTGCGGTGCGCGCCATGGCTCCGGTCCTCAGAAGGTCTTGCCGGCGATCATCGCGAGATGATCGGCGATGGGGCCGAGCGCGAGGCTCGGCAGGAAGGTGAGACCGCCCAGGATCAGCACGATGCCGACCAGCAGGCCCACCCACAGCCCGCCCGTGGTCGGGAAGGAGCCGGCGGTCTCGGGCGTGTATTTCTTCGCGGCGAGCGAGCCTGCGATGGCGAGCATCGGCACGATGATGAAGAAGCGCCCGACCCACATCGCGATCCCGATCATGCTGTCGTAGAAGGGCGTGCTCGCGGTGAGCCCCGCAAAGGCCGACCCGTTGTTCCCGACCGCGGAGGTGAAGGTATAGAGGATCTCGGTGAAGCCGTGCGGGCCCTTGTTGAGCGGTCCCGCCAGGCCGGCGCCGACCACCGCGCTTACCGCGGTGAAGCCGAGGATGATCAGCGGCAGCACCGCGATCGCCAGCACCGCGAGCTTGACCTCGCGGCCCTCGATCTTCTTGCCGACATATTCGGGGGTGCGCCCGACCATCAGCCCCGCGACGAACACCGCGAGGATGGCGAACAGCAGGAAGCCGTAGACGCCCGCGCCGACGCCCCCGACGACGACCTCGCCGAGCTGGATGTTGATCAGCGGGATCATGCCGCCGAGCGCGGTGAAGCTGTCGTGCATCGCGTTGACCGCACCGCACGAGGCGGCGGTGGTGACCGCGGCGAACAGCGCCGAGGCCGCCGCGCCGAAGCGCACCTCCTTGCCTTCCATATTGGGTCCGGCGACGCCGAGATGGTGGACGATCGGGTTGCCGCCGGCCTCCTGCCAATAGCAGACGCCCACGCCGACCAGGAAGATCATCACCATCGCCGAGAGGATCGCCCAGCCTTGCCGGGTGTTGCCGACCGCCTTGCCGAACGTCCAGGTGAGGCCGAAGCCGATCAGGAAGATCGAGAGCATCTGGACGAAGTTGGTCGCAGCGCTGGGATTCTCGAACGGGTGCGCGGAATTGGCGTTGAAGAAGCCGCCGCCATTGGTGCCGAGCATCTTGATCGCCTCTTGCGACGCGACCGGGCCGAGCGCGAGCGTTTGCTTGGCGCCCTCGAGCGTGGTGATGTCGACCGAGCCCGCCAGCGTCTGCGGCACGCCGCTCGCGACCAGATACAGCGCGTAGACGATCGAGATCGGCAGCAGCAGATACAGCGTGATGCGCGTACAATCCGCCCAGAAATTGCCGATGGTTTCCGCCTCGCGCCTAGCAAAACCGCGGAAGAAGGCGAAGGCGAGCGCGATGCCGGTCGCGGCGCTGAGGAAATTGTGAATGGTCAGGCCGAACATCTGCGACAGGTTCGACATCGTCGATTCGCCCGCATAGCTCTGCCAATTGGTGTTGGTGGTGAAGCTGATCGCGGTGTCGGCGGCGAGATGCTCGGGCAGCGCCGCCAGCTTGTTAGGGTTGAGCGGCAGCACCCCCTGCAGGCGCAGCACCGCATAGGTGAGCAGCATCAGCACCGCGTTGAACACGAGCATGTGGACCGCATAGCGTTTCCAGCCCATCTCCTCGGTCGGATCGATACCGGAAAGCCGGTAGAAGCCGCGCTCGACCGGGCCGAGCACAGCGTGCAGCGGCGTCCGCCGGCCTTCGTAAAGCGCGTGGAGCCATAGCCCCATCGGTTTGGTCAGCGCGAGCAGGACGCCCACGAAGACGAGGATGAGCAGCCATCCCTGGATTGTCATAGCTCCGCTCCTCTCAGAAGCGTTCGGGGTGCAGCAGCACCGCGACGAGGTAGAATAGAAGGCCGATTGCGGTGATCGCGGCCAGCCAGAGGTCGAGGGTCATGGCGTTTCCTCAGATGCTGTCGCAGAGGCGGACATAGGCGAGCGTCGCCGCCAGCAATCCGAGCATGATCGCGATCCAGATGATGTCCTGCATCGAACAGCTCCTTCAGCAGGCCGGGCGCGGCGCAGAAGTCGCCGACCGTCGCGGCCGACGCCCGGACGCCGTAACGGCGTTCGCCGGTTCGATTGCGGAAGAGGATCGCATCCCGTCGTCGCGCTGGCGCGGGTCGTGAAGCGGTATCGTATGAAGGCTGGTCATGGTCGTCCCCGTCAGCCGCGGATCGGACGCCGGGAACCGGTGTCCTATCTGCGAGGACAACTCATCTGACGGACGACGCGTAGGAATCCGAGACAGGACGCCGAACGTCTCCATAGGATTTCCATAGAATTCTATCCAAGCAGCCGTTTTTCGACGATCCCAGGGCTCGCGCCACGACCGACGGCTAGAGGCCGGCCTTGTCGAGGATCGCGGCGAACTCGTCGTTCATCTCTTCCGCATCCTTGGGCGTCAGGCGATTGAGTGCGGTCTGGATGCGGGTCTGTGCGACCTGCAGCGCCTTGTGACGGACTTCACGCGTGACGTTGGTCCGCCACGACCGGCTCTCGCCGAGCAACGCTGCCCACTTGGCCTCCTCGACCGCCAGGATGGAGAGTGCCAGTCGCAGGCCGTCCCGCCGCCCCTGCGCATAGTCATAGGACATAAGGATGCTTCCTGTTCGACCGTCGGCCCGACGACGCGTCGTACCAGAACGACAGCGCGCCCTGCCTAATACGCCCGCATGGGCGTGATCAAGCCGAAGGCCATTTCCCTCCGCCGATCCCGCAGCAACAGCGCTGTTCCATGCGCGCGCCGCCCCGCGGGATTCGCCGAAAGTGGTTTTGCGAATCAGCGCGAACTGTGATGTTACTGGCCAGGGCCGATGACCGATGGCCACGAAACAGCATGACTCGGTCGCTCCCGCTTATGTCGCTGGCGGGGAACTGGGGACGACGATGATGCTTGTGAGCGGTGATTTCCCCGAGATTGGCGCCTCCCCTACAGACACCGTCGCCGTCATTCAGGTGGCCTTGGTGGAGTCGTTCGGCAGCGACGCCGGTCGGGTCGCTCAACAGCAGGTCGCCAGAGGACAGCATGATCCGCAAATGGCCATATTGTGGGCGTCGGTTAACGACGGCTTGAGCGGCTGAGCAGCGCCGTCATCGCCCCGAAGCGTCGCGGAGCCGCGTGAGCAGGAAGGCGCTCAGCCAGGTTCGCGCGGCGTCCTCGGACATGAACGCCTTCGACCAGCGGCTGTCCATCGCCCGCCGGATCTGTAGCTTTGCCAGACTCGACGACACGATGATCGCGAGATGGTCGCCTTCCTGATAGACCAGACGATTGAGGCGATAGTAGCGCTCGATCACATCCTGACTTTGGACCCCGGTCTCCCGACGATCGACCATGACCAAAGCCGCGCCATAGGTCGACCGTGCCGCCGTGACGAAGCGCGTCAGTTCGACGTCGTAGCGATCGCAGTCCTTCGTAGTCCAGAAGCCGTGGAAGACGGAATGGACGACCCCTGTCTGCGGCTCGACGTGCAGGGTGAAAGCCGGATCCTCGACCCGCCCAAGCACCGGAATGGCAATGGCATCAAACTTACCCACAACATCCACCACGGTTGAACGCCTAGACTATCCTCCTCCCGAAACAGGATATTTCCGTTAAGTCTTCCCTACTTGCGCGCTACGGCCGCAGCGAAACAGACTAAGGTCTATGGCGCGATCACCGATGAGCTCGTCGACCATGTGCCCCGTCAGCGGCCGGCCGCATAGGGGCCGATGATCGTTCCGACAAAGCCGCCGGCCTTTTGCGTACTGAGAAAGCTGGCGTCGACATCGGTTGCGAGCGTGCGGGATTTGCCGCCGACGATGAAGATGGCGCTGGCCCTGCCACCGTTCAGATGGAGCGACAGCGTCACGTGGCGCCCGGTCAATGGCGCCGCCGCGACCACGCGTTCGCCGCTGTCCTTCGGCCGAACGATCAGCACGACCTCCACCCTGCCCTCGCGACGGACCAGTCCGAAGAAGAGATAGGCCTCGTCATTCTGCACAGCCGCAAGGCCAGCGCGATCGCCCGTTTGCTGCGGGCGGTCGTCGAGGTCGATCGACACGGTCGCGACCGCGGTCTGCTGGCGGCGACCCACGAATCCGGGCACAGACCGGAGATCGCCCAGCCGGCCGGCCGGTTGGAGACGCAGATGATGGTCCGCCACGGTTGCGAAGGCGTCCGACGGCCCTCGGATCCCGATCCATTGCAGGCCGAGCCGGCCGCCTTCGAACTCGTCCCGATAGGTCACGTCGCCGGCGAGGGGCACGGCCGGCACCGGGTCCGGTGGAAGCATCGGACGTTTGGCGGCGAACGGAATGCGTTGGCCGTGCGGCAGGATGACCGGCCAATCCTGCGGCCAGGTGACCGGGAGCAGAAACGTCTCGCGCCCGCTATTGTACAGGTCCGGCGCATAGGGCCGGACCGCCAGGAAGGTCGCCCACCAGTCCCCAGCCGGCGTCGTGACGAAGTCGGCGTGGCCGGCGCTGCTCACCGCATCAGCGCGGGTGGCGGGCAGGTCCCGCTGGGTCAGGATCGGATTGCCGGCGAATGGCGTGAACGGCCCGGTCGGGCCGGACCCGCGAAACACCACCTCGGAATGCTGGTCGGCGGTGCCTCCCTCGGCGGCAATCAGATAGACATAGGCGCCGCGACGGAAGAGGTGCGGGCCCTCGATCCAGACCGGTCGCTTGGCGATGTCGGTGCCGCCATTGACGATCTGGGTACGGGCACCGCTCAGCTTCAACGCGCGCCAATCGAATTGCTGAACCCATATCGCGCGATGGCCCTCATAGCGCGGGGCTTCGTCGGGTGGGCCATTATTGACGATCCAGGCGCGGTCGCCGTCCCAGAAGATCGAGGGATCGATGCCATCGAACGGGAGCCATGTCGGATCCGACCACGGACCGGCCGGATCGCGCGTGGTGATGACGTAGTTGCCCCCGCAGCCCACGCAGGTGTTGATGATATAGAACAGGCCGTCGTGGAACGAGATGTCCGGCGCGAAGGCGCCGCGCGACACGCTGAGCCCGGCGAAGTCGAGCTGGCCCGGCCGGCTGATCGCGTTGCCGATCTGCGTCCAGCTGACGAGATCGCGCGAATGGAAGATCGGGAGGCCGGGGAAATGCGCGAAGGACGAGTTCACCAGATAATAGTCGGCGCCGACGCGCACCACCGACGGATCGGGATAATAGCCATACAGGATCGGGTTGCGATAGTCGTCGCGACCGGGCGCGACGCGTTCCTCGGTCTGTCCCTGGTAGACGAAGTGGCTGAACGTGGCGGTACGTCCGGGTTGCGCCAGCAGTGCTTGCACCGGTGCCGCATGCGCGAATCCACCCGTCGCCAGGAGCAGCAGCATCGCAGCTTTCATCGTTCGTCTTTGGCTAGCGGCGAAACTGCGCCGCGGTTTAGGCGCGCGCGTGTCGGTGGCACCGTGGACGCCGAGACCACCCGGGTTTCCGGCACCGGGCCATAGGCCTGGCCAGCCCCGACAAACCGGATCTCGAAGCGATCGAGCGTCACCCCGGGATCAAGCGCATAGACCTCCAGCCTGTGGCTGCCGGGTGCCAAAGGCTGCTCGGCTGAGTCAGCGACGGCCGCATTGTCGAGCACGTTCTGCCGCCACTTCGCGCCATAATAGGCCGCAGTGAAGTCGAGCACGCGGGGCGTGGCCCCATCGATCGATACCGCGATCCGCATCTTGCCGCCCTTGTTGGCCGGGATCAGCGGCAACGCCACCGCCCTGATCGTCGCGAGCGCGTCGGTCACATAATTGGGGAAGCTATAGTCCCGGTCCGGCGGCCGCGTCGCAAAGCGGTAGAGCAGCCGCGGCGCCTTGGCCAAGGCCGCCGCGTCGCTCGGATCGATCGGCGCCATGTCGAGATCGGCCTGCACGTCCGCCTCGCTATGGCCGACGCCGTCCAAGACAGTCCAGGCCCCGCTGAGCTGATCGGCATGCGCGGCGTAGATCGATACGACGCCTTGCGCATCGACGAATGAGGCCGCCGTGTCCGCGACCGGCGGCGCAAGCCGGACATGGACGTCGATCGGCTTCTGACCGGCCGAGCATTGGACGTGGATCAGCCCGTCGACACCATCGCGCGGCGCCTTGGACCAGTCGACCGAGACGAAAAGCCGCTGCTCGAAGCCCGTTTCGGCGGAAAAGACACCGGCTTGCTTGTCGAGCGTGATCCATGGCGCGCCCGGCGTGGCGCTCCAGCGCGCGGCGACCGGCTGTTCGGTGAAGATATCGAGGAAATAGCGGCGGTCGCGCAACTCGGGGCTGAAACCCGGCAGCGTCGGAAACCACCAGCCTTTGTCGTCGAAGAAGCCGCCGCCCTCGACCTGGACGCCACAGCGCCGTTCGTCGGTCGGCATGGTCCAGTGCGGGATCGCGGGGGGCAGGTAATTGGGCAGGAATTGCGGATAGTCGGTGACGATCCCGTTCCATTTGCCGCCCTCGGTCGCCTGATTGTAGCGGCGGACATTGTCGACGATCGCCTGATGCGCCTGTTGGGCGTCCTCGGCATAGCGATTGGCGCTCGCGCGGCGCTGCAGGCCATAGGCCAGCGACTTGTCGAGATCGAGCTGTTGCAGGCTCATGTTGCCGCCGGTGTTGATCGTGTAGTCGACGAGTTCGAAGAAGGCCGACTTGCGATCGTCGGGCAGCGACGCCAGCAGACTCTTCGACTGTGTCATGATCGATCTATAGGCATCGGCGCGGCGCGCATTCTCATCACCGAAGTCGGTGATCGCGAACCGGCCCTGCTGGACAGGGGTCTCGGGGAAGGTGGTGGTGAAGCCGGTGAACTCGGGGTTCCGATCGAAGGCGAGCTTATAGTAGCACCACATGATGTCGGCGATCTGCGCGCCATGCTCGGCACCGAATGTCTGCGCTGCCCAGTCGCGCATATAACGCCGCGTCGATCCCGGTGTCGCGAACGCGTCCATGTCGAACGCCATCGCGAGGAAGAAATCGACCAGATATTCGCACGGCTTGATGTTGCCGACGTTGAGCATCCACACCGTGCGCGCATCGGCGTGATAGGCGCGCCGAAGCTCCTCCCACATCAGATTGGGGTCGGTCGATCCGAGCATCAGATAATTGCCGGGCGCGCCCCAGAAGGTCGCGTGATAATAGACGCCCGAACCGCCAGGCCGCTGGCGCTCCTTGGCGTCGTCAAGTTGAAGCATATAGCCGTAATTATCGTCCGGCCAGATGATCGTGACGTCCTTGGGCAGATCGATGCGACCGGTATTATAGGCGGCGGCGACCTCCTTATAGGGCGTAAAGACCTGCGGGATCTGATCGGCGGGCTTGTGCAGCGTCTCGGTCAGGATGTTTCGCTGTTCGGTGACGACATCGCGGAGGATGTCCCCCATTTTCTCGGCGGAGTCGGCGCCCTCCATCGGGAAGTCGTCGGCGCCGCGCATGCCGATCGTGTAGAGGTTGTCATACTGGCCCCATTTCTCGACGGCGCCACGCCAATAGTCCTTGAGGCGATCCTTGTTCTTGACCCAGTTATAGGGGCCCTTTGTCTTGGGATCCCATTCGAGCGCGTTGTTGCGCAACAGCATCTCGACATGCGATGTGCCACGGACGATCGCATAGTCAGCGGCAAGATTGTAGTTTTCGGGTGATGCATTGAAGGGCGGGTCGCCGCCGTTCATCGCCGGCCACAGCATGTTGGCCTTGAGCCGCCACATCAGCTCGTAGACGCGCTGATAGGTTTTCGGTCCGATGCCGCCGGCGGCCGGATCGTAGGTCTTGGCCGCCCAGACCTTGAGATTGTCGGCGTTGATGAAAAAGCCGCGATATTTGACAGCGGGTGGCTTGGCATAGCGCAGGTCGGCGGAGATCGCGATGCGATCGACCGTGCGGGTCTTCACATCCGCCCACCATTCCCAGGCAGAAATCCCGATCTCGCGGCTGAGATCGATCACCCCCCAAATCGTACCGCGCGTGTCCGATCCGAAGATCAGCAGCGCCTTCTGCTTCCCATTCCAGGGCGCAGGGATGACGACGCGGCCGTAGGTCTCCCATTGGCTGCGGATCGGCGTCGTATCGATATGGTTGGCCTTGAGCAGCGATGCGATCCTGGGGTCGTCGGCTCGGCCGATGATGACGCCGGTCCCCTCGCCGCCTTGCATGTCGGCGGCGAGCAGCGGCGCGCGGCCCGATCGCGCCGCGACGTCGTGGGCGAGCAGTTCGGCTGCCTTGGCAACCGGCGTGCCGCTGGCGCTGTCATAGGTGATGAACGGGACGGTCGCGCGGTCCGCCAGCACGATGGTTGCCGCAGATGCAGCGCCCGGCACGACCAGCACCAACGACAGCGCCAGAAGCCAGGCGTGACGCGGAACCAAGCGCCTGATGCGAGCGACGGCGCGATTCAAGCTGTTCGCTCCTGATGTCCACCGCATCGTCGCCTTGCTCCTTGGGTGCGGCCATCCGGACGTTCGGATCAGCCGCATTTTCGTGGTCCGTTCGCCAAAAAAAAGACCGGCATTGCGAGATGCCGGTCGAGGAGGGAGAACAGGAGGGGATGTCGCTTAGATCGAGACGCGGAAGCCCATCAGATATTCGCGACCGGGATAATAGACGCTGTACGGCGCGTTCTCGTAGCCGAACACCGTGCGGATCGGGGCGTTGGTCATGTTGAGCATGTCGAACGTCACGCGGAACGCCTTGTTGAGGAAGGGCAGCTGATAGCCTGCCGACAGATCGAGCTGGCCGCGCGAGTCGCTGCGGAGCGGCACGTTGATGCCGTTCTGCGGCGCGTTCGCGGCGATCGACTTGCCCGTCCAGACATAGTTGAGGCTGACCGACACACCATGCCCCTCGTAGAAGCCCTGCAGGTTGTAGGTCCAGGACGGCACGCCCGGCGCGAGCAGCCCGGTCGCCGAGCTCTGGTGCAGGTAGGTGGCGTTGGCGCGGTAGCCGAGCCCGCGGACCAGGAAGTCGAGCGGCATCACCCAGGTCGCCTCAATGCCCTTGAGCAGCAGACGGCCGTTGTTGATCGGCTGGGTTAGCTGGATCGGGAGATCGTTGACTGCGACGCCCGTATTGGCGGCGCGGTTGGTCAAGGCGCTCTGCTGCGTCGTCGTCAGCGTCGAGAACGGCACGGCGAGCGCGGAGAACGGCACCGTCGTCAGCTGGTTGACGGTGAAGCCGTCGGTGTCCTTACGGAACAGATCGAGCCCGATATAACCGATGCCGCCGGTATAGTATTCGCCGCCGAGATCGATGTTGTTGGAGGTATAGGGCTTGAGGTTGGCGTTGCCCGACGTCGCGATCTGCGCGCTGGGATCCGAGAAGGTCAGGCCCGGCAGGAGCGATCCGACATCGGCGCGGGTGATCGCCTTCGACGCGGCAAACCGCAGCTTGAGGTGGCGCGTGACGTCATAGGCCAGGTTGAACGACGGCAGCCAATCGTCATAGGACGAGTTGAACGCGCGCTGGACGATGCCGACGCCAGCGCGACCGGGGGCCGCGACCACCTGGCTGGTGTTGAAGTACCGGACACCCGCGTTGAAGTGCAGGTCGCGGTCGAGGATCTGCGTCGTCGCGTTAAGCTCGGCGTAGCCGCCGAAGGTCTTCTCGCGGATCGTGCCGACCGAGCCGCCCGTGACCGCGCCGGTGCCTTCCGGCGCGCTGTCGAGATACGACTGGTAGTTGGTCGCCTTCTCCAGCGCGGAGAGATTGTCCATGATGTAGCTGGTATAGCCGAAATTGCCGCTCGCCAGATGGCCGAAGTTGGTGATGCTGCTCGGCTGCAGATATTGGGCGAGCTGCGAATTCGGCACGGTGCCGGTCGAACCGTCGCAGGTCGCGCCGCAGACGGAGGTCTGGAAGGCGGTGCTGTTGTCGTAGGCGCGGACGCTCAGGAACGAATTGTCGTATGCGCCGCCAACCTTGATGTTGGCCTTCTCGTCGCCGAGGGTCGTATCAAGATGCGCGCCCTTGGTCGTCGTCTCACGACGCACCGCCGACACGTTGACGCGGTACCACTGCCAGCCGAGGTTCGGATTGTTGAGGTCGACATTGGGGACGATCGTCGGCACCTGACCACCATTGTTGGTGTAGGTGACCGACACGCCCGACTGCGGCGTCGTCTGGAAGTCGAACTGCGGCTGCTCGCGGAAGAAGGTGCTGTGGCCATAATTGACCTGCGCGTCGACGCGGATGCGGTCGGCGGGCTTCCAGGTCACGTTCGGGTTGATGTTGTAGAATTTGGTGGTCTGGTTGAACACGTCGTTCTCGAGGAAGAAGCTCGAATTGGCGAACGTGCCCGAGGTGACGACGTTGTTCGAATCGACGGTCAGGTTGAACGGCACCATGCCGCCGGTTGCGGTCGGCCCGGTGCCGGGACCGGAGTTGCGGACCTGCCAGTTCATGTTGAAGCGCTCATAGTCGCGCTTCGACACGTCGTAGAGACCGTCGAGTGCGAAATGCAGCGCGTCGCTGGGCCGCCATTCGAACGATGCCAGCGCCGAGATGCGCGAGCGCGTGCCGACGGTGATGCTGTCCCGGCCAAGGCGGGGAATCTGAGCGAGCGTGAGCTGCTGCAACGACAGGCCCGACGTCTGCGCGAGGTTGACGGGCGTGCCCGGCGTCAGGCCGTGGCCGGTGTTGTTGGGCACGGTCGTCGCGAAGCTGAAGCCGTTGCCGTCCAGCGCGCTGTTGTTGCAGCCGGTGCCGCAAGCCAGGTTCGCGTCGGTCCAGCCGATCGACTCGAAGCCGTCGATACGCTCCTTCTGGGTGTAGCCGGCAAAGCCCAGCAAGACGCCGAAGGTGTCGCCGAACGTCTTGCTGGCAACGACCGCGCCGCGCGGGCCGAACTTGCTGTTGGTGTCATGGCCGTCGGCCTGACCCACCACCGTGATATGCTCGCCCGGGCGGTCGAACGGCCGCGCATTGCGCAGGTTGACGGTGCCGGCGATGCCGCCCTCGAGCGTCGAGGCGACCGGCGTCTTGAGCACGTCGAGCCGGGTGAACAGCTCCGAGGGAAAGAGATCGAGATCGACGGCGCGGGTCGGACCGCCGCCGTTGGTGCCGCCGTCGGATGCGACGCCGATATTGTTGCCGTTGAGCAGGACCTTGACGAAGCTGGGCCCCAGGCCGCGGATCGAGACCTGTACGCCTTCGCCGTCGATGTCGCGGCTGATGTTGACGCCCGGGATACGGTTGAGCGTCTCGGCGAGGTTGGTGGCGGGCAGCTTGCCGATATCTTCCGCGAAGATCGAATCACCGAACGCGACCGACGACTGCTTCGCGATCGTCGCGCTCTGAAGGCTCTTGCGGATACCCGTCACGATGATCTCGCCGGCGCCGCCCGCGGTATCGGTGGGTGCGGCGACCGGCTGCGAGGCCGTCACCGGGCCGTTTACCGGCGCGGCAGGCGCACCGACGCGCGCATTGGTGTCGGCATTTTGCGTCGTGGAGTCAGGCTGTAGCACGGTCGCGGCAGGCGATGGCGGTGCGCTGGCCACGGGCGCGCCCTGGGCGAGCACGGGAGACGCGAAGGACGCGGCGCCGAACGCAACGGCAGCCAGCAGGCGCGCGCGGTTCGATGGACGATAGGCATGCGGAAGCACTGTTCAGATCCCCTGTGTAGTTCCGCTCGGACGGCGGATTGAATAGTGTCGCGTGATAACGCTAACACGGCTTATGTCTGACAAGACAAGTGATGTGTCAAGAGGTAACCGTACGTGATATTACATGTCGCAATCAGCGGTTACCGATAGGGATAGAGCCGCACGCGCTGGATCGAGAAGTGGCCGGCCTCGAGGCGGATGTGGCGACCCTGGTGGGTCTGATCGCCGTTCATGAGCCGCCCCGCTACCCAATGACCGGCACTGTCGAACACACCTTCCCACGCGCTGTCGATCCCAGCGAATGACAGCCCGCCGCTGATCGGTCGGAACGTGACGGTGATGCCGCTGCCCGCGATCAGGAAGTCGTCGGGCCCGGTCTGGATGATCAGCCCGCCGTGCGCGGCGGTATGCTGGTCGGCCTTGGGGATGGTGCTTTGCGCATCGACATAGCTCGTCGTGAATTCATAGCCGCCAAGGCGCGTCACGGTCGGCTGGTCGAGCACCGTACCATCCTCGAGCACGCGGGGCTTCATGCCGATGACGCGGCCGAGCCCCTCATTGGCCAGCAATGCGGGGGTCAGCTGTTCGAGCACCGCATAGGCCGAGGTCACGTCATTATCCGGCTTGTCGTCGATCGACTCGATCGAGAACGGGCTGTAGCCCATGGTCGCCAACGACCCGAAGGCGAAGAAGGCGTTGGCGCCGACCTCGGCCGACGTCGCGTTGTTCGCTTCAGGGATGAACAGCGGATTGTCGGCACGATGGTAGGTCGTGGTGAGATCGACGAAACTCGGGAAATAGACGTCGGGTGCGAGCATATCCAAATGCGGCGCGCCCGCCTTCCAGACGTCGATCAGATGGGGCAGCGGGCCGCCGCTCGGATATTCACCGGGCGCCTTGCCGATCCGGTTGAAGGCGATGTTGGCGTACATCGGCAGCGGATAGTCGCGCTGGCCTGCCGCCGCGACGGCGTCGGCATAACGGGCGTAGGACCAGGCGGTAAAGATCTCGGCGGTCGCATCGCCCGGGCCGAACAGCTCTTCCCAGCTGCCCGCGGTGCGCGCGCCATGATCATCCCAGGCGCGACGCAATTGCGGACGCAGCGTGTCGCGATGCGCGGTCAGATAATCGATCAGCATCGCCGGCACGGGCTGGCGGAAGGCCGCATCGGCGAGCGGCCCATAGTCGCGCGCGACCGGCAACATGCCCATCTCATTCTCGACCTGCACCATCAGGACGGTGTTGCGCTCGCCGTCCACCGCCTTGATGTGCGCGACCAGCGCGGCATAGGCCTTCGAGTCGGCGGCGAGAGTGGCGGGCGAGAAGGCGGACAGGATCTCGACGCTCTGGCCGTTGGGCAAGGCCGCGCGCGGAAACCGTGCCTGATCGCGCTTTACCCAGCCCGGCACATAGGTCGACATGCTGTTCTTCCACGCGCCGAACCACAGGAAGACGAGATGGAGGTCGTTGGCCCGCGCGTGTCGGATCAGCATGTCGACCGACGTCCAGTCGAACTGGCCCTCGCGCGGCTCGATCAATTCCCACGACACCGGTGCCAGCACGGTGTTGAGATGCATCGCACGCAGCCGCGCCCAGTGCGGCGCCATATAGGCTTCGCTCGACGCGCTCGAATTGCCGAGCTCGCCGGCCAGCATCAGCATCGGCTTGCCCTGGACGACGAGGCGGAAGGCGTCGCCCTGCTTCTCGATCCGCGGCGGCGCCGCCACCGCCATGCTCGAGACACTGGCGAGAAGACAGGCGGCGGTCAGCGTCCGAAGGATCATAAACCGGTTTCCTTGAGGGGCCCTGCCGTCATGCGATCTGCGCCGATGCGACGGGCGTGTAGCGGGGAACGAGGAAGTGGATCACCAGCAGCGCGACGAGATAGGCGCAGGCGGCGACCAGGAAGATCGGCTGATAGCTGCCGAGACGCGCGAGGATCGTGCCGGCGAACTTGGCCATCAGCATCCCGCCGACCGCGCCGCTCAGCCCGCCCAGACCGATCACCGAGCCGGCGCGTCCGCGCGGGAAGAGGTCGCCGGGCAGCGCATAGACGTTGGCCGAGAAGCCCTGATGCGCAGCGCAGGCGAGCCCGATCAGCAACACCGCCGACCACAGGCTGGGGGCGTGGGCCGCGAACGCGATCGGCAGCGCGAACAGCGCGCAGACCAGCATCGCGGTCTTGCGCGCACGCCCGGTGGTCCAGCCGCGCAGCAGCAGCCGCGACGACAGCCAGCCGCCGCCGATCGAGCCGATGTCGGCAAGCAGATAGACCGCGACCAACGGCGGTCCGAAATCGAGCATCTTCACATGATATTGCCGGTTGAAGAAGTCGGGTAGCCAGAACAGGAAGGTCCACCACACCGGATCGATCAGGAAGCGGCCAAGCATATAGGCCCAGGTCTGGCGCAGGCTGAGCAGCGTCCGCCACGCGATCGGACGTGCCGGTTCGGCGGGCTCGCGTTCGATCCAGGCGAGCTCGGCGGGCGTCACGCGCGCATGCTCGCGGGGCCGGCGGTAGAAGCCGAGCCAGGCGACCAGCCACAATACGGTGAGCAGCCCGGTCGCGACGAACGCCATTCGCCAGCCGAAGGTGACGGCGATGATCGGCACCACCAGCGGCGTCACGATCGCGCCGACGTTCGAGCCGGCATTGAAGATGCCGATCGCCAGCGCGCGCTCGGACTTGGGGAACCACTCCCCCGTCGCGGCGAGGGCTGCGGGGAAGGCCCCCGCCTCGCCGATCGCCAGCGGCACGCGCGCGATCGCCATCCCGGCAGTGCTGGTGAACAGCACATGCGCGACATGGCCGATCGTCCACAGCGTCACCGCCAGCGCATAGCCGATCCGCGCGCCGACCCGGTCGACCAGCCGCCCGAACAGCACATAGGCGAGGCCGTAGGCACCCTGGAACCAGATGGCGAGATCGGCATAGCCCTGCTCGGTCCAGCCATAGCGCGCCTGCAGGCTGGGCTTGAGCACGGGCAGCACGAGACGATCGACATAGCTCAGCACCACCGCGGCAAACAGCAGGCCGCAGATCACCCAGCGGACATTGCCGCGTGGCCGCGCGATCTCCGTCACCAGTTGAACATCGTGCCGTCCTCAAGACGGTTCACGGGCAGATAGGCGCGCTTATAGGCATATTGCGCGGCAAGGACCTCGTCGATCTCGACGCCGAGGCCGGGCTTGTCGCCGGGGTGCATCATGCCGCGATCGAAGCTGTAGGCGTGCGGGAAGACCGCGTCGGTCTCGGGGGTGTGCCGCATATATTCCTGCACCCCGAAATTGGGCACCGACAGGTCGAAATGGAGCGCCGCCGCCATGCACACCGGCGAGAGGTCGGTCGCGCCATGGCAGCCGGTGCGGATCTGGTAGAGATCGGCGAGCGCCGCGATCCGGCGCAGATGCGTGATGCCGCCGGCGTGGACGACGGTCGCGCGGATATAGTCGATCAGCTGGTTCTCGATCAGATGCTTGGCATCCCAGATCGAATTGAAGATCTCGCCGACCGCGAGCGGCGTCGTGGTGTGCTGGCGGATCAGGCGGAAGGCGTCCTGATTTTCGGCCGGCGTCGCATCCTCCAGCCAGAACGGGCGATAGGGCTCGAGATCCTTGCCGAGCCGCCCGGCCTCGATCGGGGTCAGGCGGTGGTGGATGTCGTGGAGCAGATGCACGTCCCAGCCGAGCGCCTTGCGCGCCGCCTCGAACAGCTGCGGGACGACGCGCAGATATTTCTCGGTCGACCACAGATTCTCGGTCGGCAGATCGGCGTCGGCGGGCTCGTAGAACATCTTGTCCTTGGAGACGCCGTAGGTCGAAGGCAGCCCCGGCACGCCGCATTGCAAACGGATCGCCTTGTAGCCCTGGCGCTGATAGTCGAGCGCGACCTCGACCGTCTCCTCGATCGAGACGCCGTTGGCATGGCCATAGACCATCACGCCGTCCCGCGATGCGCCGCCGAGCAACTGGTAGACGGGGAGCCCGGCGACCTTGCCCTTGATGTCCCACAAGGCGGTGTCGACCGCGGCGATCGCGCTCATCGTCACCGGGCCGCGGCGCCAATAGGCGCCCTTGTAGAGATACTGCCAGATATCCTCGATCCGGTGCGCGTCGCGGCCGATCAGCATCGGCACGATATGGTCGCTGAGATAGCTGGCGACGGAGAGCTCGCGGCCGTTGAGCGTCGCATCGCCGAGGCCGTAGACGCCTTCGTCGGTCTCAATCTTGAGCGTCACGAAATTGCGGCCGGGGCAGGTGACGATGACCTTGGCGTCGGTGATCCTGGGCATGACTACTCTCTGTTCAGGCGATGGTGAGGAGGGCGGACTGGAGATCGCGGCTGTTCGCGCCGACCAGGATGTCGAAGTCGCCGGGTTCGACGACCTCGCGCATGTCGAGGTTCCACAGCGAGAAGGCGTCGGGGCCGAGCGTGAAGCGCAGCGTGCGGCGCTCGCCCGGCTTAAGCGTCACCCGCTCGAAGCCCTTGAGTGCCTTGATCGGCTGGGTGACGGAGGCGACCCGGTCGTGGACGTAGAGCTGGACGACCTCGTCGCCGGCGCGCGGCCCGACATTGGCGACATCGACCTCGACGGTGACGCTGCCCGCCCGCGCGATCGTGGCCGCCGAGAGCCGCGGCGCGCCGATCTCGAAGCGCGTGTAGGACAGGCCGAAGCCGAACGGGAACAGCGGCTCGGTGGTGTCGAACAGATAGCCGCGATGCGTCGACGGCTTGGCATCGTAGAACAGCGGCAGCTGGCCGACGCTGCGCGCCACGGTCACCGGCAGCTTGGCCCCCGGATTGACGTCGCCGAACAGCGCCTCGGCGATCGCGGTGCCGCCCTCCTGCCCGACATACCAGCATTCGAGCAGCGCATTGGCCCGGGCGACGACACTCGGCCAGGAGGGCGGTCGGCCGTTGATCGCGACCACCACCACCGGCTTGCCGAGCGCATGGAGCGCGTCGAACAGCTCGGCCTGCTCGCCGATCAGATCGAGCCCGGTGCGGTCGCCGAGATGCGTCTTGGCATAGCCTTCGCGGCTGGTCTGCTCGGTGTCGCCGATCGCGAGCAGGATGAGGTCGCAGTCGCGCGCCGTCTCGACCGCTTCGGCAATCAGCGTGCGGTTGCGTGCCGGATCCGCGAGTTCGACGGCATTGGCCGAGCGATCCTCGTTGCGCGTGATGAACACGCCTTGGGCGTGCCGCACCTCGGCCTTGCCGGCGAGCCTGGCGCGCACGCCGTCGAGCAGCGAGACGGTCTGGCGTGGCTCGCTCGAATAGCCGCCGAGCCGCGCGACCGCGGCGTTGGGGCCGATCACCGCGACACGACGATGCGCCCCGGGGTCGAGCGGCAACGTCCCGTCATTGACGAGCAGAGCGATCGAGCGCCGCGCCGCCTCGAGCGCCAGCGCGCGCGCGGCAGCGTTGCCGGTCAGGCGTGCCGATGCCTTCGGATCGATCGGCGTCCGCTCGAACAGCCCGGCGCGGAATTTGAGCGTGAGCATGTGGCGGCACGCCTCGTCGACCGCGCTGGGCGCGACCAGACCGGCGCGAACCTGGTCGGCCAGCGTGCGATAGGCCTGGCCGTCGGGTAGGTCGCAGTCGACCCCGGCGGCAAGCGCGAGCCGGGCGGCGCCCTGTGCGTCGGCGGCGATGTGATGATAGCTCGCCAGTTCGCCGATCGCGGCATAATCGCTGACGATCATGCCCTCGAACCCCCACTCCCCGCGCAATATCTGGCGCAGCAGCCAGTGGTTGGCATGGCTCGGCACGCCGTCGATCTCATTGTAGGAGGGCATCACCGCGCCGACCCCGGTGCGCGCGACGACGGCGCGGAAGGGCGGCAGGAAATAGCTGCGCAGCTCGCGCTCGGCGATCGGCGCGGGCGCGGTATTCTCGCCGGCCTCGGGCTGGCCGTGCCCGGTCATGTGCTTGAGCGTCGCGAACACCTTGTCCGGGCCGAGCGTCTTGCCTTCGCCCTGCAGTCCGGTGACCGCGGCAACCCCCATTTCGCCGCACAGATAGGGATCCTCGCCAAACGTCTCCTCGATCCGGCCCCAGCGCGGATCACGCGCGATGTCGACGACCGGGGACAGCGCGAGCACCGCGCCATGCGCGCGCACCTCCGCGGCGATCACCATGTTGACCCGCCGCACGAGGTCGCGGTCGAACGAGCCGGCGAGCGCGATCGCCTGCGGGAAGCTGGTCGCGTCGGGCGCCATATAGCCGTGCAGCGCTTCCTCGTGGAACAGGATCGGGATGCCGAGCCGGGTCTCGGTCATCGCCCAATGCTGCGCGGCGTTGACAAAGGCGATCGTGTCCGCCGGCGTCCGCCAGCGTCCACTGACCTCGGCACCGGTGTTGGTCGCGGTCGCCGCGCCCGTGCGGTCCGAGGGGCGGGCGATCTGACCGATCCCGTCGGGATGGGTCTGCTTCGCGCGGGCCGGGTCGAAGGCGAGCGCCGCATCCATCACGTCGCGCTTGCCGGTCGACAGCGCGATCAGCTGCGCGACCTTCTCGTCGAGCGTCATCCGCGCCAGCAGGTCGCGGACGCGCAGATCGATCGGGACATGTGGGTCGCGATAGGGAAGACGGTCGCTCGCCCCGGTACGGGGCATCGCCGCGGCTGCGATGGTCGAGACCGAGGCACCCGCCAGCCAGCCCAGCAGAAGACGGCGATCCGGACGGAAACCGATCGCGTCACGCACGCGGACCTGCGGGTCTGCGCACGAATCGCCGGTACGGACTTGGCTCACGACGATCACTCTCCCCTGCGCCTCGCGCAACGGCATCCTTCAGGACGCTCTCAATTTGATAGCGCTACCATTTCAGATAATGGCGACGCTTGTCAACGCTGGGTACGACATGCGCTCGCGTTCACTGTCCGGCGCAGACGCGCGCCTCCCGGCGCAGCAGATAGATGTCCATGATCCAGCCGTGCCGGGCGCGCAGCGCGGCGCGCTGATCGGCGATCTTGGGACCCGCCGTTGCGAGCGGTCCATGGACCAAGGCTTGCTGCGGCAGACCGAGATAGGCCCCCCACCAGATGTCGACGCCGTGCGGTGCAAGCGCCTCGAACGCGCATCCCGCATCGAGCATCACGACGACGCTCACCGCTCCGCTCGGCCAGCCATGGTCGCGAAGCTGGCGCCCGGTCGTGATCGTCACCGGCGCTGCCAGCGTGTTGAGCGGGATGGCATGCGCGGCGGTGAGCGCCTGGATGCTGGTGATGCCGGGAATCACGCGCAGATCGAGCGCGCGCCCGGCGGCACGAAGCCGCTCGGCGATACGCAGCGTGCTGTCGTAGAGGGCAGGATCGCCCCACACCAGCAATGCCAGCGCCCCGCCGTCGGGAAGATGCGCATCGATCTCCGCGCTCCAGGCAGCAGCAATGGCATCGTGCCATGCATCGACGTCGCTGCGATAATCAGGCGTCGCCGCGCGGGTCGGCAGATCGAACTCGACGACGCGGGTAGCGCCGGTCAGCACGGTTCCGCAGATCGAGCGCCGCAGGTCGATTAGCTCGGCGGTGCGCGCGTCCTTGCGTGGCAGCAGGATCAGGTCGGCGGCGTTCATCGCGTCGACCGCAGCGCGGGTGAGATGATCGGGGTTGCCCGTACCGATGCCGATGAGCGCGAGGCGGATCATAGCCCGGCGGACACACCCGCGCCGGCGATCGGCGCCACCTCGCGGGAACCGCCGTCGCGCGTCACGCCGGGTCTCCCGGAAAGCGCGGATCGGCACCGTTCGGCCGGAAGCGGCGATCATAGTCGGGCGCGTACAGGCGGCTCTCGGCAAAACCCTCGCCACCCACGGCCGGGCCGACCAAGATCAGCGCGGTCCGCTCCATGCTGCCGGCGACCGCGACCGCGACCGTGGCAAGGGTCGCGCGGACGATGCGCTGTTCGGGCCAGCTGGCGCGCCATACGATCGCGGTCGGGCAGTCGCCGCCATAGGCCGGCGCGAGGTCGGCGACGACCGCCGCAAGGTTGTGGATCGACAGATGGATAGCGAGCGTCGCGCCCGTCGCCGCGAAATTGGCCAAGGTCTCGCCCGCCGGCATCGCGCTCGCACGGCCTGGGGTGCGGGTGAGGACCACCGACTGGGCAAGGCCGGGCAGGGTCAGCTCGGCCTCCAGCGCGGCGGCGGCGGCGGCGAAGGCGGGAACACCGGGGGTGACGCTGATCGGGATGCCCAGCGCGCGCAGGCGGCGCAGTTGCTCGCCCATCGCCGACCAGATTGAGAGGTCGCCCGAATGTAGTCGCGCGACGTCGTGTCCCGCGGCATGCGCGGCTTGGATCTCCGCGATGATCTCGTCGAGCGAGAGCGGCGCGGTGTCCACGATCCGCGCGGCCGGCGGGCAATGCGCGAGCATCGCGGCCGGCACCAGCGAGCCCGCATAGAGGCACACCGGGCAGCGCGCGAGAATGTCGCGGCCGCGCAGGGTCAGCAAGTCGGGCGCGCCGGGGCCGGCGCCGATGAAATGGACGGTCATGGGCAGGCGCCTCGGGCGATGGCACAGGTCGCGAGGCGATCCGGCGAGATATGACGGGCGCCAAGCAGAACCGCGCCTTCGCCCGCGGCGGCGAGCGCGGCGGCCTCCGCAACGCTTCCGGTCCGCCGCGCGGCGATGCTGGGCGCGGACCGGGTGGCCGTATCGGCCGCCGCCAGCGCATCGGCGGAGATGGCGATGATCGGCAGGCCGAGCGTGTCGGCGAACAGCGCGAAGGCGGCGCGCTTGTCGTCGGGTACGGCAAGCGCCTCGATCGTCGGCAGGCCGTCCTGCGCCAGACGCAAAGCGCCCTCGAACGAGGCACACGTAGCCGCCCGACGAAAGCCGAAACCCGCGACGATCACAGCGTCACGCTCCACTGCACCACCGGATAGCTCGACCGCCAGCCGCGACGCGTGCCGAGCGGCGCGGCCTCGGCGAGCTCGATCCGCAGCAGCGTGCCGCCTTTCGCGGCATGCCATGTCGCAAGCAGCGCCTCGGATTCGAGCGTCACCGCGTTGGCGACCAGACGCGTGCCGGGTGCGGCCAACGTCCAGATCGTGTCGAGCATCGGCTGCGACAGGCCGCCGCCGATGAAGATCGCGTCCGGCGATGGCTGCCCGGCCACGATCGCGGGCGCGCGCCCTTCGACGACATCGAGCCGATCGACGCCCAGCGCTGCGGCATTGGCACGAATGCGCGGCGCACGGCCTGGATCGGCCTCGAACGCGATCGCGCGGTTCGCGGGATGGGTCAGCAGCCATTCGATCGCGATCGATCCCGACCCCGCACCGACGTCCCACAGCATCTCGCCGGCGCGCGGAGCCAGCGCGGACAGACTGAGTGCGCGCATCGGGCGTTTGGTGATCTGTCCGTCATGCGCGAACAGCGCGTCGGCGAGCCCCGCGCTGCGCGGCAAGCCCGCGCCACCTTGTGCCTCGATGGCGACCGCGACCGGATGCGCGATGTCGGCGAAGTCGAGCGCATCGGCGGTCGTGGCGCGAATGCGCTCGCGGGGGCCGCCCAGCGCCTCGAGGACATGGAGTCGGGACGCCCCGAAACCGAGATCGGCGAGTAGGTGCGCCAATTCCGCCACTGCGGCGCCATCGCGGACCAGCACGAGCAGCGACCGGCCTGCCGCCAGATGGGGGCGGATGCGAGCCAGCGGGCGCGCATGCAAGCCGAGACAGGTGGTCGCCTCCAGCGGCCAACCGAGCCGGGCGGCGGCCAGCGCAAAGGTCGAGCGCGCCGGGTGCGCGACCCACTCGCCGCGATCGAGCCGCTGCGCCAGAACGCTGCCGGCGCCGAACCAGAAGGGATCTCCCGACGCCAGCATCACGGTCGGGCGCCCGCGCAAGGCGATGAGCGGCGCGATACCGTCCGCGAACGGCACCGGCCAGACGCGCGTCTCGGCGGCGAGATCAGGCAGCAGGTCAAGATGCCGCGCCGATCCGGTCACGATCTCGGCGGCATCGAGCGCGGCCCGGCTCGCGGGGGATAGCCCGGCGAGGCCATCCTCGCCTATGCCGACGATCGTGAGCCAAGCCGCCTCAACCACACCCAACATCCTGCTGCTCGGCGGCACCACGCAGGCGAGCGCGCTCGCCGAGGCGCTGGCCGCACGCGGCCTGCGCGCGACTTTGAGCTATGCCGGGCGCACCGCCCACCCCAAGCCGCAGCCGATCCCGGTGCGCGTCGGCGGCTTCGGCGGGGTGAAGGGCCTCGCGGCCTATCTGCAGCGTGAGCGCGTCACGCATCTGATCGACGCGACCCATCCCTTCGCCGCGACGATGCGGCGCAATGCCGTTCTCGCGGCCGCCGAAACCGGCACCGCGCATATCGTGCTGACCCGGCCGCCGTGGCGTGCGGTAGAGGGGGATCGCTGGCGGCATGTCGCCGACATCCCCGCCGCGGTCGATGCGTTGTCCGGCCCACCGCAGCGGGTGATGCTCGCGCTCGGCCGGATGCATGTTGATGCGTTCGCCGCGCAGCCGCACCATGCCTATCTGCTGCGCTTCGTCGATCTGCCGGAGACGCTGCCGGATTTGCCCCGGCACGTGCTTGTGGTCGATCGCGGGCCTTTCGACCCAGCCTCCGATGTTGCGCTGCTGCAGACGCATGCGATCGACCTGCTGGTCTGCAAGAATGCCGGCGGCAGCGGTGCATCGGCCAAGCTGATCGCGGCGCGCACGCTCGGACTTCCGGTGCTGATGATCGATCGTCCCCCGGTTTCGGCGGCGGCTGAAGTATATGATATCGGAACGGCGTTGCGCTGGCTTGGTCACGCTGCCGACCTCGGCGTGTAGAGCCAGCTGCCGCCCGGCCGTTCGATCGTCCGCGTGCGGCTCGAGCCGACGATCACCATCGTGCGCATGTCCGCCATGTCGGGCGAAGCCTCGCCGAGCGGGACGATGCGCAACGTCTCCTCGGCAGTGCTGACAGCGCGCGCGAAGAGGATCGGGCGATGCGCGCCGCAGGTCTCGCGCAGGATCGCGAGCACATGCGCAAAGCCCTCGGGCCTGGCGACGGAGCGCGGATTATAGAAGGCGATCGCGAAGTCCGCTTCGACCGCGAACCGTATGCGGCGTTCGATCAGCGACCAGGGCTTGAGATTGTCGGACAGGTTGATCGCGCAAAAGTCATGGCCGAGCGGCGCCCCGGCCCGTGCGCTCGCCGCCAGCATTGCGGTTATGCCGGGCAGCACGCGGATATCGAGCGCTCGCCAGTCGGCAGGCCCCGCCTCCAGCGCCTCGAAGACGGCGGCGGCCATCGCGAACACGCCGGGATCGCCCGACGAGACGATGACGACGCGCTTGGCGTCCGCCGCCATCGCCAGCGCATGCGCGGCGCGGTCGAGCTCGACGCGATTGTCGGTCGCATGCAGCGTCAGTCCCGGCCGGGGCGCGATCCGGGCAACATAGGGGATGTAGCCGACGACATCGGTCGCCAGCGCGAGCGCCTCCGTCACCTCGGGCGTGACCATGCCGGCATCGCCCGGCCCGAGCCCTGCAATCGCAAGCCAGCCGGTCACGGCCGACGCCCCTGCCCGTGGATCAGCACGATCGAGAAATAGGGCGCGACCGCGCCGACATCGCAAAGCCGGGACACGCGCTCGCCCGGCATCGTGGCATATTCGACCAGCCATGCCGCATCCTCGCGCCCCGCCGCGGCGAGCGCGCGGCGCAGCTTGGGGAGATGCCGCCCGATCTTCATGACGACCAACGCATCGGTATCGCGGATCCGCCGGACGAGTTCTGCCTCGGGCAGCGTGGCCGTCAGCACGGTGAGCACATCGTCGCCCCAGGTGATCGGCACGCCGCTCGCGGTCCAGGCGCCAGACATGCCGGTGATCCCCGGCACAACCGTGACCGCCGCCCGGCCCGCCAGCCGGGTGTAGAGGTGCATGAACGAGCCGTAAAAGAAGGGATCGCCCTCGCACAGCACGACGATATCCTCGCCGGCGGCGGCGAGCGCGACCAGTCGCTCGATACAGTCGGCATAGAAGCCGGACAGACGGTGCTTATAGTCGGGATCGTCGAACGCGATCTCGGTGGTGACGGGATATTCCATCGCCAGCTCGACGGCGTCGGCGCGCAGCAAGCCGTCGACGATGCGGCGCGCCTGCCCCGGATGCCCCGCCTTGCGGAAATAGGCGATGTGGCGTGTCGCGCGGACCAGCCGATCGGCGCGCACGCTGAGCAGGTCGGGGGCACCGGGACCGAGCCCGACGCCGTGGATCGTACCGGGCGTCATTCGGCGCGGCTCGCAAGCGCATTGACCGCCGCGACCGTGATCGCGCTGCCGCCCATCCGGCCCTCGACGATGCAGCAGGGCACCGGACACGCCGCCCAGAGCGCCGCCTTGGATTCGATCGCGCCGACGAAGCCGACCGGGCAGCCGATGATCGCGGCCGGACGCGGACATGTCTCGTCGTCGAGCATGTCGAGGAGGTGGAACAGGGCGGTCGGGGCATTGCCGATCGCGACCAGCGCACCGCCCAGATGCGGCCGCCATCGCTCCAGCGCCGCGGCCGATCGCGTCGTTCCCATCGATTGCGCGAGCGCGGGCACCGCCTCGTCGTGAAGCGTGCACAGGATCGGGTTGGCCGCGGGCAGTCGCGTAAGGGTGACGCCTTCGCTTACCATCCGCGCGTCGCACAGGATCGGCGCGCCGCGGACCAGCGCCTCACGCGCCGCGGCGACGAAGCCGGCGGAAAAGCGGATATGCTCGGCCAGCCCCACGATCCCTGCGGCATGGATCATGCGCACCGCGACGCCCTCCTCATCCGCCCCGAAGCGGGCCAGATCGGCTTCGGCGCGGATGATCGCGAAGGATCGCCGGTAGATCGCAGCACCGTCGGTTTCATAGACATGGGCCATCAGGCCGCTCCCAACCGGGCAAGCAGCGTCGCCGGCGTGACGCCTTCGTGCCGCGGCGGCGCACCGGCGCGGGCGGCAAAAGCGATATCGAACCGCCCGTCCCGCCCGGTCAGCACGATATCGGTGGACCGCCTGCAGGCGCAGCCCTTGGCGCAGCCGGAGACATGGAGCGTCCCCGTCATCCGCGTCGCGAGTGCGGTTGCGAGCGGACGCGTCGCGACACTCGCCTGCGGGCAATCCGGAGCGCCGGGACAGGCTTCGACCCGCAGCATCGGACTTGCGGCGTCGTCGATCAGGCCATCGCGAGCGCGGGCCGCCGCCCCTTCGAGCAGCAGTTGCCGCCAGGGCGTGAAGCGGACGGCGTCGGCATCCGCCAGCGCAGCCGCGAGCGTGTCGGCCTCGATCGTGCCGAACGCGGTGCCATATATTGCGCCGAGCGCGTGGGCACCCGGCCAAAGCGGCGCGCGAGCCGGGGCGGGGCGGCTGCCCCCCTGCGCCCAAGCGGGGAGCGGCGCGAGGTGATGCGCCATCCGCCCGGATCCGATGCCGCCGCTCTCGACGAACCAGCGCGCCAGCGCGACCAGAGCATCCGCGGCATCGCGAGGCTCCAGCGCCATGCCCGTCTCACGACCATCGGCACGCACCAGCAAACCGCCGTCGCTGTCGCGCTCAACCCGGAAATCGGCGGACGCCTCGCCAAGCATCGGGGCGACACCGGCATCGATGGCGAAACCGACCTTGCCGGGCACGCTTGGCAGCGCGTCGAGCTGGGCTAGCAAGGCGGTGGCGATGCGGTGGCTGTCGTCGCCGTCGCACCAATCGGGCACGACCAGGACATTGCGCTTAGCCTCGCGGGCGGGATCGGGATCGACAAGCCCCAGTGCCAGAAGCGCTGCGACGAGATCGCGCCATGCGCCTTCGCCGACGCCGCGGACCTGAAGGTTGGCGCGCGCCGTGATCTCGATCCGGCCGCGACCGTACGTCTTGGTGGCCTCGCATAGGCCCAGGACCTCAGCACGGGTCAGCTGGCCGAGGGGCGGACGGACGCGCACCAACAGGCCGTCGCCCGCCTGCATCGGCCGCCATGCGTCAGGACACCAGCCTTTTACCTCGAAGCCTTTCATAGCGAGCCACGCCCGCGGGCCGGCACTGGCGGCACCGATCGTGACACGCGCGTCGCGTCCGATGTCGAGCGACATGGTGGCAATCGTGAGGGAACGAGCATGGACACGGATCTCGGGCGCCGGCGACGAAGGACGAGGGCGTCCGCGCGTGCGGTCGGTGCGCATGGCCCGGCGGACGCGACGCCTGCCCATGCGAACCGATGCGGCCCCCGCCGCAGGTTCGTCGCTCCGACGGAGCTTCCGTGCCATGGCCAATCCCTGGGCCGAGGCAAGAGCGACCAGAACGCCGGCAGGTCTCCTGGCTTGCGGGTCAACGCGCGATGCACGGTCTTCCCAGGGTCGGCACGCTGTGCGTCGCCCAGTGACTGCCCCGTGGAACACCCCGAGGCGATGTGCATCCCGCTCGCCGCTTACAGTTGCAGGGACAGCTGCGGCTTTGGATGCAGCTTTTCCGCCATCACCCTCACCGCCTTCCCATTTTAAGCCCCTTGCGAGGCACCGGCGCGATCTCGGATCGCGCAAGATGCGCGACCCGGCACGACCATAGCGGCGCGGACGGGCAGCGCCAACGCCTGAGTTCGAACCCCGGCATTTTGCGCGGGTCCGGCCGGCCTGTCGCCGCATCGTATCTGCCGCATCAGCGCGCACCCTCGCGGCCAAACGGTCTATATCGCGATCCGCGCGTTGCAGGACTTGTACCGACCGACCCCGTAGTGTTGAGCGGGACCCCCGTCGTCGAGGAGACGCGAGATTCGCCAGGTTGCCGCCCTGCCCTATTGTATCGAGACCGATGGCAGCATGCGCGTGATGCTGATCACGAGCCGCGAGACGCAGCGCTGGGTGATACCGAAGGGTAATCCGATCAAGGGCTTGCGGGCGCATGAGGCGGCGGCGCAGGAGGCGTTTGAGGAAGCCGGGGCGGAAGGCATCGCCTGCCCGACGCTGATCGGCAGCTATTCCTATGCCAAACGCCGCAAGACGGGGCTGACCAAGACGATCGCGGTTGACGTCTTCCCGTTCGCGGTCACCGGCCAGGCCGAGGAATGGCCCGAGCAGGACGAGCGCAATACCGCGTGGTTCACGCTGCGCGACGCCGCGGCCGCCGTCGACGAGCCCGAACTTAAGACCATCATCACCTGTTTTCGCGAGCCGCCCGCCAAGGCTGGCCTCGTCGACCGCATCCTCGCGGTCGGCGAGACGATCGGAAGGACGATCCCCATGATACGCTGGTTCCAGTCGCTAATGCCCACGCAGGGCCGCTTTTTCGATCTGTTCGAGGCGCACAGCGCGACCCTGTGCGCAGGCGCCGACGCGCTGGCGAGGCTGATGCAGGGCGGCGACGATCTCGAGACGCACATCCGCGACATCGTGCTGCAGGAGCAGCGCGCCGACGACATTGCCCGCGACGTGCTGCAGGATGTCCGCCGCACCTTCGTCACCCCGTTCGACCGCTCGGCGATCACCGGGCTGATCGGCGTGATGGACGACGCGATCGATCAGATGCACCAGACCGCCAAGGCGGTCGCGCTGTTCGAGGTACGTGAGTTCGCGCCGCAGATGCGCGACATGTCGGGGATCATCGTCGAGGCCGCGCGCGTCACCGCGGAGGCGATCCCGCTGTTGCGCGCGCTCTCGACCAACGCCGGCCGGTTGCACACGCTGACCGCGCGACTGATCGAATTGGAGGGCCATTCCGACGAGATCCACGACCAGGGCCTCAAGGCGCTGTTCCGACAGAGCCGCGACCAACCGATGGACTTCGTCGTCGGGCAGGAAATCTACGCGCATCTCGAGAAGACCGCGGATCGCTTCGAGGACGTCGCCAACGAGATCCAGGGGCTGGTGATCGACCATGCGTGATCGTGCGCGCGCCGACGAATGGATCGTGACGTTTTGACCCATCTCGCGCTGCCGCTGCTTGTCGCGCTGATCGCGGTCGCCCTGGCGTTTGACCTGCTCAACGGGCTTCACGACGCCGCCAACTCGATTGCGACGGTCGTCTCGACGCGCGTGCTCAAGCCGCATCATGCGGTCGCTTGGGCCGCCTTCTTCAACTTCATCGCCTTCCTGGTGTTCGGCACCCACGTCGCGACGACGATCGGTACCGGCATCGTCGACGGTCATGTGATCGACGCCGCGGTGATCTTCGGCGCGCTGATGGGCGCCATCATCTGGAACCTCGTCACCTGGATCATGGCGATCCCGTCCTCGTCGAGCCACGCGCTGGTCGGCGGCCTGATCGGGGCGGGGACCGCAAAGGCGGGTTTTTCGGCGGTCGTGTGGAGCGGCGTGATCAAGACCGCGCTCGCAATCGTGCTGTCGCCCGCACTCGGCCTTGTGCTCGCCCTGCTGCTGGTGCTCGTCGTCGCCTGGTCGTCGGTCCGCTCGACCCCGCTGCAGGTCGATCGCCGCTTCCGCAAGCTCCAGCTCGTCTCGGCGTCACTCTATTCGCTGGGGCACGGCGGCAACGACGCGCAGAAGACGATGGGGATTATCGCGGTGCTGCTCTATTCGCAGGGTCTGCTCGGGCCGACCTTCCATGTGCCGCTCTGGGTGGTGCTCGCCTGTCAGACCGCGATGGGGCTGGGCACGCTGCTGGGCGGCTGGAAGATCGTCCATACGATGGGCTCGAAGATTACGCGCCTGACGCCGCCGCAAGGCTTCTGTGCGGAGACCGGTGGCGCGATCACGCTGTTCATGGCGACCTATTTCGGCATTCCGGTCTCGACCACGCATACCATCACCGGCGCGATCGTCGGCGTCGGCGCGTCGCGGCGGATGTCGGCGGTACGCTGGAACGTCGCGTCGAGCATCGTCGTCGCCTGGGTGGTCACGATCCCCGCCGCCGCAATCGTCGGCGCGCTGTTCTACTGGATGACGCTGCTGTTCTGAGCGGGCCGCGCTAGACACGCGGCGGAGCGGCGTGGCGACGGTCCACGGGCAATGCCAGGCCTCAACCGACGGCGGCGACCTCCAGAGTGCCGACCGGCAGCGGGCGGATCAGCTGCTGCGCCGGGATCGACGGATCGAGCCAGTCTATCCAGGACGATGGATCCAGTATGACGATCTGGCGATCGTGATAGGGCTCGATGTCGGGGCCAGGCGGCATCGTCAACATCGTGAACGCCTCGCCGATCTTTGGATCCGATCGCCAAATCCCCGCGATGCAGAACCAGCTGCGGCCCTTCATCGTGAAGAGCCATTTGTCCTTGCGCTTCTTCTTCGGATCCGTCGGCGCTGTGAACTCGTAGAAGCCGTCGGCGATGATCAGGCATCGCCCCTCCCCAAAGCTGCGGCCATCGGAACGGAAGTTGTAGACCGGCTTGCCCGCGGGGCCCGGCCAGCTCCATCGGCGTTGAACGAGGTCACCAACTCCGCGGCCGACTCCGCGCATGATGGGAGCGACGTCGGTGATGCGTACGTCGGCTCGCGGCTCGAGGTTGGGCCTGCCCTCCGGGAAGTCGACGCGGATCTTCAAATCCTGAAAGCCCTCCTCGATGGACGAGAGGTCAACCAGCTGACGATAGTCGTTACACATCGCGCAACCTGTCGACCTCTCGCTTGACTCGCCTTGTTCGTTCTATCTGTGTTCCTTGGCCTGCAGGCAACATCGTTTGATCAGGACACCTCGCAGGACATCTCCCGGGCCGCCGTCAGACGACACGTCACGGCCTGCGTCGTTCGCCATTCCGACCGCCGTTCCGTTCGTTCGTTCGTACCGCGCCGGGACGGGGACTATCGCCACGGCGTCACCGCTTGGCCGCCGAAGATGCGCTCGCGCGGCAGCTCGAAGATGAAATATGGATTGAGCAGCGGAAGCGCTCCGGCCGCGTCGAGCCTGCCCTGCTGGTCTGCCGACAAGACGACGTCGAGCGACGCGATGTTCTGGTCGAGCTGCTCGGTTCGGCTGGCCCCGATCAGCGTGGACGAGACGCCAGGCCGGTTGGCCACCCAGGCGAGCGCCACCTGGGCCATCGGTCGGCCGACCTCCTCGGATACGGCGCGGAGTTCATCGACGACGTCGAAGTTCTTCTCGGTGAACAGCATGCCGCCATACGGATTGTCGCCGTTGAGGCGTCCGTTGCTGCCGCCATCGGGCGTCTCGCCCGCGCTGTCGGGAAGGCTGCCCGCTGGCCCCGTTTCTTGGATCTTCTCGCGACCGTACTTACCCGTCAGCAAGCCCGCAGCGAGCGGGCTCCAACAGACGAGCCCCATGCCGAGTGCGGTTCCGGCGGGAATAAGGTCCAGTTCGACGCCCCGGTCCAGAAGCGAATAGGAATATTGGAGCCCCACCGGCTCCGGCAACCCGTGCGCCCGCGCGAGCGTCGCGATCTGCGCGGCGTACCAGGCCGGCGCGTTCGAGAAGCCGTAGTACAGGATATCGCCGCGCCTGACGGCGTCGGTCAACGCGCGAAGCACCTCTTCCGGCGGCGTCGTGCGATCCCAGACATGGGTCCAGTACATGTCGATCCGGTCCGTGCCGAGGCGCTGCAGCGAGCCCTCGATGCCATCGCGGATGTTGCGGGCACTGTTGCCGCCCGCGAGCGGCGTACCCTGTTCCCGCGAGAAGCCGGCCTTGGTGGCGATGACCAGCTTGTTCCGCAGCTTCCGCTCCGCCACGAAGCGCCCGAGCATCCGCTCGCTCTCGCCGCCGGAATAGACGTCGGCGGTGTCGACGAAATTGCCGCCGGCCTCGACATAGCCGTTGAGGATGTTTCTGGACGTTCCCTCGTCGGCGCCCCAGCGTCCGGCCCCGAACGTCATTGTTCCCAGAGCGAGCGGGCTGACCACCAGCCCCGATCGGCCGAGTGTGCGGTAGCTGTTGAGCGCCATTGGTGAATCTCCTTGCATGACGCAGCAAGATAGGGCTCGCCGCTGCCCTGCATTAGAGCCGGGACTCGGCAAGGGCTTGTGAGGATTTTGCAGCAATGCGACGCGGCGAACTGGACGATCTGGCCGCGTTCGCGGCGGTCGCGCGCACGCGCAGTTTCACGCGCGCCTCCGCCGAGCTCGGTCTGTCGCCGTCCGCGCTCAGCCATGCGATGCGATCGCTCGAGACCCGACTGGGGGTAAGGCTGCTGGCCCGGACGACACGGAGCGTCGCCCCGACCGCCGCAGGTCAGCGCCTCCTCCAGTCGCTGGATCCCGCCCTGGCCCAAGTCGCCCTCGGCCTGTCCGCACTAGCCGATTGGCGCGGCGTCCCGTCGGGGACCATCCGCCTGACGACCTTCGGATATGCGGCGCGAACGATCCTTTCCCCGCGTCTTCCCGCGTTCCTCCTCGAGCATCCCGACGTGTCGGTCGAGGTGATCGTCGACGACCGCCTCGTCGATCTCGTCGCCAATGGATTCGATGCCGGCATTCGGCTCGGCGAGACGGTGGAGCGTGACATGATCGCGGTGCCGGTCGGTCCCACGCTTCGGACCGTCGTGGTCGGGACGCCGTCCTATTTCGACCGCCACCCTCGCCCCGAGACCCCCGGAGACCTCGAGCAGCACCGGTGCGTCAACTACCGCATGATCGGTGGCGGCGGACTTCTGCCTTGGGAATTCGAGCGAGACCGCCGGGACATCAAGATCCGCTCCGACGGACAGCTGATCGTTAACGACGAAAGCCTCGCTGCTGCCACGGTTCGGGCGGGCGTCGGGCTGGGGTACATCATGGAGCACGACGTCGCCGAAGAGATAGCCGACGGACGTCTGGTGCAGGTGCTGGCGGATTGGTGCCCGACGTTTCCGGGTTGCCACATCTACTACCCGAGCCGGCAGGTGCCCCCTGCCCTGCGGGCATTGGTAGATAGTCTGCGATGGGTCGGCACATAGGATCCGGACAAGACGCGAGATAGAACGACCGAGCGCTCGCCTGTTCGATAATCGGGAAGCCGGAAATAGCTTTTCCCACTCCAAGTCGTGATCGGTGCGGCGGTATAGCCGGTCGAGACGATCGCCGTTGTCTGCACAGCGAACGATCTGGTCAGTGACGGCGGAAAAAGCCCACGCCGGCTATGGAGAGCAGGGAACGCAAGGATGAAAGATATTTGGACGCCTCCCAATGGCCGCGCGCGCAGCGCGTCGCGCGGGATCTGCCGATCGATTTGCGGAGCCGGGCTCCTCGCCGCCGCGTTCACGGCGAGCGGCGCGGTGGGGCAGACGCCCTTTCGGGAGGCGCTCAGGCTCGGACGCGACAGGATCAGGTGGAGGATCGTTCGTTTCCCGCGCGTCGGGCGATGATACGCCGCAGCGCCGCGAAAGCGGCTCTGCCGTAGGTGTCAGGTCCGGCATCATCGCCCTTCAGCCAGGCGTCGGTCGAGAGCTTGAGGATGCCGATCGCGGTCGCGGCGGTGACGCGACAGTCTATGTCGTCTTCGTCGAGCCCTTTGCGGGCCGCCAAGGCGGCTGCGACCACGCGTTCCACTTTCTCATATTTGGCGTGATCGCCCGCACTGAGCGCGGGCGTGTCATGGATGAGCCGCGCTAGATCGCGCGCTTGCGTCGTCTGATGCTCCACCGCCAGATCGAGCAAGGCATTTTCGATCATGTCCAGCAGCGGTTCGTCCACCGGGCGCCGGCCAATCGCCTCGGCGATCATCTTCGGGAAGTCGGCCTTGGTGGAGAAGACGATCTCCTCCTTGGAGGCGAAATAATGGAACAGCGTGCGGCGCGAGACGTCTGCCGCACCCGCAATATCATCGAGCGTCGTAGCCTCGAAGCCACGCTCGAGGAATAGGCGCATGGCATCGCCTTGAATGCGGGCATGCGTCTCGGCGCGCTTGCGGCCGCGAAGGCCGATGGGCTTGATTTCCTGCACTGCTTGCATATTTGCATGGAGTGCATATTAAAGCAAGCAGCGCTCGCCGATTTACGCGTCAGCCCGAGGATCACGATCATGGCAAGTTGGACCACCAAGGATATTCCCGATTTGTCGGGCAAATTGGCAATCGTGACCGGCGCGACCGGGGGATTGGGGCTGGAGACCGCGCTGCGTCTCGCGCAAGCGGGCGGCGAGGTGATCCTGGCCGGGCGCAACGCCGACAAGGGACGCACGGCCGAGGCGTTGGTCCGTGGGCAATGCGCGAACGCCACTGCGCGATTCGAGATGGTGGATCTCGCCAGTCTCGCTTCGATCGCGGCCTTCGCCGACCGGATCCTGACAGCCGGCCGGCCGATCGACATTCTCGTCAACAATGCGGGCGTGATGGCGCTGGCCAAGCGCGAGACAACCGCCGACGGGTTCGAGCGGCAGTTTGGCACCAACTATCTGTCGCACTTCGCGCTGACCGCACGCCTGCTGCCGCTGCTGAGCGTCGCGAAGGCGCGCGTCGTGCAGCTTTCCAGCATCGCGCATCGCAATGGCACGATCCGCCTTGACGACCTGAACTACGAGGCCGGCTACAAGCCCTGGCCGGTCTATTCGCAGAGCAAGCTGGCGATGCTGATGTTCGCACTCGAACTCGGCCGGCGGAGCGACGCCCATGGCTGGGGTTTGACCAGCGTGGCCGCGCATCCTGGCGTCGCGACGACCGATCTGATGGCAAACGGTCCGGGCGCCGGTGGCGGGATCATGGCGTGGATCAGCGGCATGGCCGTCAACGTAATCGGCCAGCCGGTGGCGCAGGGCGCGCTGCCGCAAGTGATGGCGGCCGCTATGCCTGACGTCTCCGGCGGCCGATATTTCGGGCCGCAGGGCTTTCAGGAGTTGAAGGGCGTACCCGGGCCGGCCAAGATCGAGCCGCAGGCGCTGAACGCCGCCGTCGCCGCCAAATTATGGGCTGCATCGGAAACCCTGACTGGCGTGACGTTCGGCTGACTGCTGTTGCGGCCGGCGATCAGCCACGGCAAACGGAGCGCATTACCGCTGCGAAGGGATTTGCGCAGTGTCGGCGATCGATACGGGATCGCGCCAGTCTAGGCCCTGACCGGCCATTCATGGCACCATTGTCACGCCGGAAGAGCGGATTGCGGTTCGTGCGCTAAGTGCTTTTTGCGCGCCGACGGGATCGTTGTGGAAGGCCTCCAATCAGGATTGGGTATCACAGCCATGCGTATGGAGGGCAGTCTCCTCACCGAGACGATACCAAACGCGACATAGAATGGAATGGCGCTTCCGGGAACGCCACGATTTCGCGCAGACGACGATATCTGGGGCGAAAACCGTCCGGCAATTCTGTCCCCGAGACCGGCCGGACCGCTCCGGACGCGGATCGCGGCGGTCGAATGGACGTGATCGGCACGGGACATCGGATTTGCGATAGGCATCTTTCAAGCGCAGGAACCGCCTCAGCTGTTTCCCAAAACGACGGGCGATCGTGGACGACGGCCGTTGATTAGAAGCGGATGAACGCTTCCACGGTCTTCGCGAACGTCTCCGGCTGATCGTACATGATGAAGTGGCGCGAGTTGTCCACCCGCACTAGCGTGACGTTCGGCATATCCTTGTAAGCGTTAGCGGTGATGCTGTCCGCCAGCGCCTGCGTCGGCTTGGTGCCGCCCGGAAAGACTAGCGTGGGGTCGAAGGCATAGAGTACCAGCGTCGGCGTGCTGATCGTCGCCAGAGCGGGCCGCAGGTCAGTCTGAAAGTCTGCAAATGTGGCCTCGGCCACAACCTTCGGATCGCTCGCCAAACCATCGGCCACGATGCGCTCACGGCCTTGCAGGGTCAGCGCCAGCGTCTCGGCGGTGTGTTTCTCCATAGCGGCGCGTTGCTCGAGAGTCTGCGTCAACATACCGTCGCGCATCGTTCGGGCAGCTGTGGTGGTGCTGGCTACGGTCGCCTGCGGCCCGAACATCAGGCCGATGAAGGGCAAAGCATCGACCACAACAAGTTTGGATAGGTCCTCAGGGTATTTCTGCGCCAGCATAAGGCCCATCAGACCGCCCAGGGAGTGCCCGACCACGACGGGGTGCATATGCCGGGTTGCAATGTATTCGTGAAGCTGATCGACAATCGCCGGTAGCAAGTCCCCGGGTGTAGCGTTCACGCCTGCAGGTTGATCGCCGAACCCGTTTACCTGCACAAGGTGAAGGTGATAATTTCCCTTCAGTCTGGCTCCCTCTGTATCCCATACGGCTCGGCTGCTGGTCAGGCCGGGAAGAAGGATTACGTCCGGCCCGTTACGCGGTCCCTGGTCTACCACCGTGAAGCGGGTAGGCCCGTAACTGCTCACCTGGTTGGCGAGTGACAGTCTGATCAGGCGACGGCGAAGGAG
>NZ_CALMAW010000032.1 GCF_937859915.1 uncultured Sphingomonas sp. | reverse complement strand
ATCGCGAGCGCGACGACGCCGTCGTCGGTCTCGAGCCGGTGATAGCCGGGCGTGTCGATCACCAGCGCCGCGCCCGCCGCGACATCGCGCGTCGTGCCGTCTTCGCGCTGCAGACGGCCGCGCCGCGACCAGCCTTTGACGGGCGTACCGACGTCGCCGGTGAGGAAATCACGCGCGGCATCGGCGCTGAGCTGCGCGCGGCTCTGGGCAATGTCGTCCGCCGAGTCCGCGGGCAGGTCGAGCGCCGCGAGCGCCGCGCGCAGCGTGTCGGGCGCGACGCTGTGCGGCTTGCCGTCGACATCCTCCCATTCGGGCAGCAGGCCGGCGGCTTGGGCGAGGTCGGTCAGCGCGGCATCGCTCATGCGGCGGCCTCGAGCCAGGCGACGCACGAGGCCGGTGCGAGCGTCTGGTCGATCAGCCCGGTGCCGACGATCGACAGCGGCGTTGCGGACGGCGCGGCGACCGGCGCCATCGCCTCGCCGAGGTTGAGCGCGATGGTCAGCGTCGCGCCGTCGCCAAGCGTCCAGCGCGCGACCACCGCCTTGTCGCCGACAACCTCCGCGCGGACCGCGGCTGCGCCCGCCAGATGCGGCACGATCCGGTCGGCGCGCAGCGCGATCAGCGACCGATAGAAATCGCGCCACGTCGCGCCATCGTCGCCGGATGCGGCGCGCGACGCCTCGAAGGTCGCGACCGCATTGGGATCGGGGATCGTCTCGCGCTGCTCGGGGTCGGCGAAGGCGGGGAATTTGGCGAATTCCTTGCGCCGGCCCTCGCGCACCGCGTCGGCGAGCTCGTCGTGGAAATCGGTGAAGAACAGGAAGGGCGCGCGGCTGCCGGCCTCCTCGCCCATGAACAGCATCGGAATGTGCGGGCACAGCAGCAGCAAGGCGGTCGCCGCCTTGAGCCGCGCGGGGTCGGTCAGCAGAAGCAGCCGCTCGCCGAGCGCGCGGTTACCGACCTGGTCGTGATTCTGGAGGAAGGACACGAAACGCGTCGGCGGCAGATGCCCGCTCGGCTTGCCGCGCGGCTTGCCGTCGTGGTTGGCCGAGCCCTCACCCTGATAGATGAAGCCCTCGCCGAGGCAGCGCGCGAGCCGCTCGGCGGGATGATCGGCGAAGTCCTGATAATAGGCGCCGTCCTCGCCGGTGAGCAGGCAGTGCAGGACGTTGTGGAAATCGTCGTTCCACTGCGCATCGAACTGTTCGTCGCTCAGCCGCTCGGCGTCGTTGCTTTCGTTCTCGAGCACGAGATGGACGTGACGGTCGCCCGCGCCCGCACGGATCTCGGCGGCGAGCCGGTCGAGAAAGCCATTGTCCTCGATCGCATGGACCGCATCGAAGCGCAGCCCGTCGAAGCGATAGTCCTCGATCCACATCCGCGCATTGTCGATGAAATAATGCGCCACCTCGTCGCGCTGGAAGGCGATCGCATCGCCCCACGGCGTGTGGCGCGCCTCGTCGAAGAAGGCAGGCGCGATGCCCGGCAGATAATTCCCGTCCGGCCCGAAATGATTGTAGACGACGTCGAGGACCATCATCAGCCCGAGGCCATGCGCGCGGTCGATCAGCGCCTTGAGGTCGTCGGGCGTGCCATAGTCGCTGGCGGGGGCATAGGGCAGCACGCCGTCATAGCCCCAGTTGCGTTTGCCCGAGAAGGCGGCGACGGGCATCAGCTCGATCGCGGTGATGCCCAGCTCGGCGAGCGCGGGCAGCGCCTCGGCGATGCCGGCGAAGCCGCCCATCGTGCCGGGATGGCATTCGTAGAGGATTGTCTCTTCCCACGGCCGGCCGCGCCAGGCGTCGGTCTGCCAGCGATAGGCAGCGGGGTCGACGACGATGCTCCAGCCATGCACGTCGCCGGCCTGGGCGCGCGAGGCGGGATCCGGGATGGCGAGGTCGTCGGAGACGCGGAAGCGGTAGCGTGCGCCCGCGCCGACCGTCGCTTCGGCCTCGAACCAGCCGTCGTCGTCGCGCGTCATCGCGATCGCCGCACCGCCGTCGATCTCGAGCGTCACCGCCTCGCAACCCGGCGCCCACAGTCGGAAGCGCGTGCGATCGGGCGCGAGCAGGGTCGGTCCCCACAAGGGCGTCATAAGGCGGAATCCGTTCCGACGATCAGCATGGCAGCGCGGTCCTTGACGAGGATGGTGTCGCCGACCGGGCGCTCGGGCGCGCCGGGATCGGCGCTGTCGATCACGAGCGTGCGGTCGTGCGCGGGCGGTGGCAGCGTGAAATTGAGGCTAATCGGCGAGCCGTTCATCAACATGGTGACCGTTTCGAGCGTCCCGTCCTCGCAGCGACGGACCCGCCGCATCGCCAACGCCTTGCCCTGCGCATTGTGCCAATCGTCGCCGCTCAGATGCTCGCCGCGCTCGTCGAACCAGTCGATGTCGAGGATGCCGGGCGCGACGGTGACCTCGCCGTGGAGGAAGTGGCCGGCGCGGACCAGCGGATAGTGGCGCCGGATCGCGGTCAGCCGGCGGACGAAGTCGCTGAGCGCGTGGCCGCGATCGCTCTCGAGCGCCTTCCAGTCGAACCAGCTGATCGGCCCGTCCTGGCAATAGGCATTGTTGTTGCCGCCCTGCGTGCGCGCGAACTCGTCGCCGCCGAGCAGCATCGGCGTGCCGAGCGAGGCGAGCAGCGTCACCAGCATCGATCGCATCACCCGGTCGCGGACATGCTGGATCTCCGCGTCGTCGGTCGGGCCCTCGACCCCCCAGCCGCGGCTGTTGTTGTCGTCCGACCCGTCGCGATTGTCCTCGCCATTGGCCTCGTTATGCTTGTGCTCGTAGCTGACGACGTCGGCGAGCGTGAAGCCGTCATGCGCGGTGACGAAGTTGACGCTGGCCCAGGGGCGGCGCGCGCGCCGGTCGAACAGATCCGCCGAGCCCGAGATACGCGCCGCGAATTCGGGCCGCATGCCGGCGGTGCCGCGCCAGAAGCGGCGCGTGCTGTCGCGATATTTGTCGTTCCATTCGGCAAAGCCCGGGGGGTGGTTGCCGAGCTGATAGCCGCCCGGCCCGATGTCCCAGGGTTCGGAGATCAGCTTGAGCTGGTTGAGCACCGGATCCTGGCGCAGCACGTCGAAAAAGCCCGAGCGCGGATCGAAGCCGTGATTGCCCGCGCGCCCCAGCGTCACGCCGAGATCGAAGCGGAAGCCGTCGACGCGGAAGCTCTCCGCCCAATAGCGCAGCGAGTCCGCGACCAGCTGGAGCACGCGTGGATGGCTCAGGTCGACCGTATTGCCGGTGCCGGTGTCGTTGACGCAGCGGCGCGGATCGCCGTCGACCGCGCGGTAGTAGATCGCATTGTCGAGCCCGCGGAACGACAGCGTCGGCCCGAGTTCGGAGCCTTCAGCGGTGTGGTTGTAGACGACGTCGAGGATCACCTCGATACCGGCCGCATGGAGCCGGCGGATCGCCATGCGCAATTCGTCGGCGCTGCCCGTCGCCATGTAGCGCGCCTCGGGCGCGAAGAAGGCGAGCGTGTTGTAGCCCCAATAGTTGGTCAATCCGAGCTGCTGGAGCCGGCGGTCCTGGACGAAGGCGTGGACGGGCAGCAGTTCGAGCGCGGTGACGCCGATGCGCTGGAGATGCGCGATCACCTTGGGGTGCGCCAGCGCCGCAAAGGTGCCGCGTTCGTTGGGGGTCACCTGCTCGAGCAGCTTGGTGAGGCCCTTGGCATGCGCCTCGTAGATCACCGTCTCGGACCAGGCGGTGCGCGGCCGCACGTCGCCCGACCAGTCGAACGCGTCCGCGGTCACCGCCGCCTTGGGCATCGCGGCGGCACTGTCGCGCCTGTCGAAGCTCAGATCGTCGCGCGCCGAGCCGACGCGGTAGCCGTAGAGCGCGTCGGTCCAGCGCACCGTGCCGGCGAGCTGGCGCGCATAAGGGTCGAGCAGCAGCTTGTGGCGGTTGAAGCGATGCCCCTCCTCGGGGGCATAGCGGCCATGCGCGCGGTAGCCGTAGAGCAGGCCGGGGCGCGCATCGGGCAGGAAGCCGTGCCAGACCTCGTCGGTACATTCGGGCAGGTCGAAGCGCGCGATCTCGCGCTTGCCGCCGGGATCGTAGAGACACAGCTCGATCCGCTCGGCATTGGCCGAGAACAGCGCGAAGTTGACGCCGAGACCGCTGAAGCTGGCGCCGAGCGGATAGGGCGAGCCGGGCTCGAGCCGGGGGGGCAGCGGGTGCATCGCTCAGGCCGCGCCGACGACCGACGCGGACAGGCGCGCGGCATGCGCGAACGCACGCGCAGGATGCGCCGAAACTCTCGCTTTGTGGTGCAATGCAAATCCCCGATGCGCCATTGATCCTGCCAACGATGGTAGCGTGATTGTGTGCCGGGGGAATCTTTTTGCGGCCGCGGAACCGATCTTAGGATCGCGGGCTTAACCAAACACGCAGGGGGTATTTGGTTTATATGGCGCCAAGCGCGACACTCAGTGGCCTGATCAGCCGACAGGCGATGGCATTCGTGCTGGCCGGGGGCCGGGGCAGCCGGTTGATGGAACTGACCGACCGGCGCGCCAAGCCCGGCGTGTTCTTCGGCGGCAAGACGCGGATCATCGATTTCGCGCTGTCCAACGCGCTCAATTCGGGCATTCCCCGGATCGGCGTCGCGACGCAGTACAAGGCGCACAGCCTGATCAAGCATCTCCAGCACGGGTGGAATTTCTTCCGCCCGGAACGCAACGAGAGCTTCGACATCCTGCCCGCCAGCCAGCGCACCCGCGAAGATCTCTGGTATCAGGGCACCGCCGACGCGGTGTATCAGAATATCGACATCATCGCCGCCTATGCGCCCAAATATATGGTCATCCTGGCCGGCGACCATGTCTACAAGCAGGATTATGGCGTCATGCTCGAGGAGCATGTCCATAATGGCGCCGACGTCACGGTGGGCTGCGTCGAGGTGCCGCGCCATGAGGCCTCCGGCTTCGGCGTGATGCACGTCGACGACAATGACCGCATCGTCGACTTCCTCGAAAAGCCCGCCGACCCGCCGGCCATGCCCGGCCGGCCCGACCATGCGCTGGCGAGCATGGGCATCTATGTGTTCAACACCGAACTTCTGTTCGCGCTGCTGCGCGAAGACGCCGAGGATCCGAACTCGTCGCACGATTTCGGCAAGGACATCATCCCCAGGCTGGTCTCCGGCGGCAAGGCGATGGCGCATCATCTCAGCCGGTCGGGGCTGCGCTCGGAGCCCGACGCCGAGCCCTATTGGCGCGACGTCGGCACGCTCGACGCCTATTTCGACGCCAATATCGATCTCACCAACGTCGTCCCCGATCTCGATCTCTACGATCGCGACTGGCCGATCTGGACCTACAGCGAGATGACCGCGCCCGCCAAATTCGTCCATGACGAGGAAGGGCGCCGCGGCGAGGCGATCTCGTCGCTGGTCTCGGGCGACTGTATCGTCTCGGGCTCCAAGCTGCGCCGCGCGCTGCTGTTCACCGGGGTGCGCGTCAACAGCTATTCGGAGATCGAGAATGCGGTGCTGATGCCGCGCGTCGAGATCGGCCGCTCGTCGCGGCTCAAGAATGTGATCATCGACCGCGGCGTCCGCATCCCCGGCGGGCTGGTCGTCGGCGAGGATCCCGAACTCGACGCGCAGCGCTTCCGTCGCACCGAAAATGGCGTGTGCCTAATTACGCAAGATATGATCGATATATTGGCACGATGAAGCCCGTGCACGTCCTCTCGGTCGCCGCCGAGATCTACCCCCTGATCAAGACCGGCGGGCTCGCCGACGTCGCGGGTGCCTTGCCGACAGCGCTCGCCCGGCACGGCGTGCGGATGGTGACGCTGGTGCCGGGCTATCCCGCGGTGCTCGCCGCGCTAGAAGGCGGCAAGCCCGTCGCGCACATCGATTCGCTGGGGGGCGGCGCCGCGACGTTGCGCGGCGGCCGCGCCGCGGGGCTCGATCTGCTCGTGCTCGACGCGCCGCATCTCTACGACCGGCCGGGCAATCCCTATCTCGGCCCCGACGGACGCGACTGGCCGGACAATGGCGCGCGCTTCGCCGCGCTCGCGCAGGTCGCGGCGATGATCGGCGGCGGGCTCGTCCCGCGGTATCGCCCCGCCGTGATCCATGCGCATGACTGGCAGGCCGCGCTGGTCCCGGCCTATCGCCACTATGCCGGAGCCGACGCGCCGCCGGTGGTGCTGACGATCCACAACCTCGCCTTCCAGGGCCGGTTCCCGCGCGACCTGCTCGGCGCGATCGGCCTGCCCGACGCCGCCTTCACGCTCGACGGCGTCGAATATTATGGCGAGATCGGCTATCTCAAGGCGGGCATCCTGTTCGCCGACGCGATCACCACCGTCTCGCCGACCTATGCGACCGAGATCGCCTCCGAGACCGGCGGCATGGGGCTCGGCGGCCTGCTCGCCGGGCGCGGCGACGATCTCGCCGGCATCCTCAACGGCATCGACACCGAGGTCTGGAACCCGGCGACCGACGCGCTGCTTCCGCGCCGCTACGATGCCGGCGATCCGTGCGCACGCGCGACCAACAAGGCCGCCCTGCAAGCCGCGTTCGGGCTCGAGCCGCTGCCCGATGCGCCGCTGTTCGGCGTGGTCAGCCGGCTGTCCGAGCAGAAGGGGCTCGACCTGCTGCTCGGCGCGCTCCCCGATTTGTGCGCAGCCGGTGCGCAGCTCGCGCTGATCGGCACCGGCGAGGCCTGGCTCGAGGACGGGTTCCGCACCGCCGCCGCGCGCCATCCGGGCCAGGTCAGCTGCCGCATCGCCTATGACGAGGCGACCGCGCATCTCGTCCAGGCCGGGTGCGACGCGCTGCTCGTGCCGTCGCGGTTCGAACCCTGCGGCCTCACCCAGCTCTGCGCGCTGCGCTACGGCGCGGTTCCCGTCGTCGCGCGCACCGGCGGGCTGGCCGACACCGTCGTCGACGCCAACGAGGCCGCGGTCCGCGCGGGCGCGGCGACCGGCTTCGTCTTCACCCCGATCGATCCCAGCGGATTTGCAGCGGTAATCCGGCGCGTGCTGGCCGGCTATCGCGACGTGCCGGCGTGGCAGGCGATGCAGCGGGCCGGGATGCGGGCGGACGTTTCCTGGGATCGGCCGGCGCAGGACTATGCCGCGCTCTACCGTCGCCTCGCGGAGCGCCGCCGCGACGCCTGACGGGATCGGCGGAAATTGCTACGGAGCGGCGGATTTTCCCAATCCGTTTGCGCCGTCGAGCCGCCCTTCAGAAAAAATCCCCGCGGTTCAAGCCGTTCAGCATTTGGCATGGTCTCTGCAGGTATTGGCGCGAACAGGACCGCAACGCGGTTCGCCGATCCGATGGAGCCGATGATGCAGCCGACCGACGCCCCCCACAAGGACAACATCTTCGGCGTCTGCGCCGCGCTCGGCGAGGATTTCGGGTTCAACCCGCTCTATCTGCGCCTCGCGCTGGCGGTGACGCTGTTGGTCAGCCCCAAGATCATGCTGATCAGCTATGCCGCTGCGGGGATCGTCGTGCTCGCCAGCCATCTGCTCGTCCGCCCCAAGCGCGCAGCCAAGCCGGTCGCGGCCGCGTCGGGCTGGACACCGGTCATTCCGAATCTCCCCGTAGGTCAGAGCGACGACGGGCTGGTCCACGACAACCGTGCGCTCGTCGATGCCTGACAATGGTGTCCGGAAACGGACACGCTTGTCCGGTTCCGGACAGACTGCGCGGCGAGCGCAGCCCTAGAACCAGGCGATCGCGCCCAGCGCGACGCCGACCAGCGCGAAGCCGCCCGCCGCCCACAACAGCCAGCGCCGCCGGGTCAGCGCGGTGATCGAGGCCAGCGCGATCGCGATCTGCAGGAAGGTCATCGAGATGGCGAGCCGCGTGTGCGGCGACAGCGCATGCTGCGATTCGACGTCGGCCGCGTCGGACCTGGCGTCGAAGCTTTCCGCCTGTTGCCGCAGCTGCCTGGCGTGGGCGGCGTAGCGCGCGGCGTCCGCCTTATCCTTCGACGCCATCGCCGGGGTCGCATCGGCCGCGGTCGTCTCGAGATGCTGCTTGATCTGCTCGGCCTGATAATAGGCCCAGGCGTCCGACGCCCGCGCCTTCATCAGCACGGCCTCATTCTTGTAGTAGAGCGCCTCGTTCTGGGTGTGGCCGCCCAGGAAGCTGACCACCGCCCCGAGCGTCGCCAGCACCGCCGAGAACAGCGCGACCTCCTGGCCCAGCGGCACATGCTTTTCGGCGGCATGCTCGACGGCATGTTCGTGCGCGCTGGGGATTTCGAACTCGTCTTCCATGCGACCTCCTGCTCAGCCTGCGTTGCCGTCGTCGCCATTGTCGGGCGCGACGCCGCTCACCGCGTCGTCGCACTGGATCGCCGCGGTGTCGAAATCGGGATCATTGTCGAGAATGACCCGGCCGTCGCGATAGACGAAATCCTGCCCGCCGCCGGTCGCATTGGCCGGCAGGGCGTGGCCGCAGGCGATGTGCTGCGCGACCGCCGACTCCATCAGCGAGAATTGCGCCTGGACGCCGAGCTTGCGATCGACCGCCTGCTGCGCCCGCGCGGTCAGTTCCTGGTCGGTGCGCGGCTGGCGCGTGCACGCGCCGAGCAGCAGCAGCCCCGCGATCATCATCCTGCGCTTCGACATTGTCCGTCTCCCCCGTCGGCCGGCCGCGATGGCTTCTTGCCTGCGCGGCCCTGTGCCAAGCCCCGACCAGCCCGACAAGATATTTGACGGAGGCCCCGGCCTCAATGCCTGGGCGCGGGCGATGCGATGCGCTGCGCGCGCACGATGCGGATCGGATGGACGATCTGCTGGCCCTGCGTGTCCTTCGACCAGCCGCCCTTGAAGGTCGGGGCGGCGAGCATGCGGCGTACCAGCGCCATGCCGCTGACGACATGGCCGAAGGCGGCGAAGCCCGGATCCTTGCGCGTCGCGTCGAGATAGCGGCCGTCGCCGACGACTACGAAGAAATCGCCCGTCGCGGTGCCGAGATCGTCGCGCGCCATCGAGACGGTGCCGTCGTCATGGTGGAGGCCGGTGACGCTGGTCGGCTCGTGCTTCACCGGCTTGAGCATGCGGGTCATGTCGTTGGAGATGCCGCCCTGCACCAGCCCCTCGCGGCGCCCCGAGCGCACCGCGCGGTAGAAGCTCGTGCCGTCGAGCCTGTGCTGGTCGACATAGGCGAGGAAGTTGGCGGAGGTGATCGGCGCACGGCGATCGAGCGCGACGACGATCGCGCCCTGGTCGGTGTCGAGGCGGACCTGGACGGGCGGAGGTGCGGCGTGTGCTGTGCCGACCAAAGCCAGCGCGAATGCGATCCCGGACAGCCATTGTCTCATTGCGGCGATGTGCGGCCTTCCCGCCCGCGCCGCAAGTGCCGGCGCGCCCGCCAATGACTTGACTCGCGACCGGGCAAGGCGCGATTAGAACATAACAAGAACGATTGATGGCCGAGTCGGTGGATGCGTTACATGCTTTGCGCGGAAAGATCGCCCGGATCGAGCGGCAGCGGCCGGTCGATGCCCCGGCGCTGGCATCGCTCGGCATGGCCGTTGTCGACGATGCGCTGGGCGGCGGCATCGCGCGCGCGCGGCTCCACGAAATCTATGCGGCCGAGCGCGAGGACGCGGCCGGCGCGGCCGGTTTCGCGACCATGCTCGCCTGTCTCATGCTGCCTGGCGGAGCGCCGGTGCTGTGGCTGAGGCAGGAGGAGGCGGAGCGGCAGGACGGCCGGCTGCATGCGCCGGGGCTGGCCGAGATCGGGCTCGATCCGGCGCGCCTCGTGCTGGCGGTGCTGCCCGATCCGGTGACCTTGCTGCGCTGTGCGGCGGACGTTGTGCGCTGTGCCGAGGTCGGCGCGGTGGTGATCGAGCTGTGGCGCAACCCGCGCGGGCTCGATCTGACCGCGAGCCGGCGGCTGGCGGTCGGTGCCGAGGCGTCGGGGGTCACCGCGCTGATGCTGCGCATCCAGGCCGAGCCCAGCCCGAGCGCCGCGCAGACGCGCTGGGCGGTGCGCGCCGCCGCCTCGACCGCGCTCGAGGCGCAGGCGCCGGGGCATAC
>NZ_CALMAW010000031.1 GCF_937859915.1 uncultured Sphingomonas sp. | reverse complement strand
CTGCACAAGCGCTCGGCCGAGACCGACGGCGCCGCCCCCGCCTGGCTGTGGCGCGGCCGCCGCCCGGATCGCCCCGAGGCGCCCCGCGCTGCGCGGCCCGGCAATGCCTTCGGGGCACTCGAACGACTGCTTCCCCCTTATCCTCCACCGCAGAAACAGGGTGCGCATGGCTGACACGACGATCCGGATCGACCAGTTCCTCTGCTTCGCCCGCTTCGCCAAGACCCGAAGCATCGCCCAGGCGCTCGTCGGCGAGGGACATATCCGGCTCGATGGCCGCGCCATCCGAAAGCCCTCCGCGCAGGTCCGCGTCGGCTCGGTGCTGGGCCTTCCCGTCTCGGGCCAGGTTCGCGTGGTGCGCGTCGAGGCGCTCCCCGGCCGGCGCGGCCCCGCCCCCGAAGCGCAGAGCTGCTACACCGACCTGGTCTGAGCCTACGATCCCGCCCCGTCATCCCGGACGCGATCCAAGATCCCGCTTGGTCGCGAGGCCGGAAGGCGCGGGGCCCCGGGGTGACGGACCGGAAATCGCCTATGGTTGACGCACCCCCCGCCCCCGACTAGCAGGGCCGGCGTTCCGTCCCGCCAGAGAGTCTTCGTGCCATGACCTACGTCGTCACCGATGCCTGCATCCGCTGCAAGTATATGGACTGCGTCGAAGTATGTCCGGTCGACTGCTTCTACGAGGGCGACAACATGCTCGTCATCAACCCCAATGAGTGCATCGACTGCGGCGTGTGCGAGCCCGAATGCCCGGCCGAGGCGATCCTGCCCGATACCGAGAGCGGACTTGAGAAGTGGCAGGAGCTCAACAACAGCTTCTCCGCGCAATGGCCCAACATCACGCGCAAGCGCGAGGCGCCCGCCGACGCCGACGAATTCAAAGGCCAGGACGGCAAGTTCGACAAATATTTCTCGCCGGAGCCCGGCCAGGGCGACTGACGGGTCGTTACGGGTCCGTCCTTTTCGGCAGATTGCGCCGGAACGCTACCTTTCTCGCGAAAACTATGTTACAAGCTGCCTTGTCGGGGGCGGCTCGTGATCCTGTGTGATCGCCAGTCCGCCCCCTCATTCTAGCGGGTGGTCACCGGACTGCCGGGCGGCCGCATGGCTCTTTGGGCGAATGTGGACCGGACGGGATTCGGGGCCGGACTTTCCGGAAAGGTATTGTATGGCTGCGAAGGCGCTGAGCTTCGACGTCGGCGACTATGTCGTCTATCCCAAGCACGGCGTGGGCCGCGTGATCGAACTGCAAAGCCAGGAAATTGCGGGCCTCAAGCTCGAACTTTACGTGCTGCGGTTCGAAAAGGAGCGGATGACGCTCCGCGTGCCCACCAACAAGGCCGAATCGGTCGGCATGCGCAAGCTGTCCTCGTCGGTGACGCTCGACGAGGCGCTGACCACGCTCAAGGGCAAGCCCAAGGTCAAGCGTACCATGTGGTCGCGTCGTGCGCAGGAATATGAAGCCAAGATCAATTCGGGCGACCTCGTGTCGATCGCCGAAGTGGTGCGCGACCTGTTCCGCGCCGACGACCAGCCCGAGCAGAGCTATTCCGAGCGGCAGATCTTCGAGGCGGCGACCAGCCGTCTCGCGCGCGAACTCGCCGCGATGGAGCAGACCGACGAGCCCAAGGCGCAGGAGAAGATTCTCGATATTCTGCGCGAGCATGCGGTGCTGCACGCGAAATAAGCCGGCCGGCCTCGGCTGGCGGTGACGAAGGGGCGCGGTGGCCGAGAGGCTGCCGCGCCCTTTTCTTTGGGCGGGCCTCCTTTTTTTCGTCATCCCGGCAAAAGCCGGGACCCATCGACGGCGGCACGCACGTCAACTGGACGCGACACGCGCTTCATTGCTCACCCCTCTATAAATCCCGGCTTTCGCCGGGACGACGGATGAGCGCAGCTTGCACCATCCCCCTTATGCTGTATTGTGCGAGCAACACAGTAGAGAGGTGCCCGATGCGTATTCCGCTTGTCCTCGCCGCGACCGCGCTGGCGACCTTCGCCGCGACCACCGCCCCCGCCGCCACCCGCGACTTCCCGGCACGCGACTTCACGCAGGTCGATCTGCGTGCCGCCGCGCACGTCACGATCCGCACTGGCGCCGGCTTCTCGGTCCATGCCGACGGCGACCCGGAATTGGTCGACCGGCTGACCGCCGAGGTCCGCCAGGGCGTGCTGCTGCTCGGCTGGACCAATGGCCCGTCCGTCCGCAACAACAACCGCCATCTCGACGTCACGATCACGATGCCGCGCACGACCAGCGTCGCGCTCGGCGGCGCGGGGTCGATCGCGCTCGATCACGGCAGCGGCCCGGCCTTCGGCGCGAATGTCGGCGGCGCCGGTTCGATCAAGATCGCCGCGGTCGACGCGCCGCGCACGGTGCTGGTGATGGGCGGCGCGGGCGAGATCGTCGTCGCGGGCACGACCGGCGCGCTCGAGGTCGACGGCTCGGGAGTCGGCTCGATCGACGCGAGTGCGCTCGCGGCCAAAAGCGGGCATGTCTCGCTGTCGGGCACAGGCCATGTTGCCGCCCGTGTCGACGGACCGGTCGACGTCTCGTTGTCGGGGATCGGCCATGTCACGATCGACGGCCATCCCGTCTGCACCGTCCACAAGAGCGGCCTCGGCAGCGTTCGCTGCGGCTGACCCGCTTATTCTCGGAGACTGCCATGATCCGCCTTGCCACCTTGGCGATTGCCGTCGCCCTCCCGCTCGCCGCCTGCGCGCCGGTGCACGCGGCGACCAAGACCTACAGCATCACCGACGTCTCGCGGCTGCGCATCGCCGGGCCGTTCGACGTCCATGTCCATGTCGGCCCGTCCGCCTCGGTGCGCGCAACCGGGCCGCAGGAAGCGATCGACCGGCTCTCGGTCGAGCAGAATGAAGAGGTGCTGGTGATCAAGCCGCTGCCCGGCGGCTGGGGCGGCTGGCCGATGGGCTTCCACGGCAAGCTCGTCGTCGACGTCACCATGCCGACGCTCGACCAGGCCGCAGTGACCGGATCGGGCGATACCACGATCGACCGCGTCAAGGGCGAGGCGGCGTCGCTGGTATTGTCGGGATCGGGCTCGCTCACCGTCGGCGGGATCCAGGTGACCCAGCTCAACGCGACGATGACCGGATCGGGCGACCTGTCGCTCGCCGGCCGCGCGGTTGCTGCGAAGGCGGTGCTGACCGGATCGGGCAATTTCAAGGCGGACCAGTTGCTGGCGGACGACGCGCAGGTCAACCTGACCGGCTCGGGCGACCTCAAGATCGGGGTGCGCCGCAGCGCCAAGGGCAGTCTCGCCGGATCGGGCGACCTCTCGATCGTCGGCCTGGCGGCCTGTGCGATCGCGCGCACCGGCTCGGGCGACGTGCATTGCGACCATAAGGCGGCGGAGTAGCGGTTGCGGGTGGGAGCGGCCCTACCCTTCTTCGTCATCCCGGACGTGATCCGGGATCCATACACGCGGCGCCCATTGATCGAGCGCCGCGCGTATGGAGTTCCCCCCCGTCGCGGGAATGACGGGGTGTATCGAGGCGCCGCGCGCCCCGCTCAGCTGAACCCGACCACCGCGTGCGGCACATAAGGTGCCTCGAGCCGGTCGATCTCGTCGTCGCTAAGATCGATGTCGAGCGCGGCGAGCGCGTCGTAGAGATGGCCGATCTTGGACGCGCCGACGATCGGTGCCGAGACCGCGTCCTTGGCCATCACCCAGGCCAGCGCGATCTGCGCGCGGGCGACGCCGCGCTCGGCGGCGATCGCCGCCACCGCCTCGACGACCTTGCGATCGGCGTCGGCGGTCTTCTCGTAGAGCGTCTTGCCGAACTGGTCGGTCTGCGAGCGTTCGGTGGTGTCGTCCCAGTCGCGCGTCAACCTCCCGCGCGCGAGCGGGCTCCACGGGATCACGCCGATGCCTTCGGCCTCGCACAAGGGCAGCATCTCGCGCTCCTCCTCGCGGTAGAGCAGGTTGACGTAGTTCTGCATCGTCACGAAGCGCGTCCAGCCATTGGCCTCGGCGACGTGGAGCATCGTCGCGAACTGCCACGCCGCCATCGACGAAGCCCCGATATAGCGCGCCTTGCCCGCCTTGACGACGTCGTGCAGCGCCTCGAGCGTCTCCTCGATCGGCACCTCATGGTCGAACCGGTGGATCTGGTAGAGATCGACATAGTCGGTGCCTAGCCGCGTCAGCGAGGCATCGATCTCGGTCAGGATCGCCTTGCGGCTGAGGCCCCCGCCATTGGGGCCCTTGCGCATCGCGCCGTGCACCTTGGTGGCGATCACCACCTCGTCGCGGCGCGTGAACTCCTTGAGCGCGCGGCCGACGATCTCCTCCGAGGTGCCGTCCGAATAGACGTTGGCGGTGTCGAAGAAGTTGATCCCGGCCTCGACCGCGTGGCGCAGGATCGGGCGGCTCTTCTCCTCGTCGAGCGTCCATTCGTGATTGCCGCGGTCCGGAATCCCGAAGGTCATGCAGCCGAGGCACAGCGCCGAGACGTCGAGGCCGGTATTGCCGAGCTTGCGATAATCCATGCTGTCTCTCCGTTCGGGTGTCGCGGCGCTCAACGCAGCGGCGGCGATCAGGTGCCGGTGGTGTTTGTCCTCAGTTCCCCGGCGAAAGCCGGGGCCCAGGCCACACCCCACTGTCCGGGCGCGGCGGTAGCCACGGAGCGCGGGCCTGAGCCCCGGCTTTCGCCGGGGAACATCGGCCTCAGCCCTGGTCGCGGCGCCCGAGCAGGCGCAGCCGCAGCGCGTTGAGCTTGATGAAGCCCGCCGCGTCGCGCTGGTCGTAGGCGCCGGCATCGTCCTCGAAGGTGACGACCTTCTCCGAATAGAGGCTGTCCGGCGACTTGCGACCGACCACCGACACCGAGCCCTTGTAGAGCTTGAGCCGCACCGTGCCGTTGACGCGCGCCTGGCTGTGATCGACCGCCGCCTGCAGCATCTCGCGCTCGGGGCTGAACCAGAAGCCGTTGTAGATCAGCTCGGCATAGCGGACGGCGAGCTCGTCCTTGAGGTGCGCGGCGCCGCGATCGAGCGTGATCTGCTCGATGCCGCGGTGCGCGGCGTGATAGATCGTCCCGCCCGGCGTCTCGTACATGCCGCGCGACTTCATGCCGACGAAGCGGTTCTCGACCAGATCGAGCCGGCCGATGCCGTGGGTGCGGCCGAGCCCGTTGAGCGCCTCGAGCAGCGTCGCCGGCGACATCGCCTCGCCGTTGAGCGCGACGCCGTCGCCCTTCTCGAAATCGACGGTGATATATTCGGGCGTGTTCGGCGCATCCTCGGGATTGGCCGTGCGCGAATAAACGTAATCCGGCACCTCCTGCCACGGGTCCTCGAGCACCTTACCCTCGGACGAGGTGTGCAGCATGTTGGCGTCGGTCGAGAACGGGCTTTCGCCGCGCTTGTCCTTGGCGACCTGGATCTGGTGCTGCTCGGCATATTCGATCAGCCGGGTGCGGCTGGTCAGATCCCATTCGCGCCACGGCGCGATCACCTTGATGTCGGGTGCCAGCGCATAGTAGCCGAGCTCGAAGCGGACCTGGTCGTTGCCCTTGCCGGTGGCGCCATGGCTGACCGCGTCGGCGCCGACTTGTCTGGCGATCTCGATCTGGCGCTTGGCGATCAGCGGCCGCGCGATCGAGGTGCCAAGCAGATAGGTGCCCTCGTAGAGCGCGTTGGCGCGCATCATCGGGAAGACATAGTCACGCACGAACTCTTCGCGCAGATCGTCGATGAAGATGTGCTCGGGCTTGACCCCCATCGCCAGCGCTTTCGCGCGCGCCGGCTCGAGCTCCTCGCCCTGTCCCAGGTCAGCGGTGAAGGTCACCACCTCGCAATTATAGGTTTCCTTGAGCCACTTCAGGATGACGCTGGTGTCGAGCCCGCCCGAATAGGCGAGGACGACGCGGTTGATGGCCGGCTGCGTCATGGGCGGTTCCTTGTACGGCTTAAGGGGGATGCGGATCGCGCGCGCCTGTGCCATCGGCGGCGCTGCGGTTCAAGCCGGAGAGTGTCGCATGACGAGAGACTGGGTGATGGTGGCGATGATCGGCTGGGCGGGCGTGGCGCTCGCCGATCCGCCGCCGGTTGCGCGCACCGCCGTTCAGCAGCGCGCCGAGACGATGTTCGACAAGTGCGACACCAACCATGACGGCGTGCTGACGCTCGCCGAATATCACGCCGCGCTCGCCGCGATCGTCAAGGCCAAGGGCGGCACGCCGACCCCCAAGGGCTGGGCGATCGTCGACGCGCAGTTCGCGACGGTCGACCAGACCCATAGCGGCCGCGTCACGCGCGCGCAGTTCGTCGACGCCGCGCTCGCCCATTTCGACGGGGCGGACATCAACCACGACGGCACCGTCACGCCCAAGGAGGCGCGCGTCGCCGCGAAGATCAAGAATCGCGAGGCCAAGGCGGCGAAGATCGAGGGCGCTGCCCATTGAGCTAGTTCCCCGGCGCACGCCGGAGCCCAGGCCCGCAGCTTGTGGCGGGCACAAC
>NZ_CALMAW010000030.1 GCF_937859915.1 uncultured Sphingomonas sp. | reverse complement strand
CGGCGTTCGAACCGCGCGCGGGGGCCTGGGCCCCGGCGTTCGCCGGGGAACGGCTGGTCTAGCGTCCCACCCAGTCCGCGACCTGCGCGGCGACCTGGTTCGCGACCGTGTTGAGCGCGGGCGCCACGCCCGCCGAGGTCGCGGCGGTCGCCGGGGCGGTCGCGGTGAAGCGGCGGGTCTGGATGCGGCCGTCGGCATATTGCAGCGTCGCGTCATAGACCATCGCGACCTGCATCGTGTCGGCGTCGAGCCCGAACTGCTCCATCCGCCCGCTCAGGCGCAGGCCTGGCGCCAGATGATAGTCGCGCGGATCGAGCACGGGGCGGTCGGTGCGCGCGTGGATCGTCTCGGCGAGCAGGTCGCGGAACAGATGCGCGGGGCTGTCCGCCCAGGTCGCGCCCTTGATATAGGCGAGCGTCGTCGCGCCCGATCGCACCGGTACGCGCACCGCCGCCAGTTCGGCGGGCGCGACCGGATAGACCACGGTGATCGCACGCCCCGCCGCGACCGCCTCGCCCTGGTCGGCGGGCGCGGTCTGCACGGGCGTCAGTCGCAGCAGCTCGGCGGGCGTCTTGGGGCCGAGGCTGATGCAGCCCGCGAGCAGCAGGGCGGGCAGGATCGCGAGCAGGGGCAGCGGGCGGATCGGGCGCATGATCGTCCTCATTTGTGCGGCTTGTAGTCGGGCAGGCGCTTGCCGCCGAGCACGCCGCCGGCGCCGCCCGAGTTGAGCTTGTTGGCGGTCTGCGTCAGCGCCTCGGCCATGTCGGACAGGTTGCGGACGAGCTCGTCGATCTGCGGCGCGGTCTGCGTGGTGAGCTGGGTGATGCCGGGCTTGGCGTCGCGGATCATGCCGTTGAGATTGTCGGCGCTCTGCTTGGCCGAATGCGCCGCGTCGCGCAGGTCGGCCATCAGCGGCCGGCCCTGCTTGTCGAGCAGGTCGTTGGCATTGCCCGCGAGCTTGTCGATCTGCTGCGCGGCGTCGCCCGCCTGCTTCACCGTCACCTGCACGCCCTGCAGCGTCTGGCGCAGCTGCGGGCCTTGGGCTGCGAGATCGCTGGTCAGGCTGTCGATATTGGCGAGGATGTGGCGCACCGAATTCTGGTTGCGGTCGTCGAGCAGCATGGTGAGCTTGGTCTCGAGCACCGACAGCTTGTCGAGCAGTTCGGGCGCCGAGTTGAGCAGGCCTGCGAGCGTGCCCGGCTTGGTCGGGATCACCGGCACGCCGAACGGCCCCACCTCGGTGATCGGCGGCTGGCCCTTTTGCGCGCCCGAGAGGTTGATCTGGCTGACCCCGGTGAAGCCGACGCCCGCGACGGTGGCGGTGGTGCCCTTCAGGATCGGCGTGTTCTCGTCGACCGAGATGCGGACGCGGACCAGCTCGGGGCTGTCGGGGAGCAGCTTGATGTCGTCGATCTTGCCGACCGGCACGCCCGAAAAGGCGACGACCGAGCCCTTCGCCAGTCCGTCGACCGAATTGGGGAAGAAGATGTCGTAGCGCTGCTGGTGGCCGTTGCCGACCTGGCTCATCCAGATCAGGAAGGCGAGCGCGGCGGCGAGGATGCCGAGCACGACGCCACCGACGAGCACATGGTTCGAGCGCGTCTCCATCAGTTCGTCCTGCCCTTATCTTCGTTCGGTTCGGCCTTCGCCACTTCGCCACCGTCCAGTTCGCCGCGTGCCGTCTCGCGGTCGGCGGCCACCATCCGGTCGCGGCGCGTGTCGTCGGCGATCGCGGCGCGCTCCTTGGAGCTGGCGGCCGCGCGCCCCCTCGGTCCGTTGAAATATTCCTGGATCCAGGGATGGTCCAGCGCCAGCAGTTCCGCGATCGTACCGACCGCGACGACGTGGCGGTCGGCGATCACCGCGACCCGGTCGCAGATCGCATGCAGCGTGTCGAGATCGTGCGTGATCAGGAAGACGGTGAGGCCGAGCAGGTCGCGCAGCCCCTTGATCAGCGCGTCGAACGCCTCGGCGCCGATCGGATCGAGGCCGGCGGTCGGCTCGTCGAGGAACAGCAGTTCCGGGTCGATCGCCAGCGCGCGGGCGAGGCCGGCGCGCTTGCGCATCCCGCCCGACAGTTCGGAGGGGAATTTGCTCGAGCTTTCGGCGGGCAGCCCGGTCGCGACGATCTTGTAGGAGGCGATCTCGTCGAGCAGCATCTGGTCGAGCGCGGGATAGAATTCGCGGATCGGCACCTGGACGTTCTCGGCGACGGTCAGCGTCGAGAACAGCGCGCCGTTCTGGAACAGCACGCCCCAGCGGCGACGGACCTCCTTGGCCTGGACGTCGGTGCGGTCGCCCATCGGCTCGCCGAACACGTCGATCTCGCCTTCGGCCGGCTCCTGCAGCCCGATGATCGAGCGCATCAGCACCGACTTGCCCGTGCCCGATCCGCCGACCACGCCGAGGATTTCGCCGCGGCGGACGTCGAGATCGAGATTCTCGTGCACCACCTGCTCGCCGAAGCGGTTGGTGAGGCCGTGGACGCGAATGATGCAATCGTCGTCGCGCGAGGCGGGGGCCGGCGTGCGCTCGGTGGCGGCGACGCTCATATCCAGCCGATCGACGCGAAGAAGACGGCGAAGAAGGCGTCGAGCACGATCACCAGGAAGATCGACTGGACCACCGCCGAGGTGGTGCGCAAGCCGACCGCCTCGGCATTGCCCTCGACCTGCATGCCCTGAAAGCAGCCCGCCATCGAGATGATCAGCCCGAACACCGGCGCCTTGATCAGCCCCTGATAGACGTCGGTCATCGGCACGACCTCGCGGATGCGCGCGACGAAGGTCACCGGCGGCAGGTTGAGCGCGAACCAGCTGAACAGCCCGCCGCCGATCAGCGCGAGCATCGCGGCGTAGAAGGCGAGCACCGGCATCATCAGGATCGCGGCGGTGACGCGCGGCAGCACCAGCGACTCCATCGGCGACAGCCCGATCGTGCGCATCGCGTCGACCTCCTCGGCGAGCCGCATCGAGCCGATCTGCGCGGCGAAGGCCGAGCCCGAGCGGCCCGCGACCATGATCGCGGTCATCAGCACGCCGAGCTCGCGGAAGGTGAGCCGGCCGACGAGGTTGATCGTATAGACCTCGGCGCCGAACTGGCGGAGCTGGATCGCGCCCTGCTGCGCGATGACGATGCCGATCAGGAAGCTCATCAGCCCGACGATCGCGAGCGCGTCGACACCGACCACCTCGAACTGGCGGATCACCGCATTGCCGCGGAAGCGTTTCGGATTGAGGATCACCTGCCAGACCGCGATCAGCGTCTCGCCGAAGAAGGCGAGCAGGCCGACCATCGTGTGGCCCGCGGTGATCGTCGACTTGCCGATCCGGCCGAGCGAGCGCTGAAAGGAATGGAGGTCGTCGGGCTTGATCTGGAACGGCCGGTCGACGGTCCCGACCTGCCCGATCAGATGCTCGGCCTTTTCGCTGGCGCCCTCGATCCGCACGGCGTGATCGCGCTGCAGCCGGTGGACCAGCCAGGCGCCGACCGTGTCGATTCGCTCGACCCCCGACAGGTCGACCGTATCGGGCGTGCCGTCGAGATTCTCCAGCCGCGCGGGCACCGAGCCGAGGCGCGGCAGCGTCCACTCGCCGGTGAAGCGAAGCGTACGATCATCCTGGGTGAAGTCGGCGGCCTGAGCTGTCATCTGCCGCGCAGAATGCGGCAGATCGTTTCGCCCGGCAAGCGTTCGATCGCCCTCAACGGATGGACTTGGCAGGGAAACATGCCAAAGAGCCGGGTCATGGAGTATCTATGACGGATCGCAAGGTCGCTTTCCTCGAGGCCGGGCGCAACGACACGCGCGTCTTCGGCCTGACGCCTGCCGAGCGCGCGCGCCGGTTCGCGTCGAAGGCCGGGCTGGTGCCGGTCGACCGGATGCCGGAGCGCGGGCCGTTGATCGTCGCCGATCTCGGCTTCGCCTGGGACCCGGCCTGGCTGGCGCATGTCCGCGACCAGCCGGGGCGCGCGGTGACGCGCGGCGGACGCCCGGCGCTGGTCCATCTCGCCGACGCGTCGCAGGCGCCGGCGGTGATCGCGGCGATCGAGACGGGGGCGGCGCTCCCCACCGGTCTCGGGCTCGTCGAGCAGCGCGCCGAGACCGAGTCGAGCCTCTACAACGCCACGCTGCGCAAGCGCGAGGACGCCTATCTCGTCCCGCTCGACGCCGCCGCGGTGCCCGCGATCGAAAAGGCGAGCTACGACGCCTCCTACAAGGGCGTGACCGACGTGCTGACGCTCTATCTGTGGCGCGGCGCGGCGTTCCACCTGACGCGCTGGGCGGCCTATGCGCGGATCACGCCCAACATGGTGACGCTGGTCGGCATCGCGCTGTGCGTGTGGGCCTTCCTGCTGTTCCTGCACGGGCATTTCGCGACGGGCCTGGCGGTGGGGCTGGTCTTCATGGTGTTCGACACGGTCGACGGCAAGCTCGCGCGCTGCACCGGCACCAGTTCCGAATGGGGCAATATCCTCGATCATGGCGTCGATCTCGTCCATCCGCCCTTCTGGTATTGGGCGTGGGGGATCGGGCTGGGCAGCTGGGGGCTGGCGTTCACCACCGCGACGCTGTGGAAGATCATGGCGGTGCTGGTCGTCGGCTATGTCGTGCAGCGCGTCATCGAGGGCGCGTTCATTGCCAGCTTCAAAATGCACATCCACGTCTGGGAGCGCGCCGACAGCCGCTTCCGGCTGGTCACCGCCCGGCGCAACCCCAATGTCGTGATCCTGTTCGCCAGCCTGCTCGTCGCCCGGCCCGATTGGGGGCTGCTCGGGGTCGCCTGGTGGACCGCTTTGTCCTGCCTGTTCCATGTCGTGCGGCTGGCGCAGGCCTATCTCCAGCGCCGCGGCGGCAAGGCGATCGTGTCATGGCTGGCCTGACCGCGCTGCTGCTCGCCGGGCGCCGGCCCGGCATCGATGCTCTCGCCGCGTCGCGCGGGGAAACGCTCAAGGCGCTGATCCCGGTCGCGGGCACGCCGATGGTCGCACGGGTCACAGCGACGCTGCTGGCGACGCCCGCGATCGACACGGTCTGGGTGATGACTCAGGATATCGAGCCGATCGCCGCCGCGCTTCCTGCCGACACGCGGATCGGCTTCCTGCGCTCGGGCGACGGCATCGCGCGCTCGATCGCGGCGGCGCTGGCGAGCGGCGCGGCACCGTTTCCGCTGTTCGTCACCACCGCCGACCACGCGCTGCTCACCCCCGCCACGATCGCCGAATTCCTGGCGGGCGCGGCGGGCGCCGACGTCGCGGTCGGGATGGTCGAGCGCCGGATCGTCGAGGCGCGTTTCCCGCAGACCAAACGGACCTGGCTGCGCTTCAAGGGCGGCGACTGGAGCGGCGCCAACCTGTTCTGGTTCGCCGGGCCCGCCGCACTGCCGGTGATCGAGACCTGGGCCTCGGTCGAACAGGACCGCAAGAAGGGCTGGAAGCTGATCGCCAAGTTCGGCGTCGGGCTGCTGCTGCGCGCGCTGACGCGGACGATCACGCTGCCGGATGCGGTCGCGCGGGCGGGGCGGGGGCTCGGGGCGACCGTCCGGATGGTGGGGCTGAGCGATCCGCTCGCCGCGGTCGACGTCGACAAGCCATCCGATCTCGACCTCGCCGAAGCGGTGCTGGAGGGCCGGGCATGAGCCTCCCTGTTCCCCGGCGGAAGCCGGGGCCCAGGCCCGGCGCCTGTGGTCGGCGCCGCGCCTGCTGTCGGGTACGGGCCTGGGCCCCGGCGTTCGCCGGGGAACGGCGCTGCTTCGAAGAGGCATTCGCATGATTGATTTCGCGTTCGCCGAAGCGGTGTTGGAGGGTCGGGCATGAGCCTCCTCGTTCCCCGGCGGAAGCCGGGGCCCAGGTCCGGCGTATGTGGCAAATACAGCGCCCGCTTTCGGGTGCGGGCCTGGGCCCCGGCGTTCGCCGGGGAACGGCTGGCATTCGAGGAGGCATTCGCATGACCGAGCTCGCGATCTACGACATGGATCGCACGATCACGCGCACCGGCACCTTCACGCCGTTCCTGATCCACGCCGCGCTCGCCCGCGCGCCGTGGCGGCTGCTGCTGCTGCCGGTCGCGCTGCTCGCCATGCTCGGATACGCGGGCAAGCTGATGACGCGCGCGCGGCTCAAGGAGATCAACCAGAGCCTGCTGCTCGGCCGCCACATCTCCCGCGCGCATCTCGCCCCGCTGACCGCGAGCTTCGCCGAGCGCACGCTGCGGCTCAACACGCTGCCGGGGGCGCTGCGCCAGATCGCGGAGGATCGCGCCGCCGGCCGCCGGCTGGTGCTCGCGACCGCCTCCTACAGGCTCTATGTCGAGGCGATCGCCGAAAAACTCGGCTTCGACGACGTCATCGCGACCAATTCGATCATCGGGCTCGACGCGCGCGTCACCGCCAAGATCGACGGCGAGAACGCCTATGGCCCCGCCAAGCTGCGCATGATCGAGGCGTGGATGGCGCATGAGGGGATCGCGCGCGAGTCGGTGCGCGTGCGCTTCTATTCGGACCACGCCTCGGACGCGCCGGTGATGGAATGGGCCGACGAACCGGTCGCGGCGAACCCGAGCGCGAAGATGCGCGCGCTGGCGGCAACGCGCGGCTGGCGGGTGGTGGAGTGGGGGAGCTGAACCCCCTCTCCCCGGCGGGGAGAGGGCTGGGGTGAGGGTGGACACCCTCACCCAACCCTCTCCCTGAGGGAGAGGGTTTTACCCCTCACACCGCCTTGAGCGCCTGGTCGAAGTCGGCGATCAGGTCGTCGGCATTCTCGACGCCGACCGAGATCCGCACCAGATTGTCGGTGATCCCGAGCTCCTGCTTGCGCGCGTCGGGCACCGACAGATGCGTCATCGCCGCGGGCGCGGAGGCCAGCGTCTCGGTGCCGCCCAGGCTGACCGCGAGTTTCGCGATCTTGAGCGTGTCGAGGAAGGCGAAGCTCTCGCGCTCGCCGCCTTTCAGGTAGAGCGAGAAGGTCGAGCCCGCCCCGGTGCAATGCCGGTCGAGAATGTCGCGCTGACGCGTGCCGGGCTCGAGGAAACCGAGATAGCCGACGCTCTCGATCTTGGGATGGTCGCGGAAGAATTCGCACACCTTCACAGCGCTTTCGCCGGCGCGGCTCATGCGCAGTTCGAGCGTCTCGAGGCTGCGCAGCAGCATCCAGGCCGAATGCGGATCGGTGATCGTGCCGATCGTGTTGCGCATCATCCGGATCGGGTTGATCGCGGCCTTGCTGCCCGTCACCCCGCCGGCGACGAGATCGCTGTGCCCACCGGCATATTTGGTGAGACTGTAGAGGATCAGGTCGGCGCCCTGCTTGAGCGGCTGCTGCCACAGCGGCCCGAGGAAGGTGTTGTCGATCGCGATCGGCGGCTTGGCCTCGTCGTTCGCGAACAAACGGTCGCGGACGCGCGAGACCGCCTCGACGTCGACCAGCGCGTTGGTCGGGTTGGCGGGGCTCTCCAGATAGATCAGCGAGACCGGGCCCTGCGCGCGTGCGCGCGCCATCAGCGACTCAATCTCCGCCTCGGTGGCGCCCGCGGGGAAGTCGAGGAAGGTGACGCCGAAGCGGCCGAGGATGCGGCCGATCAGCGTCTCGGTCGCGGCATAGAGCGGGGCCGAATGGACGATCACGTCGCCGGGCTTGACCAGCGCCAGCATCAGCGTGGCGATCGCCGACATGCCCGAGGAGAAGACCAGCGCGTCCTCGGCGTCGTCCCATATCCCGAGCCGGTCCTCGAGAATCTCCTGATTGGGGCCGTTGAAGCGCGAATAGACGAGCCCCTCGGCGCCGCCCGGGCGCTTGCCGGTGACGCCCTCGAAGTGGCGCTTGCCCGCGGCGGCATTCTCGAACACGAAGGTCGAGGTCAGGAAGATCGGGGGTTTGAGCGAGCCCTCCGACAGCATCGGGTCGAAGGCGTGGCCCATCATCAGCGTCGAGGGCGACAGGCGCCGCCCGCCGACTTCGAGGACCGCCGCCTTGGGGCGGCGGCGCGGGGTGGCGCCGGACAGATCGGCTTCGGTGTTGGACGTGGTGTCGTCGGTCATGGCATCTCTCTCGGATTCGCGGCACTTTCGCGCTATGCTGCAGCTCTAGCCGAAGTGGGAGGACATTCCGATGTCGATCGCCGTCGTCTCGATCCCCGTATCCGATCCGTCTGCCGCTTTGCGTTTCTATACCGAGGTGATGGCCTTCGCGCTGCTCCGCGACATGCCGATGGGGCCGGACATGCGCTGGATCCAGCTCCAGCCCAAGACCGGCGGCTCGTCGATCGCGCTGGTCACCTGGTTCGACAAGATGCCGCCGGGCGGCCAGCAGGGGCTGCTCGTCCACGTCGCCGACATCGACGCCGAACATGCGCGGCTGGCGGGGCTGGGGGGTGACGGTGACGCCGATCGACGAGCAGCCCTGGGGGCGGTTCACGATGCTGTCCGACCCCGACGGCAATGGCTGGGTGGTGGCGACGCTGACCGATCCGGCGGAGCTGGGGGCGAAGGCGTGAGGCGCGGCGCTTTGCCAGGCTGTTCCCCGGCGAAAGCCGGGGCCCAGGCCCGGCGCATGTGGCGGGCGTGCCGATCGAATAGGGAAGTGGGGCCTGGGCCCCGGCGTGCGCCGGGGAACTGGAGATGACGATGGCGATCTCCCGCGCCTCGCCGGGCGCGCCGGTGTGCGCGAAGGGGTGAGGCGCGCATTGCCAGGCTGTTCCCCGGCGGAAGCCGGGGCCCAGGCCCGCGGATCGGGGCTGGGGCGGCGCTCGATCAGGCGCGTGGGGCCTGGGCTCCGGCGTGCGCCGGGGAACTGGAGCGGATCGACGTTCAGCGGCGGGCGGTTCGCCGCGACCGAAGAGACGTCATGCTGAACGTGTTTCAGCATCCCGCGCGCTCCAGGGGGCACGCTCGCAGCGGAGGGGATGCTGAAACGAGTTCAGCATGACGGATAGAAGCGATGGCTATCGTTAGACAGAAGTGAGTCGCGATTCGCCCTGGATCCCGATGATCGCGATCTGGCGTCCGTAGCCGGGCTCGCCGCGGTGCGTCGCGCGGCGGTAGCTGAAGAAGCGCTGCTCGTCGGCATAGGTGTCGAGCCCCAGCGCCTCGATCCGCCGCACCCCCGCCAGCGCGCAGCGCGCGACGACATAGGCCTCGATGTCGAACTGGTGGTGGCCCGCGCGGCCCTCCATGAAGAAGCGCTCGTTCTCGGGGTCATCCGCGCAGAAGCGCGCGAGGAAGCCGTCGTCGACCTCGTAGCTGGCGCGCGCGATGCACGGGCCGATCGCCGCGGCGATCCGCTCGCGGCGCGCGCCCAGCGCCTCCATCGCCGCGACGGTCGAGGCGACGACCCCGCCGATCGCGCCCTTCCAGCCGGCATGCGCCGCGCCGGCCACGCCGGCGTCGACATCGGCGAACAGCACCGGCACGCAGTCGGCGGCGAGCACGCCGATGACGAGATCGGGCCGGTCGGTGACCAGCGCGTCCGCCCGGGGGCGGGCGTCGTCCGCCACCGGCTCGGCGACCACCGCCAGCGCGCTGTGGACCTGATGGACCGTCACCAGCGTCGCACCCGGCTTGACCGCGTGGCTCGCCCGCCGCCGGTTCTCGACCACCGCGTCATGATCGTCGTCCGAGCCGAGACCGACGTTCAGCCCGGCGTAGATCCCGGTCGAGACGCCGCCGCGGCGGCCGAAGAAGCCGTGCGGCACGCCCGCCAGCGCCGCGGCGCGGATCGTCTCGATGGTATCGGTCGTCATAGCGCGAGCCGCATCAGATCATCCTCGTCCGCATGGGCACCGACCATGAACTGGTAGCGGCCGACCCGTTCAAAGCCATAGCGTTCGTAGAAGCGCCTGGCGCGGTGATTGTCGACATAGACCGACAGGAACAGATCCTGTGCGCCGCGGGTCCGCGCGGTCGCGATCGCCCAGTCCATCGCCGCCTGCGCGGCACCGCTGCCCTTGTAGGCGGGCAGGAGATAGAGCTGGCGCAGCTCGATCGAGGGTCGCGGCCGCGCGACCGGCAGCGCGGGCGGGCCGAGCTTGATCAGCGCGACGGCCGCGTCGCCGTCCTCGCCGATGCGGATCGCGTAGCCGGGGTCCGCGAGCTGCGCCGCCCACTGCGCGGCGCTCTGGCCGGCGAGGAAGGCGGCGAGGTCGGCGGGATCGTAGAGCGCGCCGAACGTGTCGGTGAAGCACTGCGCGAACAGCGCCGCGAGCGTCGCGGCATCGCCGGGCACGGCGTCGCGATAGATGATCATGCGGGGTCTCCCTCGAAGCCGGCGGGCACCGGCCAGCCCGGCGCGGTGAGCGCGAGCGCCTTGAACAGCTCGCCCATCTGCGCGGGCGTGGTGAGG
>NZ_CALMAW010000029.1 GCF_937859915.1 uncultured Sphingomonas sp. | reverse complement strand
TCGAGGTGTTCGGCCGCCGGTAGATCGCCTCGATCGCCATCTTCTTCATCAGCGTCGAGACGTGCAGCCGGCCAACCTTGATGCCTTCGGCGGCAAGCAGGTCGCGCAACATCCGGCTGCCCGCGAACGGGAAATCCATGTGCAGCGCGTCGATCCGCCGCATGATCGCGAGGTCAGCAGCCGTGGTCGGCCTGGGCAGATAATAGACGCTGCCGCGGCTAATCCCCAACTCCCGCGCCTGCCGTGTCACCGACAATGCGTGCGAACGGTCGATCATCGTTTTGCGCTCGGCAACAGTCCCGCCTTGCCGAGCGCCCCGGACAAAAAATCGTTCACCAACGTCAGTTCGCCAATCTTGGCGTGCAACGTCTTCACGTCGATCGCCGGCTCGGCCGGCTCGCTATGGCCTTCCGACCCGAAAACCGTCGCGGCCCCTTCCAGCAGCTGGCCACGCCACGTCGTGATCTGGTTCGGGTGAACGTCGAACTGCTGCGCCAGCTCGGCCAGCGTCTTCTCGCCCTTCACGGCAGCCAAGGCCACCTTCGCCTTGAAAGCCGGGCTGTGGTTCCGGCGTGTTCGCTTCGTCATCTGATCTCCTGTTCGGCAGCCATGCTGGCCACCTTCAGGCAGAAACTCCATTTAGCAGCCTGTCCAGATTTGCCGAGCCACCTCTGTCGCTCTTGGCGAGTCACACGTTGCGGATCGCTGGGGGTTCACGAATTTGCGCGAGATAGTCTTTCCACGCCTGACGGAGCTTTCCGTCAGCGGATACGAACCATACGTTAATGAACATTCCGGCGGGTTCGCTCACCGCTTCCTTCCTGGCGTGAACCTGATCGTCGGCATCAACGGCGTCGGCAAGACGACCCTTCTGAACGTCGTGTTCCGCATGCTTGTTGGCCCCTACGATCCCGCTAAGGGTGATCGGATCCGCCCGGGGCGTAAGCAGGCCACGGTCATACGGAGCACAAATTTCGACTTCTTCCGGCGCCGCGCGGCCGACGACGCGATGTCCGCCACCGCGTCAGCCACGTTCAAGTTCGGCGACAGGACGATCAGGATCGAAAGGTCCCTGAAGGATCTCGCCCTGATCGGCTATTCCCTCGACGGACATGAGACTCTCGCGACGATCGATCCGGTGGCGACGGATGAAGCGCTCATGGATGTGCTGGCTACGCTGATGGGCTTCAACGTGAGCAGCGCCAAGACCCGCGAGTCGAGCAGCTATCGCTACGACTTCGACTTCGTGGTGAGGAACCTGATATTCTTCCTCGAGGACAAGGTCCCGCTGATCTGGAACCCGGACGGCCAGTTCGTCATCCTGCGGATCCTGCTGGTCGACGAAGAGCTGTCCGAGGCCATCTCGGCCGCCCGCAACGATCTTCTTAGGGCCGACAGCCAGTATCGCAACCGGCTGTGGGTGCTTAACAAGGACCGAGACGAGTTCGCTTCGAGGCTTGCCGACCTGCCCGAGCCGACGAGCGAGGGTGAGCAGCTGGGGCTCGTTGTAAGCGAAGTCGCGAACCTGGAAAGCGCGCGCGACGATCTCCATGCTCAGCGGTCCTACTTCAATAGGGAAATGGACGATCTTGAGAATGCGGCGCTGCGCGCGCGCGCCGAGGCGTTCGACGCGCAGACGGTTCTTCGCCGCGAGGAGGCCGCCTACTTCCAGCAGGCGTTCCTTGAGGTCAGGTCACCGGGGGACCTCATCCTTCAGGCCCTGCAATCGCATGAGGGCTGCCTCGTGTGCGGCAATACCGAGAAGAGCGCTTATGATCGCGCACGGGCCCTCATGGAGCGGCATCAGTGCCCTGTTTGCGAGGCCGACACCTCGTTTCCCGAAAACGTGCCGGCTCTCGGTGACGCCATTCTCGAGCGACTGCATGCCGCCGAAGCGAAGGCCAAGACGGCCCGGCAGACGACGATGAGCATCGACCAGCGGTCGTCGGAAGTGCGCGAGGCCTACCAGAAGGCGAACGCCGATCTTCTGGATGCAACCGCAAGGCTGGACAAGGCGCGGCGTCGACGAGACCAACTCTCGACGCTGGCCGAGCGATCAAGGCTCGCGCTCGAGCTGCAAGCGAAGCTCGAGGGGATCGAAGCGGAGGTGCTTTCGCTGCGGTCGGATCTCGATGCGCACGTCCAGCGGCACGACGATCTTGTCCAGCGGTCTCAAGAATACGTGCAGAGACGCAGCGACGCGATAATTGAGGCCTTCGAAAGCTACGCGGCTTCCTTCATGGTGGAGGACTGCGAGCTCCGCTACCGATCGGACCGGAAAGGCAAGGTCGCCCAGTCGGACGAGCAGATCGACTGGCCCGCGTTCGAGGTATATCTGGCTTCCGGAGCTGAGGGCTCGCCGACCGAACGCGTCGATGCGGATGCCGTTTCTGAGTCACAGAAGGAGTTCATTGACCTCGCATTCCGGATGGCGCTGCTGCGGGTCGCGTCGGAGCGCAGGCCCTCGATGCTCGTCGTCGAGACGCCAGAGGCCAGCCTCGACGCCTTCTTCGTGGGGAAGGCTGGCGCCCTGCTGCGCGACTATGCAAGCGCGGATCCTGATAACGTGCTCTTGGCCTCGAGCAACCTGACACGCGAGGAGATGATCGCACAGCTTCTCGGGACCACGGAAAACCTCGAGACCACCGAGATCAGGCGCGCGCGCGCGCTCAACCTCCTCAACGTGGCTCGTGAGACCAAGGCCTACCGTCTGAACAAAAAGTTCTACGACGATCGGTTCGAGGACGCCGTAGCCGGTTCCCCGCCGGCCCCGGAGCCTTCCGCCCCCGGCGGCGACGAATGACCGAAGCGGATCCTATCCAGTTTGGGGGGAGCCCCCACCGCCTCCAGGGATGGCTTTTGTTCTTGCTGGAGCAGGCTGGGCGCCTCGGCCTTGCTCCGGTGTCGCAGGAGAGGCTGCATTTATTGCTGTTCTACTGCGCTGTGCTCACGCCGGTGCATGGCATGGATCAGCCGGTTCCGAAGATCCTTAAGCACCGCGACCGTCCCTTCTATCCCGAAGCGCAGGACGAAGTTGTTGCCCTCGTAGTGCGAGGCTTCGTTGCGACGGAGACGCGCGACGGCGTCGCCGACCTGGGATGGGACGCCAACGGCTACTGGATCACCGACGACGGCGTACGGGTCGCGGACCGGCTGCGGGCCACAAGCTGGGGCAGGGCCACGGCGCGGTTCGTCCGGGACCTAGTGATAGGCTTCGCGGAGCTCGACCCCGACGACGCCGACGACATCGTTCAGCAAGACGCCCTCTTCCGCGACGACCGGCTGCGCAGGGGCGATATTCGGAACATCGTGACGGACAACCAGGCGGCCAATACCGCACGCCAGGTCGCAGACTACGAGGTCGATGGCCTTAGGCCGGATGCTCGCGACAGCATCGCGCTCTACTTCGAGTTCCTTCAGGCAAGGCGCGCCGCATGAGCGCGCTCGACTCAGCTGCGATCTCCGCGGCGCGCGCGAAATACGGTTTCGCCCATGCCGCCTTCGATGACCGGACGGAGTTCATCGAGAAGGTCCTGGATTGGCTCTTGGATCGCCTTGCTGAGGGCCAACTCGCGAACGGTCAGTCGGTGACGTTGGTAAGCATCGACTATCTGCGGCAATCGGCTGCCGCGAAGGGGGTGCCCGTGAAGCTCAATCACGGAAAGTTCGTGCAGGGCTCGATCCACCTTTGCAATCGGACGCTTTCCAGAGCGAACCTGTTGCCGGGGGCGTCGGATCTCGGCAACGTCCAAGGCCACGAGGACGCGCTGAAGGACAAGCAGTATGCCGACGACGTCTCGGTCACCTATCATCCGACGACCGGCGTCGCGCATGTCAGGATTCCATGCGCCGGATCCGTGCACGTGGTCCCGATCAAACTGTGCCGGCAGCCGTCTGCGAACTGGTCGGCGAGTGGAATGACCGAGCTCGAGAACGCGCTGTCGAACTTCCACGCGGGCCTGAACCGCGCCAGCGGCCTTGGCGCACTGATGTTCGATGCAGGGTCGCTCAGGCCGAACGCGAGCATCATCTACCGCAATGCGGTCTACATGTATCTGCGCTTTGAGATGGGGCTTAATCAGACCGGCTTTTCTGTTTCTGCCGACAAGCGGGAGGTTCAGGTCAAGGTGACCGCCAACGGCTTCACAGCGCGTCTGAAGGCGATCGGGACGCGGGTAGGAAGCCCGACTGCGGCGGGACGCCGTATCCAGCGAGAGCTGGCGATCGCCGTCGCCGAGACGGGACAGGGAGAGCCGCCTGCGCTCATGAGCTGCATCTCCTGCCCGACATCCGTCCCGTCTTCGCAGGAGTGCGCGGTCGCGCCGAACAGCCTGCGCCACCGCCATGTCGCTTAGACATGGCGCGTAGGAAGGCGACGCTCCTTCTTGAGGGGACGACGCCCGTCACGCGGGCCGGCGACGACCGATATGGCCGGAGCCGCTTCGGAAAAACGTTAGCGAAGATCGTCGACGCGCAGAGCGGGGCCGGCTTGGTGGTCATCGGCGTGGACGGGGGCTGGGGAACGGGGAAGTCGAGTGCACTCGCTCTTGCGGTCGAGCAGCTCACGCGTTTTCGACGTCATCGCGAGGTATTCGTCAGCGCCTGGCGCAGCTCGACCCAGGACCAGTTCCTGGCCAACCTTTCGTTCTCAATCGCCACCGCCTTGCGCCGCGACTGGCAGAGCGCATCTTGGCGGATCGCGTTAGCGAAGCTCCGGCGCCAGTCGCTGCCGATGGTTCTCGCGATCCTGACGCCGCTCCTGACTATCATTGCGCTCTATCTTCTCCCCGACGTCCGCGACCTGACCAAGCGCGTCGTGGAGTCCGACCCGACGAAGCTCGCCGCCGGGTTGGGGCTCTTCGGGCTCCCAGTCATCGGTTACGCCTTCTCGAAGATCTCGAAGCCGTTCGCGGCGGGATTCGCTGCGCTGCTAGGTCCGACGGGCACGGACGCGATCGGCTCAGTGGAGCGGTTTGCCTACGACTTCGACGTTCTCGGCGCCGCACAGCCGTGGGGTTCGCGCTTCATAGTCCTCGTTGAGGACCTGGATCGCTGCACCCCCGGCCACGTCACCGATGTCCTGAGCGCTATCGCTCAACTTTCGGCCCATCCGCGCGCGAACCGGTTGGCATTCCTGCTAGCCTACGATCGGAAGGTCCTACTCACGAGCATCGCCAGCGACGCCGTCGCTCACCTCGCCGTGGACGGCGTCGAAGCCGGGCCCCTGGCAGAGGACTATCTCAATAGGGTCGTTCAGATCGAGCTGCCCCTGCCGGACGTCGATCCCGCGGTACCGCCTAGTCGGATCGTGGGATTGCCTAGGGTGTCCACGCTTCTGCGCGGTTTCGTCGTAAGCGTTTTGATCGTGTCGTTCGGTTTGGCGCACGTCGCGGTCGATCCCGTCCGGCGCGAAGCGGCGCTCGTCTTCCTGACCGCGCTGACACTGATGGTGCTCGAATTGGGCGTGGAACAGATCAGGAAGCGGCACTACGCCTATCGACCGCCTGACGACTGGGCTCAGGCTGCGACCGAAGTCGAGACCTGGCTAGAGGGCGAACCCCGACGGCGCGCCCGCGTCCGCAACCGCGCTCGCGTCGCTCTGCTAGTGAACGAAGGCGGCCGGATCGACTCCTGGATGGCCTTGTCGGTGGCGGCGCTGGCTGACAGCTGGCCGGACGGGTTCGATACCGCGACTCTCGCCGAGGCGGGCGACCGACCGTTGGACGTCAAGAAAGACTATCACGAAAGCGGCGTGACGCAGGCGATCGATGACATGAAGGCCAAGGGTCTGTCCGTCGGCCACTTCACAGACGCACGGAAGGTTCTGGCGATCGTCTCGACGTTCAAACGCTGAGACGCGTCAGCAGCGGAAGACGACGGCATCTTCGGAAAGTCCGAACTGCCCCCCCTGCTGTGCGCTAAGCCGCATCGACCGCAGATTTGTGTGGCGTACGAGTTCCAGGCCCATGCTGCGCCCGAGCTCGGCGATGATGGTGGGGGCGTCCACGGCGACGCCCGCGTAGCTGCTGCCGCCGACGATAACCGTGATCAGTCCACCCGGCCGGATGACGCTAGCTAGGTCGGAGATCACACCTTCCATGTCGGCGAAGTAGGAGCTGAGCATCTCCGGTATTCCGCGGTGCCAGAGGCTGAGGCGGTTGCGTTCGATCCCGATCGACGCCGCCTCCAATGTCGAAGACCGGCCGGCCGGTACGCGACCGGGTCGGTTGAGCTGCACGTGCGAGTGCATCGTTGCTAGGCGCAGTCCCCTGTTGTCGGCGGCAGATCGCAGATAGCCGAGCATCCATAACTCGAGGTTGTAGATATCGGTGTAGTCGAAGCTGTTAGGGTACGGCGGGGAGAAGATCGCGCAATCAGCGTCGGGCAGATCGGCAACCAGTTCGCGGGCATCTCCGAGGTGCACGACTGCTTCGCCCTCGAGGCGGGAGCTGTAGCGAACGACATCGCCGTAGGCCGCCTTGCAGGCGTCTCTCATGCGGTCGACGACCTGGGCGGCGGTGACGATGCGCCGCTCCCAGCCCTTCCGGTACTTCCGTCCCTTCCCGTTCACGACGACATTGCTGACATCGCGCAGGATCGAACCCAGCATCACGCGCAGGAACGGCTGGTTGCGGGGATCGGCGAGCTCGATCGCGTCGGCGAATGCGCCGATTTGACGTGCCACCGCCAGATTGAAGACCCACCGCTCGTTTTCGCCGGGTTCAATGAGCGTGGCCGGGGCTTCGGCGTAGCGCGCGAGCGAGTCCGACTTCGGTCGCGCGGCGATCACTTCGGCAACGTCGACGGCAAGACTCGCAGTGTCGTAGATGCGGGTCTTCGCGGAGATGAGGTCGGCCATGAAGGGGTTCACTTCGACGGTGTCGCATTCGATCCCAAGGAAAGAGCACACCAACGCGGTCGTGCCGGAGCCTCCGGTCGGGTCGATGCAACGCTGAACCTTCCTGCCGTTCTCGCGGATCGCGTCCATGACGATGCGAGGCGAATAGGCCTCCTTGAAACGGAACCAACGTTGGAATGCGAGGTCCGCAGCGCCGACGTTCGATGACAGCGCCCCCTCCCCGTGCGGATGAAGCCAGTTCTGAAGCACCGGGGCGAGCATCAGGAGACCTTGCGGCGAGGAGGCGGCTTCTGCCAGCACCATTTCCATTTCAATCATATTCGAATACTAATACGAATATGAGCCGACCGAAAGCCAAAAGTCGAATGAGCGAACGCGAGATTGTGAGATTGTCGCGCGCCATCGCTGCGCGGCGCATAAGCGACGGAAGTTACAGCAAAATAATCGAAGGGGCCGCGGTTTCACAGCCTGTGGTCAGCCTCGCCGCCCATCGCCGACTCGCTCTGCGCACAGAGCCGGTTGATCGACTATTCGAATTTCTCGAAATCCAGCCGGACGATCACGATGCTATGGAAGCAGCCGACGATGCGGAACAGCGGATGGGCGCGATTATGCGCCTCGCGGCTTCGCTCAGCAACGGTACCGACGTTGCCGATCGCCGCCTCGTTGCGCTTTTGCAAGCAATCGGCAAATTCGTGGCGGAGCCGGGCTCACCTGAAGGGGATCTCCCAGTCTAGTTACTGGTGCTTCCGATGAGTGGGACAGCCAATCTAGCACCGAAGAGGTCGGACTTAATGAGATCAAGCCGACGAAATATCTGCCGGCTCAAGAACAGTTCGTCCGAGCCCGTCCATGCTAGTGACTAAGATGCTGTCGCCACTCAGTCGAAATGCTGGCCAATGTATAACTGACATATGCACATAGGTCTAAATAGACTATATTAACTTAATGTCGTGCGGTCCTACCCCATCGACACTACGAGGACGCCTTCGCTCGAACGAACCGACGCTAATTCAGCCAGCTTGCGGCGCGCTCGAGCCTTACCTTGCGTCAAATCCCGCGTCGGTCGGCCGGAATGGCGGACGAATCGGCCGCTCTCAACTTTCAGATAGCCATCGGACGCGATCAGAACCGCACGTTCGTCAGAGGACATCCACAGATGTCCGGTATCCAGCCGGACCATACCTCGGTCACGGAGGCAAATGCCAACAAAGGCGGGTCCGTCTTGGATACGCTTAGGATCGAAGATCCCCACGATGGCTTCGGCGGCGGCCGCGTCGATCAGGCGGCAGCGCTCGCCTATGACGACGGGATCGAAGCCGATGCTAGCCTGTGTGAAGATCCTGTTGCTGCTCGCGGCCTCGCCTTCGAAAGCGATCGACAGCGCCCGCATATAGGCGGCGATGATTAGTTCATCGATCGGGGTCGTCATCATGGTGTTGGTCTCCTTCGGACCTTGCTGAAGGACATTTCCCTCAAGCTCCCGGTCCTCATTCAACCCTTCCCAAATTCCCTCCTTATCAGCGGCGCGGCCTCGGGCGGCGGGACACGGCATGGTCGTGGTCGCGCCGCTCAGGATCTACGTCAAACCTGAGTATGGTCTCGCCAAGCTGCCACGAACACGTCGCGCGCCTTGTCACCCACTAGGCTTGAGACTTGGACGCCAAAGCCTCGCGACGACAGCTTCCTGACGGCTCCCATTATATGAAGATGCGGGGCGTTGCCTGACCCGCTCCGCTCGGGCGAATGCTGGACCAGCAGCATCGGCACGCTGAAGCGGGCTACCAGGTCGGCAACCATTTGCCGGCCAGTACTCCATTGCTGGTGGAGATGCCGGACGCCGGGGTCGGTGATCGTGCAGTAGCATAGAATCGCGGTCGCGCCGCTAGCCTCGCGGGCGAACGAATGGTCGATAAGCCGAGGTAGCAAGGCGAGGTCGGCATAGGCGTCATCGACGCCGGCTGGGACGAGCACCTCCGCACGCAGCGCGGTCGTCGCCAACGGATCCGGACTGTCCACCGGCCTGCATTTACGACGACAGAACTCCTCGACGCTGAGGCGTTGCGGACGGTCGCCGAGTTTAAGGCGTAGCGTCCCATGAAGCACCCGAAGGCCCGCCGTTCCGGTCGGTGTCCCGCGCAAACGCAGCCAGGTGTGAGGGTTGCGTTCGTCGAAGGGTTTGTCGGCGTTGATGACGGCGGCGTCCGACCATGCAGGGCTGACCGGCGAGGCACCGAGAGACGACATACGCTTGACCATTTCAGCGGCCTCCCACGGAGTACGCGGCCAGTTCGGAAGCGCATTCCGCGACTGCCGCGGCCTCGTCGGCGAGCGAGAGGAAGGGCGTGTCGCGGTCAATATGCAGGCGCCCATCTTCGACGCAAACGTATGCCGGCCTGCCACGCTGCCGGCCGGTCAGCACAAGTAGTCCCGACGCTGTTCGGGCGGGCCGGAACGTGCCCTGCCACTGGGTCGTCCAGTGTGTGGCGATGCCGACATCGACGGTGATCCGGCCGGCGTCATCGATCATGACGTGCAGCTTGTCGAGGCCATCTTCGTCGTCGAATTCGACCGCGTCTCCGGCCTTCCCGGTGCATGCCTGGATCAGGATCCGATCAGGCTTGGCCGAGAAGTTGGCCGTCGTGATCAGATGCTCAAACGCGGACGCCACCGCGCGCTTGTTCGTAAAGGTCTTCATGATGCTGTCCTTCGTTTAGGGGGTCAGCCTCACCTTCGATTTTCTCATCTCGGGCGAAGCACCTTCGCCTCCAAATCTTCCCAGTCATCCTCTTCCGAATAGGTCGGCGCTTGGCCGGTCTCCGTCGTCAACGGCGCCTCGCGAGCAGGTATGTCGCGAGGCGATCGTTGTCGTTGCGATTGCCCTACGAGCGCCGCAGTCGGCGCACGGCGAGCACGGTTTCTCGAGCAGCGCGTCCGACGCCGGCAGCTCGTTCGTCGGCATCGTGATAGGGCGGTATTGCAGACGGAGAGAGGCCTTGCTCGTCCACCATGACCGAGGGTCCGGCACCGATCTTGGGTGGCACCAACCAGTAGCCCCCGTTAGGGGTCAGATACGGGAACAGGTGCCACAACATAAAGACCGGGCAGCTGCGTCCTAGGACCACGTCGACGCTTACCTCATCGATCGTTTCAGGCCACATCCCGTGCCTGATCAACGCGACGTCGACGCCGTTCTTGACGGCGGTCACGATCGCTTCGGCACGAAAAATGTCGATCGCATTGACGGGCGTCGCGGCGATGATCGTGTGGAGATCCGGCAGTTGAAAACATGGCGCTGGGAGTCCACCGATAGGCTTCAGCGAGACGGTGTTTTCCGATGCGATCGCAGCCATAATCGGCTGGCACATCAGGATGGATACGCGGGATACGAGATCGCTTGGACGAACGGGCATGGGAACGCCTCCGCATGAGGATTTCGCCTACACGGCCATCGTGTCGACGGAGGCCGTCCGCGGCTTTTCTTATCGCCTCAGGCTTCGCAATCGCGAGCTATCTTCCCTGTAAATCGATACGCCGTGCCGCTGCCGCGGCATCCGCGTTGTCGGTGTTTATGCGCCTTCCGGAGATGTGGCCTCGGCCGCATGGGAGGACCCGGGCGAAGCACGACAAAACATGTCAGGGACGCTTCGCGTGATCGCACCGGAAACGGTGATGACACGAGAAGTGGCTGCCTCGGCAGCCACGACAAGCGAAATCCGCAAGCTAATCTGGTTGCCCCAGATTAGCGGTATTGCGCCTAATTCCGAACCTGTGTCAGCGGTGTCCTTCCTGACACGGTGGAAAGCGTCATTGTCTGACGGTTTAGGCCTTTCCCTGACACATTTTCTTGAGATCGTGCTTCGCCCGAAATACCGTGTCACGGCGGCAGACGCCGATCGTGGTCTCCGCCGTCCGCCGTAGGCGCATCGAGGGCTCGGCGGGGGAATCGAGGAACGCGTGGCAGTGCGCGACATCGCCTCCTGCACGCGATCTGCACTTTGTCTCCTTGGCCATCGGCACAGCCGCTGCATGACATGGCGGCAGCCTGTCTCTCGCTGATCGGGAGACCATGCAACGTCGTAACGTACGCTATTTGTTCCTCGCCAAGATAGTGGTCGTCCTGCCGCTTATCGCGGCGGCGGACGCTTTGTTTCGCGGCGAGGTAGGGTCCTGGCTGGGTGGCTTAATGCTGGCGTGGACGATCGTGATGATTGCTGTCCGGCCCGCGCTCCGACGCGGTCCCGCGCTTCTCGCAGCAGGGGCGGCCGGCGCCTTCGCGCTGATCGCGGCAAACGCTCCGGGACTGATCGACTGGATGTTGTTCTGGGTAGCGATTTCAATTGCTGCACTGCTTCCCCGAGTGGCGCGCTTCGACGACGCTTGGCGTTGGTTGGTGCGCGTCCTGGCGCATGGCGTGACGGGTCCCATCACGCCGCTGATCGACCTACTGCGCCTGTTTCGCTTGCGTCCCCATCGAGGGCGGATAAGGGCGCGCGCGGTGGCCGCGATCCTGGCGCTACCGCTCACGATGGGCGCGCTTTTCGTAGCGCTGTTCGCCAGCGCCAACCCTATCATCGCGAGCGTCTTCGCAGCGATTTGCCCGCCGTCCATAGGTGAGGTCGTCTTCTGGATGGCGATGATGGCGCTCTACTGGCCGACCCTTCGCCCGAGCCGCTGGCCTACCCGCATCGTCACCGCATTGCCTGATGCCGAAATCACATTGCCGGGCGCGTCTATGGCCTCGGTGCTGATCGCCCTTGGCCTCTTTAACATCATCTTCGCGATCGAGAACGAGCTCGACATCGCCTTCCTGTGGAGCGGTGCGGGGCTACCTTCTGGCACCACAATGGCGGACTACGCACATCAGGGCGCCTACCCGCTGATCGTCACCGCGATCCTCGCTGGTGTGTTCGTATTGGCGACGCTGAAGCCGGGCTCGGCTACCGCCGTCAACCCAGCGATCCGCCGATTGGTGACGCTGTGGGTCGGGCAAAACATCCTACTCGTCGCATCCTCGATCCTGCGTACCTGCTACTACATCGAAGCCTTCTCGCTAACGCTGTTGCGCATCGCCGCGCTGCTCTGGATGGGGCTGGTCGCCCTGGGCCTCGCGTTGATCCTGTGACGGATGCTGGCGGGTCGAAGCGCTCGCTGGCTGATCAACACCAACGCTATTGCGGCGGCGGCCGTGTTGGCGGTCTCAACCGTTGTCGACTGGGGCTCTGTAGCGGCCGTCTGGAACGTCCGGCATGCACGTGAGGTCGTTGGTCGGGGGCCAGCGCTCGACCTTTGCTATCTCGACCGGCTCGGGTCCTCGTCGCTGCCCGCATTGCTGGAGCTGGAACGCCACCCGCTGCCGCAATCGGTAAGGGGTCCCGTGGTTCGAGTGCGCGAGGATGTGATGACCGGCAGCTGGTCCTACGAGGACGGTGGTCTCGTCGAACAGCAATCCGATTGGCGCAGCTGGACGTGGCGCGGCGCTCGTCGGCTCGAGCAGGCCGAAGCGGCTCTCGGGCCGCGAGCTACTCGGCCTGCGCGCAAACCGGCCGACCTTGCAACCTGGTCCTGTGATGGCAGCATCACGCTCGCCGCGCCGCCGGCACCCGCCCCATTGACCAAGGCGGCGAAGCCATGATCCTGTGCCCCATGCCTCGTACCATCCTGGTCGTCGATGACGATCCGCATATCCGCCAGCTTCTCGTCTTCGCGCTCACCGAGGCGGGGCTCGACACGCTTGAGGCGGAGGATGGTGAAGCAGCGCTGGCGCAAGCTCAAGCGCATCGTCCGGACCTGATAATACTCGACATCAACATGCCGCGGATGGACGGGATCGAGGTCTGTCGACGCCTTCGCGGCAAGGGCGATCCGCCGATCCTCTTCCTCTCGTCCCGCGACGACGAGATCGACCGGATCCTCGGCATCGAACTCGGCGCCGACGACTACGTCACCAAGCCATTCAGCCCACGGGAGGTGGTGGCGCGCGTGATGGCGATCCTGCGTCGGGTGAGCGGGCGCCCACCAGAGGTCGAGCGAGCGGCAACGACCCTGAAGCACGGCCGTCTGACGCTCGATCCCGAGGGCTGGCAGGCGCAGTGGCCGGGTGTGATCGTGACGCTGACTGTCACTGAGTTCGGCATCCTGCGCACCCTGGCAACGATGCCCTCCAAGGTGTTCAGGCGCGACGCGATCGTCGCCCGGCTGCGTGGCCCCGGCTTCGCGCTCACCGACCGGACGATTGACAGCCACATCCGTAATCTGCGTGCCAAGTTCGCCGGGCTCGGCGCCAAGGACCTGATCGAAACCCGACCCGGCATCGGCTATCGCATCGGCGCCTGGGAGACATGATCGAAACGCTGAAGGCGCCGATCCAGCGGCATTGGCCGCGGCTCAAGCTCCGCTCGATCCTGTTGCTCACCTTCCTTGCCGTGGCAGCGCTGCCCGGCTTTGGCGCGCTGTTCCTGCGCGTCTACGAGAACACGCTTGTCCGCCAGACCGAGGCCGAGCTGGTCGCACAGGGCGCCGCCATGGCGGCCGTCGCAGCTGTCGACTAGCCGGGCGCCAGGGAAGCGCAGGAGACCGAGGAGCAGCCAGCCGATCCGGAGGGCGTGGCAGGCGGCACGCTCTCGACCATCGACCTGCGCGCCACGCCAGTGCTGTCGGAGCGCCCCGATCCTGTGCCATCCGGCAGCGTATTGGCACCAGATGCGCTCATCGCCGCCGGTCGCCTTGCTCAGACACTCAGCGCCACGGCGAGAACGACGCTGGCCTCGATCCTGCTGCTCGACGAGCAGGGGCGCATTCTGAGCAGTCCGCACGCCGGTGCGAGCTATTACGAGCTGCCCGAGGTCGCGAGCGCCCTTCACGGCCTCCCCGATACCGTGCGCGTATCGCCAACGCTACGCGCTGGAATGGCTAAGCCGCGCATCGGACCTGCGCATCCATCACGCACGGCCAGTAAATGTCGACGGGCATGTGGTGGGCGTCCTTCTGCTGTCTCGCTCACCACGCGCCTTATTCCGAGGACTTTATGAGGATCGTGGCAAGATCCCGCTCGGCATCGCGCTGATCTTCGGCACGCTGGTGGTGCTGAGCGGGCTGCTCTCACGCGGCATCGCGCGGCCGATCAAGGCGTTGAGCGAGGCGACCAGTCGCGTCGCGCTGGGGGCCGGTGAAGATCCAGAGTCTCCGGCCACGGAGGCGGTCGAGATCCAGGCGCTCTATGCTGATTTCGCGCGCATGGCCGAAGCGATCGCGCGTCGCTCGCTCTACCTGCGCGACTTCGCCCACGCCGTTAGCCACGAGTTCAAGACGCCACTCGCTGGCATCCGTGGTGGGATCAAGATCCTCGACGATCACGGCGACAGCATGGACGAGACGGATCGCCGTCGCTTCCTCGCCAACGTAGCTGCTGACGCTAACCGCCTGGCGTTGCTCGTCACGCGTTTGCTGGAACTGGCCCGGGCAGACATGGCCGGGCGCGGGGAGAAGAGTGCGACCGAGCTGGGGCCGATCCTTTGTCGCGCGGCCGATGCCTATCGTGCCGACCGTTTCTTCGTATCGGTCGAAGTCGACGGCGCGTTGGTCGCTGCAGTTTCCCCGGCTGTGCTTGAGACCGCGGTCATCCTCTGGTCGATAACAGCAGACAAGCTGGGACCACGCGGGTCAGCCTGCATGCCCGATCGGGAGGGGAAGGCATCACACTCGATGTCGCTGATGATGGCCCCGGCATCCCGACCGCCGATCGGAAACGCATCTTCGAACCGTTCTTCACCAGCCGTCGCGCAATCGGCGGCACTGATCTCGGATTGCCGATCGTGCGCTCGCTGCTCGCATCCATTGAGAGCTCTATCGAGCTCCAGGAAGGCTCGGCTGGTGCTTGCTTCGTGCTCGGCCTGCACGCTGCCAGTTTGGACCACGAGCAGACCGAACCAACCTTAGCCAAGCGCGCACGATACGCTCCGAGCATCGACCGATGAGTTCCAAAATCGGTTTACAGCGCTTTTGCTAAGTCGTTGATTTCGCGTCGCCAATTTTTCTGCAGTTTACAACCGAAACCCGCAGAAAACTGCCAAATACATGAGCTTGGAAGGCTAGTGCTCTACCATTGAGCTATACCCGCGCTGCGATGCCCCATGCCACCGCTGGGACCGATCGGTCAACGCTCACTTTCCGGCGAACAGCGCCTTGCGCAGCACGACATGCACCCCCTTGTTGCGATCGACCAATTCGGTCACCTCGACATCGCCGGCGACGCTGACCAGCATATAGGCGTCGTCGCGGGCCATCCCCTTCTCGGTCACCAGGAAGTCGATCATATTGCGCAGCGCCTTGCGCGTCGCGTTGGACAGGTCGTCGTCGAAGCCCATCGCGATATAGGATGTCGGCGTCTCGGCGCGCGGATAGGGCGCCTTCACCCCCTTGTGCAGCACGAACTGGAAGCTGCCGACCAGCGACGTCTCGAGTGCGGTGATGTCGACCTCGCCATTGCCCTGCGCGGCATGGCCGTCGCCGACCTGGAACAGCGCGCCCGCGGCGTGGACCGGCAGGAACAGCGTCGTCCCCGCGACCAGCGCCTTGTCGTCCATATTGCCGCCGTTGATCGTCGGCGGCGCGGAATCGTAGCGGCCGAAGCTCGGCGGCGGCGCATCGCCCATGCTGCCGAAGAAGGGATGGAGCGGCACGTCGATTCCCGGCGCGAAGCGGCCGAGCATATGTTTGGCGTCGAGCGGCACGATCTTCATCCGCGCATAGGGGAAGTCGTCGGTGAGGAAGCCCGCGCCGTAGCGGAAGGCGTTATAGGCATAGGGGATGGCGAGATCGATCTTGAGGATGCGCACCTCGAGCGTGTCGCCGGGCTCCGCGCCGGCGATCGCGATCGGCCCGGTCAGGATGTGGCCGCCCGGACCGCGCTCGGACTGCGGCACGCCGTCGAACACGGCGCGGAGCGCAGGTTCGACATCCCCGGGCGCGACGCCGGCTTTTTCGAGCCCGGTCGGGCTGTTGGTGAGCAGCGTGTGGATCACCACCGTGTCGCCCGACTGGATCGTCAGCACCGGCTTGGAGCTGGCGTCATAATGACCCCAGGCGACGGTCTGCGGGGTCGGCTTGAGCTCGAAGGTGGCGGCGGTGGCGGGCGTCGCGAGCAGCAGCGCGGCGAGCAGGCGGAGGGTGTTCATCGCGGCAGCTCCTGATTGAGGTAGACCGTCTCCAGCGCGACGCGCTCGGCATCCTCCTTGGGCTCTACGCCGGCGGCGTGCCCGCCCTCGATCGCCTCGTCGTAATAGAACGGGTCGTGATCCGCCTCGAGTCGCGCGGCGAACTTGCGCGCGTGGCCGGGATGGACCCGGTCGTCGCGCGTCGAGGTGTAGATGAACGGGACGGGATATTTCACTCCCGGCTTGAGCGCCTGATAGGGCGAGTAGCGCGAGATGAACGCCCAGTCGGCGGGCGTGTCGGGGTCGCCATATTCGCCAATCCACGAAGCGCCGGCGAGCAGGTGCGAATAGCGCTTCATGTCGGTGAGCGGCGAGCCGATGATCGCGGCGCCGAACAGGTCGGGTCGCTGCGTGATCGCGACCGACGCCAGCAACCCGCCGTTGGAGCGGCCCGAGACGGCGATCCGCTTGACCTGCGACACGCCCGTGGTGACGAGATCCTGCGCGACCGCATAGAGATCGTCATAGGCGTTCTGGCGCTTGTCGCGCAGCGCGGCGTCATGCCAGGCGGGGCCATATTCGCCGCCGCCGCGGATGTTGGCGAGCACATAGGCATTGCCCTCCTCCACCCAGAACAGGCCGAGCGGGCCGGAGCGATAGGGTTCGGAGATGAGGTAGCTCGGCGTCTGCGCCAGCTCGAACCCGCCATAGGCGTGAATCAGCGCGGGCACCGGTCCGCGTGTCCCCTTCTTGCGGACCAGGAAATAGGGGACTTTCGTGCCGTCCTTCGAGGTGGCGAAGCGCTGTTCGACCGTCATCGTCGACGCATCGAAGCGTGCCGGCAGCGCCTGGATCGCGACCGGTGCCGCACGCGGTGTGACCCTGAACAGCGTCGGCGGGGTCAGCATGCCTTCGACGGTGGCGAAGGCGATGTCGCTGTCGGGCGCGGTGGCTGCCAGGTGGACGGTCGCCTTGTCGGGCAAGCCGACCGCATCGCCGCGCCACGTGCCGTCGGCCCCGCGCCTCAGCGCGAGCAGCCGCCCCGACACGTCGTCGAGCAGCTTGACCCACAGGACGGATCGGCTGCTCGACACCTCCTCGACCGCCTGATGCGTGGTGGGGATGTACACCGTCTCGATCGCCGGTGGCTTGCCGGCAAGGAGATCCGGGATCGAATAGGCAATCAGTGCGCCCGCCGGATGGCCGTTCCACGCTCTCTTGAGGGTCGCGATCAGCCGGCCGTCGATGACATCGGCGACGTCCGCATCGTCGGGCAGCGGCGACGCGACCAGCCGGCCATCGGGCGCGATATGGCGGAGTTCGTGACGGTAGAAGTCGATCCCACGCTGCACGATCGGCCAGGTCCGCGCGCCGTCGACCAGCGTGGTGGCAGCGACCGAGACGTCGCTGGTCCGGCCTTCGCTGATCAGCGTGGCGGCGCTCAGCGGCGTGCCGCGCTTCCACAGCTTGACGATCCGGGCATAGCCGGAGTCCGTGACGCTGCCCGGCCCGAAATCGGTGCCGACATAGAGCGCGTCTGGGCTCGCCCAGGCAACGCCGCTCTTGGCGGCGGGCAGCGCGAAGCCGCCAGCGATGAACGCGCCCGTGTCGAGATCGAATTCGCGCTCGACCGCCGCATCGCCGCCGCCGTCGGACAGCGAGACCATGCAGCGGACATAGGCGGGCGACAGGCAGGTCGCGCCCTTGAACACCCAGCGCTTGCCCTCCGCCTTGCCGAGCGCGCCGACGTCGATCAGCGTCCGCCAGACTGGCTTGCCCGCCGCGAAGGCGTCGAGCCGCGAGATCCGCCACAGCCCGCGGGGATGGGCCGCGTCCTGCCAGAAGTTGAGCACGCGGCTGCCAAGAATGTGGCTGGGTGCCGCGATCTTACGATCATCGGACAGCAGCGTTTCGGCGCGCGCGCGGTACCCTGCAAAGCCAGGCAGCTTCTCGAGCTTGTCGGTCGTCCAGGCGTTCCAGCCCTTGACGGTCGCCAGCGCCTGCGCGCCATCGACCTGCTCGAGCGCAAGGAAGGGGTCGGTCGCCAGTGGCGGCACGGCGTGCGCCGCCGCCGCGAGAGTGAGCGCCGCTGCGCCGCCAATCATCGTTACACGCCGCATGCTCATCCCCGCCCCGCCTATCGAGATGCGACCATAAGCCGAGACCGCATCGCGGCGGAAGCCGTTGACGTCTCTATTATTATACGGCCGGAGGAGATCTGCGCGCCGCGGCCCCAGCGGCCTCGCCCGCAGGGATTAGGCGGTGGGCCGGACCATCTCGAACTTCGCCTCGTGCCCGATCTCGGCATAGTCCGCGCGATACCCGGCACGCAGGATCGGCCGCGCCGCGAACGTGTCGAACAGGCCGTCCTCGGTGAGAAAGGCACGGTCGATATGGACGCCGATGACCTGACCGATCACCAGCCAATTGTCGATCGCCGCGCCGTCGAGGTCGCGCAGCCGATGGATGTCGACGACACGGCATTCGAGCGAGGCCGGGCTTTCGGCGACGCGGGGCGCCTCGACCAGACGAGACGGCGCCGGCGTCAGCCCCGCCCGCGCAAACTCGCTGATCCCATGGGCAAGCGGCGCGGCGCTGTCGTTCATCCGTTCGGCAAGCGGGCGCGTCGCGAGATTCCAGACGAACACGCCCGTCGCCTCGCAATTCGAGACGCTGTCCTTCCGCCCCACCGACGAAAAGGCGAGCATCGGCGGAGTGTCGGCGATCGCGTTGAAGAAGCTGTACGGCGCGAGGTTCGCCCGGCCCTGCGCGTCGACGGTCGATACCCAGCCGATCGGACGGGGTGCCACGATCGCCTTGAATGGATCATGCGACAGGCGGTGCCCCTGCGCCGGCTCGTAGAAATGGGTGGTGCTCATGCGCCAATCTAGGCGGCCATGGCCTATTTCGCCACTGTGCCGCCACGGACACACGGCGACACCATCTCGCTACAGCGCCGCAACCTTTTGCAACTGTCGCGAAACTGACATTCGCGCCCGCTAGCCGCGCCGACAGCAGGGCTGGGAAAGCCCAGCAGGGAATCGCATCAAGGGGACTACCAGTGTCTATCTTCAAGCAGGGCGCGCGCGCGTCTGTTTCACTTCTGGCGCTCGCGGCGATCACGCCCGCGTTCGCGCAGTCGACCGGTTCGCAGGTGTTCGACCAGTCGGCGATCGTCGTCACCGGTGCCAAGGGTCCGAAGGCGGTCGACGGCGTGTCGATTCCCGACTCGACCAAGACGCGCCAGGTGCTGACCCAGGCGGTGATCACGCACCAGACGCCGGGACAGTCGATCGACGACATCATCAACCTGATGCCGGGCGTCAGCTTCCAGAACAACGACGGCTACGGCGCGTCGGGCGGCTTCCTGACGATCCGCGGGTTCGATGCGTCGCGCATCTCGCAGACCTTCGACGGCATCCCGCTCAACGACACCGGCAATTACGCCATCTATTCCAACCAGCAGCTCGACCCCGAGCTGATCGACCAAGTCAACGTCTCGCTCGGCTCGAGCGACATCGACAGCCCGACGCCGTCGGCGACCGGCTCGACCGTCAACTATGTCTCGCGCACGCCGACCGACAACTTCCACGTCCGCCTGCAGGGCACGATCGGCCAATATAACATGATGCGCATATTTGGTGTCGTCGACACCGGCGTGTTCACCCCGTTCGGCACCAAGGCCTGGCTGTCCGCCAGCGAGGAGAATTACAACTCGCCGTTCAACAACATCGGCAAGCTGCGCAAGGACCAGGCCAATTTCAAGGTCTACCAGCCGCTCGGCGACAGCGGCAACTTCATCTCGGTCGCGGGCAATTATAACGACAACCGCAACAATTTCTCGGCGTCCGCGCCGCTGCGCAACGACACCACAATCCTGAGCGCGGCCGGCGTTGTCACGGGCGCACGCACCGTCGGCACCGCAACGAGCAACCGCTTCCCGGACAGCTCCAGCGACGAATTCTACACCGTCCCCGCCTGCACCACCACGGCCGCGGGCCCCGGCGCGCAGACCGCCAACAGCTGCGGCACCGCGTACGACTATCGCTACAATCCGTCGCGCACGGGCAACATCCGCGTCAATTCGCGCTTCGGCATCACCGACAAGCTGATCCTGACCGTCGATCCCTTCTACGAATATACCGATGCCAATGGCGGCGGCACCGTCACCGCGAACGAGAAGGCCTATACCAAGACCGTCAACGGTCAGACCTTCACCGGCTACGGCTATATCGGTGGCCAATTCTATGTCGGCCACGATCTCAACGGCGATGGCGACACGCTCGACACCGTCTCGCTGCTCGCGCCGAGCAACACGATCACCAACCGCTACGGCGTGATCGCTAACCTGATCTACGACCTTACCCCGTCGCAGACCTTCCGCCTCAACTACACGCTCGACTATGGCCATCACCGCCAGACCGGCGAGGCGGGCTATCTCACCTTCTCGGGCCAGCCGACCAACGTCTTCCCGCAGGGCGACCCGATCCTCGACGGCAACGGCAATGTTCTCGAGAAGCGCGACCGTCTCTCGCTCGCGATCCTCAATCAGGTCGCCGGCCAGTATCGCGGCAAGTTCTTCGACGACAAGCTGACCGTCGAGGCCGGTGCACGCGCCGCCTTCTTCCAGCGCAAGCTGCACAATTTCTGCTACTCGACCAATGGCAGCGGCAATGTCGACTGTCTCGACGAGAACAGCGCGGCGGCGACCTCCTATCTCGGCGTGAACCCCTATTCGGTGAGCGCCACCGCCGGCCTGCCGTCGGGCTCGTCGCCTGTCACCAAGCGCGACTTCCACTTCAACAAGGTGCTGCCGTCGGGCGGCCTGACCTACGACCTTGGCCATAATATCAGCGTCTACGGCAGCTATTCGAAGGGCCTCCAGGTGCCCGGCACCGACCAGCTCTACAACGGCTTCTATTATCCGAGCGGCACCCAGCCGGCGAACCCGAAGCCCGAGACGTCGGACAATTTCGATACCGGCATCCGCATGCGCAGCGGCAAGGTCCAGGCGCAGTTCGCGGCCTGGTACACGGTGTTCAAGAACCGCATCGAGCAGACCTACGATCCGATCGCGCAGCTCTCGACCTACACCAACCTTGGCACCGTGCATAAATACGGCTTCGACGGCAGCCTCGCTTACAATGTGATCCCGCAGCTCTCGCTGTACGTCTTCGGCTCCTACCTGCACTCGAAGATCCTCGACAATGTGCAGATCGGCACCTGCGGCCCGAGCGGCCTCAACACGTCGATCGGGCCGAACGTGACCAGTTGCGTCCCCAATTCGGCGATCTTCGCGGCGACCGCTGGCAAGCGCGAATCCAACGCGCCGGTCTACACCTTCGGCGGCCGCGCCGAGGGCCATGTCGGGCCGGCGGAACTCGGCGTGCAGATCAAGCGCACCGGGCCCCGCTACATCAACGACCAGAATACGCCGGTCTACCAGAGCTACGTCGCTGGCGGCGCGACGCACTTCTACCAGGTCTATGGCGCCAAGACCCCGTCCTACCTGCTGGTCGATCTCGACGCGCGCTTCTCGCTCAAGGCGCTCGGCATGAACGACGCCACCTGGCTGCAGTTCAACGTCACCAACCTGACCAACAAATTCTACGTCGGCGCATCGTCCACGGGCAATGCGACGCCGCTGAACACCGCGGTCAATTTCGTCCAGATCGGCGCGCCGCGCACGATCTCGGGTACGGTCAACTTCGGCTTCTGATCGCTTCGACTACGATGCGAGGGCGCGGTCGGCATCGAGCCGGCCGCGTCTTTGCTTTCCCGGCGTTTCACGCAAGTCGCATGATCTCGACGCGTGTCCGACGGCAACGCTGTCAAATTCGATCAGCAAAACAGACGTTTGACGCGACTAGTAACACTCGTTACCAGCGCGTCACGCAGGAGCGGAATGCCGCCGGCGGGCGCGGACGAGGGTCACATAGTGGCCACCTCGACCGCTGTGACAGAAGCCGGAGCCGGGCCGCGCCCGCTACCGACCGACCCCGTCCGCGCCCGTCATTATTGCCCGATATTGGAACCCCAAGCCTGTCGCTTCGCTTGGTGCCGCAAGCACATGACAGGGCCGATATCATGACAACCGACACGATGGTGGACGACCGTGTCCACGCCCCCGACGGCGACGGCGTGCCCGTTACGCTGACGATCAACGGTGAACGGCATGCGCTGCACCTCGATCCGTGGGTGACGTTGCTCGACCTGCTGCGCGAGCGGCTCGAGCTGCCGGGCACCAAGAAGGGCTGTGATCACGGCCAGTGCGGCGCCTGCACCGTGCTGATCGACGGCAAGCGGATGAATTCCTGCCTTGTGCTCGCGGTGACGCGCGACGGTGCCGAGGTAACGACGATCGAGGGGCTGGGTACGCCCGACCATCTCCACCCGCTCCAGCAGGCGTTCATCGATCATGATGCCTTCCAGTGCGGCTATTGCACGCCGGGGCAGATCTGCTCGGCCGCCGGCCTGATCGGCGAGGGCAAGGCGACGAGCCGCGAGGAGATACGCGAGCTGATGAGCGGCAACATCTGCCGCTGCGGCGCCTACACCAACATTGCCGACGCCATCGAGGACGTGATGGCCCAGCAGGGCAAGGCCGCGCACGCATGAACCGCTTCGCCTATGCCCGCCCCGCGACGATCGCCGACGCCGCGCAATTGCTCGCCCGCCCCGGCGCCAAAGCGATCGCCGGCGGCACCAATATCGTCGACCTGATGAAGGAAGGGGCGGAGACGCCCGACCTGCTCGTCGACCTGCGCCGCCTGCCGCTGCACGATATCCGCGAGACCGACGGGGGCGGGCTCAGCCTCGGCGCGCTCGTGCCCAATGCCGACACCGCCTACGACGAGCGGGTCTCGGAGCGCTTTCCGCTGCTCGCGCACGCGATACTCGCCGGCGCTTCCGCGCAATTGCGCAATGCGGCGACCAACGGCGGCAATCTCAACCAGCGTACGCGCTGCTATTATTTCTACGATACCGCGACGCCGTGCAACAAGCGCGCGCCGGGATCGGGCTGCGGCGCGATCGGCGGGGTCAACCGCATCCACGCGGTCCTCGGCACGTCCGAACAGTGCATCGCCACCCACCCCTCCGACATGTGCGTCGCGCTTGCGGCGCTGGATGCGCGCGTAAAAGTCCATGGACCCGATGGCGAGCGCGTCATCGACTTCGGCGACTATCACCGCCTGCCCGGCGACGATCCGTCGAAGGACAACACGCTTGCCGCCGGCGAGATCGTCACCGCGATCGACCTCGACGCGTTCGACTGCGGCCACAACTGGACCTACCTCAAGCTGCGCGACCGCCTCTCCTATGCGTTCGCGCTGGTTTCGGTGGCGATCGCGCTGCGGATCGACGGCGACACGATCGTGGAGGCGCGGATCGCGCTCGGCGGCGTCGCGCACAAGCCGTGGCGCGTGGTGGAGGCCGAGGCGCTGCTCGCAGGCAAGGCACCTGACGACGCGCTGTTCGCCACCGTCGCCGACCGCATCCTCGCTGGCGCGCGCGGCCATGGCGACAATGATTTCAAGGTCGAGCTCGCGCGCCGCGTGATCGTCCGCGCGCTCGGGCAGGCGGTCGCGGGCACGCCGCAGACCATCGCCGACAAGCGCATCGCCTGAAGGACCGACACATGGCCACCGCCCTCTCCTCCCCGACCAGCCGCATCGGCGATCCGCTCAGCCGCGTCGACGGCCGTCTCAAGACGACCGGCCTCGCCAATTACGCCGCCGACTTCCCGGTCGAGGGGCTTACCTATGGCGTTGTCGTGTCGGCAGCGATCACCAAGGGGCGCATCACGGCGATCGACGCGACCGCCGCCAGGGCCGCGCCGGGTGTCATCGAAATCGTCACGCACGAAAACCGGCCCGACGTCGTCGACAAGGACAAGGTCTGGCAGGACATGGTCGCGCCCAAGGGCTCGCCTTTCCGCCCGCTCGGCGATGCCGAGATCCGCTTCGCGCAGCAGCCCGTCGCACTCGTCGTCGCCGACACCTTCGAGGCCGCACGGCACGCCGCGACTCTGGTCGACATCCGCTACGAGGCGGCATCGCACGTCACCGATCTCACGGAGGCCGAAGCCGGCGCCTACAACCCCAAGGGCGACGGCACCTACTCGCCCGAGAAGTCGCGCAGCGACCTCGCGAACCCGCTCGGCAACACCAAGGCACATGTCGAGAAGGTCTATCAGGAGGCGGCGCACCGCGTGTCGGGTCGCTACACGCTGGCACCCGAGCACCACAACCCGATGGAGCTGTTCGCCTCGACCGCGATCTGGAAGCCCGACGGATCGCTGTTCATCCACGACAAGACGCAGGGCGCGCAGAATTCGGCGACCTATCTCGCCGGCATCTTCGGGCTGAAACCCGAGCAGGTGCATGTCGTCGCGCCCTTCATGGGCGGCGGTTTCGGCGTCGGTCTGCGGCCGCAATATCAGCTGTTCCTCGCCGCGATCGCCGCCAAGATGATCGAACGGCCGGTCAAGGTCGTGATGACGCGGCAGCAGATGTTCTCGCATCAATACCGGCCCAACGTGATCTACGACATCGCGATCGCCGCCGACCAGGCCGGGCGGCTTCAGGCGATCCGCTCGGACTGCGTCGGCGCGACCTCCCGGTTCGAGACGTTCGCGGAGAATATCGTCGACTGGTGCGCGCGCGGCTATCGCTGCGACAATATCGCGCTCGACTACCGGGTCGCGCCCGTCGACACCTATACGCCGGGATCGATGCGCGCGCCGGGCGCCGCGACCGCGCTCAACCTGTTCGAGATCGCGATGGACGAACTCGCCTATGAGGTGGGCATCGACCCGCTCGAACTGCGTCTTGTCAACTACACCAGCAAGGACGAGATCAGCGGCCAACCCTTCACCTCCAAGGCGCTCGACAAGGCCTATGCCGAGGGGGCCGAGCGCTTCGGCTGGTCCAAGCGCGTCCATGCGCCGCGCGCAATGACCGACGGTCGCGAGCTGGTCGGCTGGGGCATGGCGACAGGCGTGTGGGAAACATTGTTCCAGGCGCATGCGGTCCGCGCGCGGCTGCGGCCCGACGGCGTGCTCGAGGTCGCGACCGCCTCGGCCGACATCGGCACGGGCACCTATACGATCATGACGCAGATCGCCTCCGAGGAAATGGGCATGCCCGTCGACCGGATCGACGCGCAGCTCGGTGACTCCACGCTGCCCAAGGCACCGGTCGAGGGCGGCAGCTGGGGAGCGGCGTCGATCGGCAACGCGCTGGTGCTGGCCTGCACCGCACTCAAAGCGAAATTGCTCAAGGCGGCGCGCAAGATCGACGATTCGCCACTCGCCAACGCCGCGATCGAGCAGGTCGAGTTCGTCGGCGGACAGATCCGCGTAAAGAATGATCCGGCGCGCGCGATCGATCTGACCGATCTGGTCACCACCGAGGGCGGCCCGATCGAGGTCGAGGAGACCGGCTCGCCGAAAATGCTCGAAGCCGCCAAGAAGGCGCGCAACACGCATCAAGCGGTGTTCGTCGAGGTCAAGGTCGACGAGCAGCTTGGCCAGATCCGGGTGACGCGCGTGGTTACCGCGGTCGCGGCCGGGCGGATCATCAACCCCAAGACCGCGCGATCGCAGATCCTCGGCGGCGTGGTCATGGGGATCGGCATGGCGCTGCACGAGGAGACGATGATGGACCATCGCCTCGGCCGCTTCATGAACCATAATCTCGCCGAATATCATGTGCCGGCGCACGCCGACATCGCCGACATCGATGTGATCTTCGTCGACGAGCCCGATCACGAGGTCAATCCGCTCGGCATCAAGGGATTGGGCGAGATCGGCATCGTCGGCACCGCCGCCGCGGTCGCCAACGCGATCTTCCATGCGACGGGCGTGCGGGTGCGAGACCTGCCGATCACTAGCGATCGGCTGTTGTAACACTCCTTCTGCTCCCCGGCGCAAGCCGGGGTCCAGGCCCACTCTCTCCGAATCGCGAAGACGTGCGTTGCAGGCGTGGGGCCTGTGCCCCGGCCTACGCCGGGGAGCGAATGCGCCGCGCCACCCAGTATAACCCGCACGATCCGACAAGCGCTGCTGCGAGCCCGCCGATTTCGTCCCACTGCGCAAGCAAGATCACTGCGACCATGCTGGCGCAACCCAGCAGCGTCCAAAAGCCCAGCCAGGGCAGTGTGAGCGGGGTGCCGACCATCGCGACACCGCGCCGCCGCAGCACCCATGCCGCCGCGCAGCCGCCTGCATAGAGCGCGCAGGCGGACAGGACCGACAACACCACCAGCGTCTCGAACGTCCCGGTGATCGCGAGCAGCGCCGCGATGAGCGCATGCGTCACGATCGCGGTGGTCGGCACCGCGGTTCGGGACGAGACGCGGCCGAGCGCGCCCGGCAAAAAACCATCGCGGGCGAAGGCGAACAGCACCCGTGGCGCGCCGAGCAGGTCGCTGCCGAGCCAGCCGCCCATCGACACCGCGGTGCCGATCACCAGCAGCAGCCCGAGCCGCGGATCGATCGTCGCCATCGCGTCGGCGAGCGGCGCATGCGAGCCGGCGAGCGTTGCGCCCATCAGCCCCTGCGCGACCAGCTGGATCGCGATATAGAATAAGGCGATGAACGCCATCGCGCCGACCAGCGCGCGCGGCAACGTCCGCGTCGGATCGGCGACCTCGCCGCTGGCGCCGAGCGCGGTCTCCATCCCCTGGAAGGCGAACAGAGAGAGCAGGATCGCGCGCCCGATCCCGCCCGCATCGGGTACCACGCCCGCCGAGAGGTTGGCGGGATGAACGAAACAGGCGCCGACGAGCACGAACAGGGCCAGCGGTATGATCTTGATCACCGTCGTCACCGCAATCAGCCGCGAGGCGGGGCGGACGCCCGCGAGATTGACCAGCGTCAGCGACGCCAGGATCACGACGATCACCCCTGCGCGCACCACCGGCGTCTGCAGCATCGGCACGAGGCCGCCGAGCGCGTCCGCGAAGGCCGAGGCGATGCCCCCCGCCGCGAGCACGCACGACAGCCACAGCAGCACGCCGGCGACGAAACCGGCGAGCGGCCCGAACGCCGCCTCGACATAGCCATAGGTGCCGCCGCTGGTCGGCACCCGGCTGCCGGCTTCCGCGAAACACAGCACCACCGCGCCCATCGCCAGCGCGCAGAGCAGATAGGCGACCAGCGCATAGGGGCCGGCGCTGCGCGCCATGCCGGCCGGCAGCGAGAAGATGCCGGCCCCGATCACGATGTTGACGATCGCCGCGGCCAGCCCGAAGGCGCCGATGCCGCGCCTGAGCCCCTGGTCGCGCGTATCGGCCGCCGCCGTGCTGATCATGCGCCAAGCCTATCGGGCGCGGCGCAAAAGGCAAATCGCGTTGTTTTCGGCGCGTTGTGTCAGCGTAGACAGTTCCCCGGCAGGCTGGGCTTAACCCCCGGGACTACCGGGATCAGTGTCCGCCGCACAGTTGGGGCCTGGGCCCCGGTCTGCGCCGGGGAACACCCTCACCCCCTCCGCACGCTACCTGCGCTTCACCGCTTCTTCGGCGCATCCTGGATCGCCGGGCGCATTGGCGGCGCGTCACCTTCGGACCATCCCCCGCCCACCGCTTTGTAAAGCGAGGCAAGATCGGTGCGCAGCCGGACGTCGCTCTGCGCGAGGCTGTTCTGCGCCTGGAGCAACTGCTGCTGGCCATCGAGCACCGGCGTATAGTCCTGCAGCCCGACCTGATATTGCGCCTCGACCGTTGCCAGCGATCGGTGTGCCGCCGCGACGCCGCCGCGCAGATCGGCATTGCTGTCGCGCTCGCCGGCGATCCGCACCAGCGCATCCTCAACGTCGCGCAGCGCACCCAGAACGGTCTGGCGCCACTGGATATAGGCCTGCTCGCGCTGTTCCTCGCGCTCGCTGATCGCGGCGCGACGGGCGCCGAAATCGAAGATCGGGAAGCTCGCCGAGCCCTGCGCCGTCAGCTGGAAGGTCTTGCCGAGGAAGAAGCCGCCGAGCCACGCCGTCGCCAGCTGCGGCATCGCGGTCAGCGAGATCTTGGGATAGAGGTCGGCGACCGCGACGCCGATCTGCGCCGTGGCGCTCGCCAGCTGGCGCTCGGCGGCGCGCACGTCGGGCCGTCGGCGAATCAGGTCGACCGGCAGACCCGGCGGCACCTGCGGAGGCACCTTGGGCAGCGCTACGTCGGTGTTGAGCTCGGCGATCAGCGCCTCGGGCGCTTCGCCGATCAGCACGCCGATCGCGTGAATCTGCGCGCCGGCCTGTGCCTTGAGCGGCCCGATCTGGGCCTGCGCCTGTGCGAGCTGCGTGCGCTGACGGATCGCATTGCCCTGCGGCACCAGCCCGACCTGCGCGGTGTGCTGGAGGATCGACAACGCACGCGCCTGGCGATCCGCCTCGGCCGCCGCGATCCGCGCCTGCTCCTGATAGCCGCGCATCTGCAGATAGTCGGAGGCGATCTCGGCGACGAGGCTGACGCGCGCGTCGCGCGCGGTCCACCGGGCCGCCTGCTCCTGCGCGCGCGCGGCCTCGACCGAGCGCCGCACCCCGCCGAACAGATCGAGCTCCCAGCTCGCGTCGAAGCCCGCCGAGAAGGTGTGGAAGTCGCGCGGGATGGAACCGAGATTGGTGCTCGAGCCGGTCCCGCCCGTCGCATTGCCGGCCTGGGCGCCGCCGATCTGCTGCGCGAGCTTGTCGATGTCCGACTTTTGGCCGATCTGCTGGAACTTGAGATATTCGGCATTGCCGGTACCGTTGACCGACGGCAGTCCGGCCGAGCGCGCGGCGATCACCTCGTAGCGCGCCTCGCGTACGCGCGACTCCGCGGTCTGCAGATCCGGCGCCTGGGCAAGCCCCAACTCGATCAGATGGGTCAGCTCGGGATCGTCATACGCTGTCCACCATGTGGCGAGGTCGACGCCGCCGTCGGTCGGCTGCGGCTCGGCGAAGGCAGCCGGCGCCGGCGGTTCGGGTGCCTTGTAGGTCGGACCGACGGTGCAGGCGCTCGCCAGCAGCAACAGCAGGAGGGGCGCGGAACGGCGCATCAATGGCCGCCTTTCTGACCGGTAACGGGGCGAAGGAAGATAGCCAGCGGCACGATGCAGAACACCGCGATCATCAGCACATGATAGACGTCGATATAGGACAGCATCGCCGCCTGCTGCGTGACCTGCTGGTAGAGCACGCCGAGCTGCGAGGTCGAAGCGTCGCCCGGCGCGGCCCCGCCAAGCTGCTGACCGATCTGGCCGAGCCCCTGGACATAGTTCGGGTCGAGCGGATTGAGGCTCTCGACGATCCGCGACTGGTGAAACTGCTCACGCTGCTCGATCACCGCCTGCGCCGCCGAAATGCCGACCGATCCGCCGAGATTGCGCGCGACGTTGAGCAGCGCGGAGGCCTGGTTGAACGACTTCGGATCGAGCCCGACATAGGCCTGCGCGTTGATCGGCACGAACAGGAAGGGAAGCGCCACCGCCTGAAACACGCGCGCCATCGCGATATGCCCGAACGACACGTCGGCGGTGAGCCCGCTCAGATGCCCAAGCGCGAGCGCCTGCACCAGGAACGCGCCGCCGAGCAGGATGCGCGTCTGCACCTTGCCGATCAGCAGCCCGGTGAAGGGCATCGCGACCAGCGCCGCCAACCCGCCGGTGGTGAGCGCGAGGCCGGCGTCGGTCGCGGTATAGCCGAACACCTCCTGCAGCATCTGCGGGATGATCTGCGTCGATCCGAACAGGATCGTGCCGACCGCGAGCATCATCACGAAGCAGATGCCGAAATTGCGATTGCCGAGCAGCCGCAGGTTGACGATCGGATCCTTGCGCGCGAGCTCCCACACCACCAGCAGCGTCAGCGCGACGGCGGCGATGATCGCCATCGTCAGGATGAAGCCCGAGCCGAACCAGTCGTCGCGCTGCCCGCGATCGAGCGTCACCTCAAGACAGCCGAGACCGACCGCGACCAGCGCGAAGCCGACATAATCGACGTTGAGCCCCTTCTTGAGCAGCTTCTTGCGATCGCGCTCGAGCGCCGGCGGCTCCTGGACGAGAAAATGGACGAGGATCAGCGACAGGATGCCGACCGGCACGTTGATCAGGAAGATCCAGTGCCAGCTGATATTGTCGGTGATGTAGCCGCCCAGCGATGGCCCGACCACCGGCGCCACGATCACGACGACGCCGTAGGCCGCGAACGCCATGCCGCGCTTGGAGGGCGGGAAGGTGTCCGCCAGAAAACTCTGTTCGGACGTGGCAAGCCCGCCGCCGCCCAAGCCCTGGACGATCCGCGCCAGGATCAGCATGGCGAGGCTGCCCGACAGCCCGCAGGCAAGCGAGGCGACGGTGAACAGCAGCACCGACATCATGTAGAAGCGCTTGCGCCCCAGCACGTCGCTGAGCCACCCCGAGATCGGCACGACGACGGCGTTGGCGACCAGATAGGAGGTCAGCACCCAGGTCGCCTCGTCGGGCGAGATCGCGAGCGTTCCCGCAATGTGACTGAGCGACACGTTGGCGATCGCGGTGTCGAGCACTTCCATGAAGGTCGCGAGGCTGATCACCATCACGATCAGCCACGGGTTGCGCTTGCCCGCGGCCGAGCGCTCGTCGCTCCAGCCCGCGTCCGGACCGCCGCCCCCGCCCTTGGTGGCCGCCTTGGCCAAGCTCAGCGGACCTTGACGGTCGGCACCACCGACATGCCCGGCCCGATCGCATAGGCGCGCGGATCGGGGCCGCCGTCGCGGCCGTCGAACAGGATGCGCACCGGCACGCGCTGCACGACCTTGACGTAATTGCCCGTCGCATTCTGCGGCGGCAACAGCGCGAACGCTTGGCCCGCGCCGCGCTGGATCGAGTCGACATGGCCGTGGAAATGCACCGCCGGAAAGGCGTCGACCTGAATGTCGACGGGCTGGCCGATCCGCATGAGCGTGATCTGCGTTTCCTTGAAATTGGCGGTCACCCAAATCTGGTCGGGCACCATCGCCATCAGCTGCGAGCCGGCCTGGACATAGCTACCGATGTTGACCGAGCGGTTGACCACCTGGCCCGAGACGGGGGCGCGGATGTCGAGATGCTTGAAGGTGACGCCCGCGGACGCGATCTGCGCTTCGGCGCCGGCCTTCTGCGCGCGCGCCGCCTTGACCTGCTTCTGCGCGACCGCAATCTGCGCATCGGCATTGGCGACATTCTTGCGCGCCGCAGCCGCCTGCGCCTCCGCGCTTGCCGCCTGCTGGCGCGACTGATCGATCTGCGTGCCCGCGACCGCGGCCGCATCGAGCTGGCGCAGCCGGAGATAGCGGGCGAGATCGGCCTCGGCCTTGGCCGCCTGCGCCTCGGGATCGCGCGCGGTCGCCACCGCCTGCGCACGTTGCGCGCGCGCGGAGATCACCTGCGCCTCCGACTGCTCGATCTGCGCCTGCGCCTGCAGCGCCTGCGCCTTGGCCTGCGCGACGTTCGCCTGGGTTGCGTCGGCCTCGATCGTGGCGAGCAAGGCGCCCGCCTCGACATGACGGTTGTCGGCCGCCGCGACGCCGGTGAGCTGCCCCGAGACCTGGGCTGCCAGCCGCACGATATGCGTGTCGACGAAGGCGTCGTCGGTCGACTGATATTGGCGCTTGTGCAGCCAGAACAGCACGCCGCTGATGATCAGTATCGCGGCGACGACGATCAGGATGATCCAGAATAGCGGGCGCTTGTAGAGCGGCGGCTTGTCGTCGCCGTCCTTGTCCTCGCCATCGCCATCGCCCTTGTCATCGTCGTCGGATGTCTCGTCCTTGTCGGGCTCCTCGCCGCCCTTGGCCTGTTCTTGGCCATCGCCGAATCCATCGCGAAAACCGCGGCGGTAGGATTCGTCGACCATGCTGTTCTCTTCGCCGCCGTCCTGATCGCGATCGATGGTCATCGGCGGGGCGCCTTCCTACTCGTCCGGCGCCGGTCCGATCCGGGGCCATCAACATGAACGGCGTCCATGTCGGCTCGCGCCGGCAAACGCCACCAACAATTTTCGCTAAATCATGACAAGACGCCGCGCTTCCGTCGCGCCGAGGCAATGGAAGCGCGGCGTCTTGCCAGGCGGGCTCAGCCCATGCGGTGAAGGGCGCAGAGCTTGTTGTCGTCGGGGTCGCGCAGATAGGCGAGGTAGAGCGGCACGGCATTCCCGGTGCGCTCGCCCGGCGGATCCTCGACCGACCTGCCGCCATTGGCGACACCGGCGTCGTGCCACGCGTCCGCCTGCGCCGGCCCGTCCACCGCGAAACCGATCGTCGAACCATTGCCCGCCGTCGCAGGCTGGCCATCGAGCGGCGTGGTGACGAGCAGGGTCGCGCCATTGTGGAGATAGACCAGGCGGCCCTTGGGATCGACGAAGCCGGGCTTGCCGCCGAGCGCTGCGAACAGACTGTCGTAGAAGGTCTTCGAGCGATCGAGATCGTTCGACCCGATCGTCATGTGGCTGAACACGGCATGTCTCCCTGCTGCTTTCGTCGGACGGTCTTCTGGCGCATCGGACCACGCCGCTCAAGCGCTGTCCGCGACGTCGCCATCACGCCTCGCCCGCCTCCGTGCCAAGCAGCACATAGCGTTCGAGATGATGGTCCTCGTCGCCAAGCTGGTGATCGATCATCGTCAGCCGCTTGGCATAATGCGACAGCGGCAGCTCCCAGGTCATGCCGATCCCGCCATGCATCTGGATCGCCTCCTCGGCGGTCAGCGTGCCGACCCGGCCGGTCGTGAATTTGGCGGCGGAGACCGCGCGCTCGCGGTGCCAGCGATCGCCGTCGAGCGCAGCGGCGGCATTGATCACCGCCGAGCGCGCCTGCTCGATCTCGAGCGCAACCGTCGCCATGCGGTGCTGGAGCGCCTGGAACTTGCCGATCGGCACGCCGAACTGCGTGCGCGTGCGCAGATAGTCGAGCGTCGCGTCGCGCAGCACCGCCATCACCGCCACCGCCTCGGCGCACAGCGCGACGATGCCGGCGGCGACCGTCGCCTCGATACCGTCGAAGGCGTCGTTCTCGGGACCGACCAGCGCGTCCGCGCCGAGCGTGACGTCCTTGAGCAGCAGCTCGCCGCCCCGGCCGCCGTCGATCATCGGATAGCCGCGCACGGTCACGCCCGCCGCATCGGCCGGCACCAGGAAGAGCGACAGTCCGGCGCTCTTGCCCAGGCCACCGTCCGTGCAGGCGGAAACGAGGATGTGGTCCGCCGCCTCGAGCTGGGGCACCACCGCCTTGGCACCGCTCAGCACCCAGCCGTCGCCGGCGCGCACCGCGGTGGTCGCCAATTCGGTGAGATCGTAGCGACCCTGCGGCTCGAAATGCGCGAAGGCGAGGATCGACGTCCCGGCGATCACCTGCTCGAGCAGGTCGTGCCGATCGGCGAGCAGACGGCCCGCCATCAGCGTTCCCAGGAACGGCTCGACGACGAGGGCGCGACCGAGCGCCTCGAATACGACGGATATGTCGAAGCCGCTGCCCCCGAAGCCGCCCGCCTCCTCGCCGAACAAGGCGCCGATGATGCCCAACTCTGCGAGCGCACCCCAGGTCTCGCGCGAAAAGCCGGATTCGGAGACGGCGATGCGCTTATAGGTCTCGAAATCATATTTCTGCGCGAGATAGCGACCGAGCGTGTCGGCGAGCATCTGGCGATCGTCGCTGTGGTTGAAATCCATCGTCAGAGCCTCAGGATCGCTTTGGTGATGATCTCGCGCTGGATCTCGTTCGATCCGCCGAAAATCGAGAGCTTGCGGTTGTTGAAATATTCCGCCGCCACGGGCGCGGCATAGTCCGGCCCGATCGGCTCGCCATTATAGCCCTCGTCGAGCGCCTCGCTGACGAAGGGCTGCGCATAGGGGCCGAGCGCACGCCGGGTCAGCGCGGTAATCTCCTGGCGGATCTCGGTGCCGCGGATCTTGAGCATCGAACTCTCCGCACCCGGCGCGCCGCCGTGCGCGACCGACGCCAGCACGCGCAGGTTCGTCGTCTTCATATTTTCGAGATCGATCTCGAGCTTGGCGAGGCGCGCGGCGAAATAGGGATCGACCGCCAGCGGCTTGCCCGCCTTCTTCTGCGCGCCGGCGACATGTTTGAGCCAGTCGAACGCGGCCATCGATCCGCCGACGCCGGCGATGTTGGTGCGCTCGTAGGTCAGCAGATATTTGGCGTAGGTCCAGCCTTTGTTCTCTTCGCCGACAAGGTTGGCGGCGGGGACGCGGACGTCGGTGAAGAAGACCTCGTTCACCTCATGCTCGCCATCCAGCAGGATGATGGGACGGACCTCGACACCGGGGGATTTCATGTCGATCAACAAAAAGGAAATACCCTCCTGCTTCTTCGCCTTGGGATCGGTACGCACGAGGCAGAAGATCATGTCGGCGAACTGGCCGAGCGTCGTCCAGGTTTTCTGGCCGTTGACGACATAGTCGTCGCCGTCGCGCACCGCGGCGCATTTGAGGCCGGCGAGATCGGAGCCCGCGCCGGGCTCCGAATAGCCCTGACACCACCAGTCGGAGCCGTCGAGAATGCGCGGCAGCCAATGCTGCTTCTGCGCGTCCGAACCATATTCGAGCAGCACCGGCCCGAGCATCGACACGCCGAAGGGAATGATCCGCGGGGCGTGCGCCAGCGCGGTCTCGACGTCGAAGATATAGCGCTGAACGACGCTCCAGCCCGGCCCGCCCCATTCGACCGGCCAATGGTTGGCAAGCCAGCCACGCGCGTTGAGGATCGCATGCCACTCGACCATGTCGGCCTTGGTCAGTCGCTTGCCGGTGCGCACCTTGTCGGCAATGCGCGCCGGCAGCTGTTCGGCGAGGAACAGGCGCACCTCGGCGCGGAACGCCTCCTCCTCGGAAGTGAAGTTGAGATCCACGCTGCCTCTCCACGAATCGAATGCTCGGTATGCGGCGGTAATGCACCGGACCGGCCGGTCCGCGCAATGGTGCCGATTACCGGTATCTCTCACGCAGAGCCGTCGGCGTCAGATCCCGGCGACGTCGTCGAGCGAGAGCAGCGTTGCGTTGCCGCCCGCCGAGGTCGTGTCGGTCGAGGTCACGCGCTCCACGCAGAAACGGGCCAGATAGTGCGGACCGCCCGCCTTGGGGCCGGTACCCGACAGCCGCTCGCCGCCGAACGGCTGCGAGCCGACCACCGCGCCGATCATCGAACGGTTGACGTAGAGATTGCCGACCTCGGCCAGTGCCTCGACCTCGTCGGCGGCGCGCGCGATGCGGCTGTGGAGACCCATGGTCAGCCCGAAGCCCGAGGCATTGATCCGCTCGACCGTGCGCGCGAGATCCCCCGCCGCCCACGTCACGACGTGGAGGATCGGGCCGAACCATTCCTGCTTCAACTGGTCGATCGCATCGAGCCGGATCACCGTCGGCGGCACGAACAGGCCGTCGGCGGGCACCGCAACCGTCTTGACCCAGCGCGCCTCAGCCTGCGTGCGATAGGTCATCAGCCGGTCATAGGCGGGCTGGTCGATCACCGGACCGACGTCGGTCGCGGGATCCGCGGGGTCGCCGACCTGCAGCGTGTCCATCGCGCCGCCGAGCATCTCGAGCGTGCGCTCGGCGATATCCTCTTGCAGGACCAGCAGCCGTAGCGCCGAGCAGCGCTGGCCCGCCGAGCGGAACGCCGAGGTGACGATGTCGGCGACGACCTGCTCGGGCAGCGCGGTCGAATCGACGATCATCGCGTTGAGCCCCCCGGTCTCGGCGATCAGCGGGACGATCGGGCGGTCGTCGCCCTCGAGCAGGGCGCGCGCGATCGCCTTGGCGGTGCGCGTCGAGCCGGTGAAGGCGACGCCGGCGACGCGCGCGTAGGCGACCAGCGCCGATCCCTCCTCGGGGCCACCGGGAAGCAGCACCAGCGCGTCTTCGGGAATGCCCGCCTCATGCGCCAGCGCGACCGCCCAGCCGGCGATCCGCGGCGTCTGCGGCGCGGGCTTGGCGACGACGGTGTTGCCGGTTGCGAGTGCCGCCGCGACCTGCCCCAGGAAAATCGCGAGCGGGAAATTCCACGGCGCGATGCACGCCCACACGCCGCGGCCGCCGAGCCGCAGCACGTTGCGCTCGCCGGTCGGCCCGGGCAGCTCGACCGGCTGCATCAGCCCGCGCGCCTGATTGGCGTAATAGCGGCAGAAATCGGCGGCCTCACGGACCTCGCCGATCGCGTCCGCATAGGTCTTGTACGCTTCATGGACACATAGGCGCATCAGGTCGAGACGGTGCGTCTCGAGCAGATCGGCGAGCTTTTCGAGCGCCTGCGCGCGGGTCTCCACGGGGGTGGCGGACCACGCCGGGAAGGCGCGCGCGGCGCGGGTCACGGCCTCCGTCGCGCCAAGAGCAAATTCCAGTCCGTTCGTCCCGAGCGTCGTCGAGGGACGTCCTCCACGCGCCGCGCCCGAGCCCTGTGCCTCGACTTCGCTCGGCACGAACGGCGTCCCGATCTCGCGCACCACCCCCGCCAGCGTCTCGCGGTCCTGCAGATCGATGCCTTCACTATTCTTCCGCACCGCGCCGAACAGGTCGACCGGCAGCGGGATCGAGGGATGGCGCGCGCCGCCGACCGCGCGGATCTTCTCGGCCGGATCGGCGAGCAGCTCGGCGTCGGTCAGCGTCTCGTCGGCGAGCTGGTGGACGAAGCTCGAATTGGCGCCATTCTCGAGCAGGCGCCGGACCAGATAAGCGAGCAGGTCGCGATGCCCGCCAACCGGTGCATAGATGCGGCAGCGATATCGCTCCTCGCGCACCAGCCGCTCGTAGAGCCCTTCGCCCATGCCGTGCAGCCGCTGGAACTCGAAGTCGCGGCTCTCGCCCGCCCATTCGAGGATCGTCGCGACGGTCAGCGCATTGTGGCTGGCGAACGCCGGATAGATGTGCGGCGCCTTGAGCATGTCGCCCGCACAGGCGAGGTAGGAGACGTCGGTCGCGGCCTTGCGCGTGAACAGCGGATAGTCGGAGAGGCCGGCCTCCTGCGTGCGCTTGATCTCGCTGTCCCAATAGGCGCCCTTGACCAGCCGCACCGCCATCCGCCGCCCGGCCGCATGGCCCAGCGTATCGGCCCATTCGATCGTCGCGCGCGCGCGCTTGCCATAGGACTGCACCGCCATGCCATAGCCGTCCCAGCCTTTGAGCGCCGGCAGCCGCGCGACCGCGCCGATGATCTCGAAGCTCATCTCGAGCCGCTCGGACTCCTCGGCATCGACGGTGAGCCCGATCCCGGCCTCGGCGGCGGCCAGCGCCAGTTCCTCGAGCCGGACGCTGAGCGCGCCGACGCATTCGTGCCAGCGCGCCACCTCGTAGCGCGGGTGCAGCGCCGACAGCTTGACCGAGATCGAGTGGCCCTTGTTGTGCTGGCGGCCCACCGAGCGGATCGCATCCAGGTAGCTCGCCTGATAGCGATCGGCATCGGCATGGGTGCGCGCGGCCTCACCGAGCATGTCGAAGCTGGCGGTGAAGCCGCGCTGGTCGCGCTTGTCCATCCGGCCGAGCGCTTCGTCGATGGTGCGGCCCATCACGAACACCTCGCCCATCAGCTTCATCGCCGCACCCACCGCCTGGCGCACGAACGGCTCGCCGGCGCGGCTGACCAGCCGACGCAGCACGCCGCCGCGACCCTCGTCGGAGACCAGAGCACGCCCGATCACCAGGCCCCAGGTCGCCGAATTGACCAGGCCCGACGCGGACTTGCCGGTGTGCGCCTTCCAGTCGGCGTCGCCGAGCTTGTCGGCGATGAGCAGGTCGGCGGTCTCGGGATCGGGGACGCGCAGGAACGCCTCGGCGAGGCTGAGCAGCGCCACGCCCTCGGACGAGTTGAGCCGATACTGCTGGAGGAATTTGTTGACCCAGCCCGACGCCTGCGCCGCCCGCAGATCCGCCAGCAGACCGAGCGCACGACCGACCACCCGCTCGCGCTGCGCATGCGGCAGCGTCGCCGAGGGCAGCAGCGCCGCGAGCACCTCGGGCTCCGCCGCGCGGTGAAGGCGCCGCATTTCGGCGGCAAGCGGTGCGGAGAGTTCGGCCATCGGGATCCTCGGCTGGAAAGCAACTAAGCGTGTATCGACAATGCCCTGCTCTATAGGAACGCCGACGCGCCGGGGCCAGTGGCGACGCGGCGGCTCATTCCTCGCCGGGATAGGGCCCGCGGCCGCCACCGGCGATGAAGCGATCGGTCATCCGGTCGACCTCGCGCATCGGCACCGAGCCGAGTTCGAGCAGCGCGTCGTGGAAGGCGCGGATGTTGAACCGTGACCCCAGCGCCTTCTCGGCGCGCGCGCGATCGTCGCGGATCGTCTTCTCGCCGAGATAATAGGACAGTGCCTGTCCCGGCCAGGAAATATAGCGGTCGACCTCGGTCGCGATCTCGTGATCCGAGAGCGCGGTATTGTCGTGGAGGAAGGCGACCGCCTGCGCCCGTGTCCAGCCGCTGTGGTGAATGCCGGTATCGACCACCAGCCGGGCGGCGCGCCACATCTGGTACGACAGCATCCCGAAGCGGTCATAGGGAGTTTCGTACATCCCCATCTCGTCGCCGAGCCGCTCGCAATAGAGTGCCCAGCCCTCGCCATAGGCCGAGATATAGCCCGCCGACCGAAATTCGGGCTGGTCCTTATGCTCGGCCGCGAGCGGGATCTGGAAGGCATGGCCGGGCGCGCTTTCGTGCAGCGTCAGCGCGGTCAGTTGATAGAGGGGGCGGCTGGGAAGGTCATAGGTGTTGACCAGATAAATGCCGTCGCCGCCGCGGCCCGCCGTATAGAAAGGCGCGATCGCGGGGGGCACCGGAACGATCGCGAAGCGCTTTCGCGGCAGGTGCCCGAACCAGGTCTCGGACTTGCCGTCGAAGCGTTTGGCGATCCAGGCGGCGTCTTTGAGCAATTCGTCGGGCGTCTTGGCGTAGAAGCGCGGATCGCTGCGCAGGAAGACGAGGAAGGCGGGGAAATCGCCCTTGAACCCGACCTGCTTCATCACGCCGAGCATCTCGGCATGAATCGCGGCGACCTCGTGCAGACCGATCGCGTGGATCTGGTCGGGTGTCAGATCGAGCGTCGTGAATTCCGCGATCTTGGAGCGATAATAGGCGACGCCGTCGGGCAGTTGCTCGGCACCGAGTACGGGGTTGGCGTGCGGCACATAGTCGTCGCGCCAATAGGACAGCAGCTTGGCATAGGCGGGCACGACGCTTGCCATGATGACGCGCTGCGCTTCCGACCGCAGCGCCGCCTGACGGCTCGCAGACAGGTTGCTCGGCATCGTCCTGAACGGCGCCCAGAAGCCTGTGTCCTCCGGTGCCTTGGCTTGCGCGACCTGTGCGATCGACTGGTCGCGGCCCGTGAGCGTGACCTGCGGCGGGGTGAAGCCACGCGCCTCGCCCGCCTTCATGTTGGCGATCTGCTGGTCGAAATAGCGCGGCACCTCGGCCAGCTTGGCGAGATAGTTGCGATATTCCTGTTCCGAGCGCAGCGGCTTGTCGTCAAAGCCGGCAAGATCACCCCAGAAGCTCGAATCCGAATTGGCGGGCCTCTGCCATTCCTGGAAATGCTGCGCGGCGAGCAAGGCATCAATTTGGCCCTTGTAGACCGCGAAATTGACCTGATTGTCGGTCGAGAGCTTGTCGAGCGGGATCGCCGCAAGCGCCGCCTCGACCTTGGTCCACGTCGCCGTCCGCCCGGCCTGCGCGGCGGGCGAGACGTCGGGCAGATGCGGGCTCATGATGCGATCCTGCCCCTGCCCCTCGGGCTCGGCGAAGCTGGCAAGCCGCCATTGATATTCCGTACCGTAGATCGACTGGAAGCGCGCATCCCAATCGATGGGCGCGGCGCCGATCAGCAAAGGCAATAACAGCAGGGCGGCACGGCGCATGGGCAAACTCCGATCGGGGCAGATGCGCAACCTGCCGGTCCGTCCGACGCGCCGCAACCACCGTCTGGGAAATTGCAGCACCGCGGCCGTTGCGGCGTCCGTTGCCGGCCGCCTGCGCGCGGGCTATCGCTGGCGATCATGGCCGAAAGCCCCCCGCCCGTCCTCGCCGGTTTCGATCCCAACGCCGCGATCCGCATGATCGTCGGCTTCGGGCATAACGGCGCGCTGGGCGCACGCTATGTCGGACATGGCGGCGACTGGGTCGAGCTCGCGCTGGACTATCGCACCGAACTGGTCGGCGACATCGCGTCCGGCGTGCTCGCCTCGGGGCCGATCGTCGCGCTGATGGACATGGCGACGAGCATTTCCGTGTGGATCAAGCGCGGCGCCTTCCAGCCGCAGGCGACCCTCGACCTGCGCATCGACTATCTCCGCGCCGCCATCCCCGGGCGCACCGTGGTCGGGCGTGGCGAATGCTATCGGCTGACCCGGCGCGTCGCCTTCGTCCGCGGCCAGGCGCATGACGGCGACCCGGCGGATCCGATCGCGCATGTCGCCGCGACCTTCATGATGACCGACGCGCAATGATCGGCGTTGGCCGCCTGACGCTGCCGCCTTATGCGGACTTTCTTGGCGTTACCGCCGCGCGGGATACCGACGGCGCGCCGCTGTTCAAACTGGGTTTCTCGGATGTCGTCGTCGGCCGCCCGGGCTTCCTGCACGGCGGCGCGATCGCGGGGCTGCTCGAGATCGCCGCGATCGGCACCGTGCTCGACGCGTTGGAGGACGAGCCCGGCACCTCGGCCAAGCTGATCACGGTCACGGTCGACTTCATGCGCGGCGGGCGCCCGCGCGACACCTTCGCGGCGGCGAAGGTCACGCGGCTGGGCGCGCGCATCGCCAATGTCGAGGCCTTCGCCTGGCAAGACGATCGGGAAAAACCGATCGCCGGGGCACGGATGAATGTGATGCTGCGGCGGGGATAGCACCATCCTCCCCACCTTTTGGTGGGGAGGGGGACCATCCGCAGGATGGTGGAGGGGCCGGCGCGAAGCGACGGTCGCGCCTTTCCCCTCCACCGCCGGCTTCGCCGGCGGTCCCCCTCCCCGGCCAAAGCCGGGGAGTATGAAGAAAGCTTATCCCGCCGAACGCTTGTTGCGCTTGCGCTCGTTGGGATCGAGGAAGCGCTTGCGCAGCCGGATCGACTTGGGCGTCACCTCGACCATCTCGTCGTCGTCGATATAGGCGATCGCCTGCTCGAGCGTCGCGCGCTTGGGCGGGGTCAGCCGCACCTGGTCGTCCTTGCCGCCCGAGGCGCGGAAGTTGGTCAGCGCCTTGGTCTTCATCGGATTGACCTCGAGGTCGTCCGGCTTGGCGTTCTCGCCGACGATCATGCCCTCGTAGAGCTGCTCGCCATGGCCCACGAACAGGATGCCGCGCTCCTCGAGCGGACCGAGCGCATAGGTGTTGGCCTCGCCCGATCCGTTCGAGATCAGCACGCCGTTCTTGCGGCCTTCGATCTTGCCCTTGTGGGGGCCGTATTTCTCGAACAGGCGGTTCATGATGCCGGTGCCGCGCGTGTCCGACAGGAACTCGCCGTGATAGCCGATCATCCCGCGCGACGGCGCCGAGAAGGTGATCCGCGTCTTGCCGCCAACCGACGGACGCATGTCGGTCATCTCGGCTTTACGAATGTTCATCTTCTCGACGACGGTGCCCGAATATTCGTCGTCGACGTCGATGATCACGGTCTCGTAGGGCTCGGTCTTGCTGCCGCTCTCGTCCTCGCCGAACAGCACGCGCGGACGCGAGATGCCGAGTTCGAAGCCCTCGCGGCGCATCGTCTCGATGAGGACGCCCAGCTGCAACTCGCCGCGGCCCGCAACCTCGAAGCTGTCCTTGTCGGAAGCTTCGGTGACCTTGACGGCGACGTTGGACTCGGCCTCGCGGAACAGGCGGTCGCGGATCATGCGGCTGGTCACCTTGGTGCCCTCGCGGCCGGCCATCGGCGAATCGTTGACCGCGAAACGCATCGACAGCGTCGGCGGATCGATCGGCTGCGCGTGCAGCGGCTCGGTCACGGTGACGTCGGAGATGGTGTTGGCGACGGTCGCGATCGTCAGGCCGGCGAGGCTGATGATGTCGCCCGCCTTGGCCTCGTCGACCGGGACGCGGTCGAGCCCGCGGAACGACATGATCTTCGACGCGCGGCCGGTCTCGATGATCTTGCCGTCATTGTCGAGCGCATGGATCGGCTGGTTGGTCTTGACCACACCCGAATTGACGCGGCCGGTGAGGATGCGGCCGAGGAAGGGATCGCGGTCGAGCAGCGTCACCAGGAAGGTGAACGGCACGCCGGCGACTTCCACGGCGGGCGGCGGAACGTGCGAAACGATCGTCTCGAACATCGGGATCAGCGTGCCTTCGCGGCGATCCATGTCGGTCGAGGCATAGCCGTTGCGGCCCGAGGCGTAGAGCACGGGGAAATCGAGCTGCTCGTCATTGGCGTCGAGCGACACGAACAGATCGAACACCTCGTCGAGCACCTCCTGGATGCGCGCGTCGGGGCGATCGACCTTGTTGACCACGACGATCGGCTTGAGGCCGAGCGCCAGCGCCTTGCCGGTCACGAACTTGGTCTGCGGCATCGCGCCTTCGGACGAATCGACGAGCAGCACGACGCCGTCGACCATCGACAGGATGCGCTCGACTTCGCCGCCGAAATCGGCGTGGCCCGGGGTATCGACGATGTTGATGCGAATGCTCTCGCTGGCGCCGGGGGGCGTCCAGTCGACCGAGGTCGGCTTGGCGAGAATGGTGATCCCGCGCTCCTTCTCAAGGTCGTTCGAATCCATCGCGCGCTCTTCGATGCGCTGGTTGTCGCGGAAGGTGCCGGACTGACGGAACAGCTGATCGACGAGTGTCGTCTTGCCGTGATCGACGTGGGCGATGATCGCCACGTTGCGGAGGCTCATATTTTCGGATCCTGTCGGAGTTTCAGCGCGCGCCCATAGCCGAGATGGCGCGCTGCAACAAGGGCGGGGGTGGCGGAGGGTCCTCCGCCTTTCGTCATGCCGGACTTGATCCGGGATCTAGGGCTTCGGGCGCGGCGCCTGCGGCTCCAGATGCCGGATCAAGTCCGGCATGACGATGAGCGCCACTACACCCGCGCCGCCACCAGCCCCACGCCGAAGGCGAAGAACAGCCCGCCGGTCGCGCGATCGAACAGCTTCTGCCGTGCAGGCGACGCCAGCCAACGCGCCAGCCGACGTCCGCCCGCCGCATAGGTTGCGTACCAGCTGCTTTCGATCGCCGCGAAGGTCGCGACCAGGATGGCGAACTGCGGCACCGCCGGCGCGTGACGGCTGATAAACTGCGGGAAGAAGGCGGCGGCGAACAGGATTAGCTTCGGATTGGACAGCCCGGTCAGCAGCGCGTCGATATAGAGCCGATAAGACGGCACGCGTGGCCCTGCAGCCGGCATGTCCGGATCGAGCCCGGCCTCGCCCTTCCCCGCCCCGCGCCACGCCTTGACGCCCAACCAGACCAGATAGGCGGCGCCGGCATAGCGCACCACATCGAACAGCCGCGGCATAGCGAGCAGCAGCGCGCCCAGCCCGAGCGCCGAGCCCGAACAGGCGAACAACACCGCGGTCAGGCATCCCGCCATCGCCCAGACGCTGCGCCCAAAGCCGAAGCGTACGCTGCGCGTCATGACGTGAAGCATGTTGGGGCCCGGCGTTCCCGCGATCAGGAACACCGTCACCGTAAACAGCCACCACCGATCCCACGTCATCACCCTGCCCCTTTCGCCGGCCTCCTAGCGGGGAAAGTCGCGGCCCGACAGCCGGACTAGCGCCGCCCGCGATGGTAGAGATGCGTCACCATTGCGGCGCCGAGCACGGGCGCGACCAGGTTGACGATGGGGACGAGGAACAGCCCGGTGACGATCGCGCCCAACGTCGCACGCTCGATCCGCGTCGCGGCGAGCCACGCCTTGCGCGACGGGGCATCGCCATGACGGCTGGCGACCATCTCGCCGAGATCGCGGCCGAAGGCGAGACCGTTGACCGCGACGAACAGGATCGGCGTGCCCACGCCCGTCACGAGCAGCAGCAGATAGAAGGGCGACGCGATCAGATTATAGAGCAGCAGGCGCAGCGAGGAGCGCACGCCCAGCCACGCACCCCGGGCCCAACCGAGCGGCCGCGCCTGTTCGAGTGCCTGTGGATAGTGCCGCGCTTCGACCACCGCGACGATGCGGTCCATATAGGCCGAGATCACGCCGATCGCGATCGCCGGGAACAGCAGCCAGACCAGCAGAAGCGTCAGCAGCAGCGCGCCGAACCCGCTCGTCGAGCCGCCGAGCGGGCAGCTGTCGTCGGCCGACAGCAGACTGCAGGGATCGACGCCGTTCAGCAGATAGGCGAGCGCCACGCCCAGCGCGACGAAGACCAGCAGCGTCGCGAGCAGCGAGCGCAGCAGGATAGCCAGGATACGGCGATCGCCGAGATCATCAAAGGCAAGCGTCAGCGCGCGGATCATGATGGCTGTACCCCCGGCGGGCGTAGCGGTTCCCGCAAGCAACCGTTTCCCGGCGAAAGCCGGGGTCCAGCCTCGCAATCCGTGGCGGACACGCCGCTTGAACAGCAGGCTGGGGCCTGGGCCTCGGCCTCAGCCGGGGACCATGGCCGGCGATGTCCGCTTGCGGATTGGCCTCGCCGCGCCGACTGTCGCGCGATCGCCTGACAAGGAGGCCCCATGCCGCTCTACGCTCTCGACGATGTCGCCCCCACCCTGCCCGCGGACGGCTCGGCGTGGATCGCCCCCTCCGCCGACGTGATCGGCGACGTGCATATCGGTCGGACCGTCGGCATCTGGTTCGGCGCGGTGATCCGCGCGGACAATACGCCGATCCTGGTCGGCGACGGCTCGAACGTCCAGGAGGGCGCGATGCTGCATTCCGATCCGGGCAGCCCGCTCACGATCGGCACCGACTGCACGATCGGTCACCATGCTATCCTGCACGGCTGCACGCTCGGCGACCGGGTGTTGGTCGGCATGGGTGCGCGCGTGCTCAACGATGCGGTGATCGGCGACGACTGCCTGATCGGCGCGGGCGCGCTGGTCACCGAGGGCAAAAGCTTCCCGCCGGGCAGTTTGATCATCGGGTCGCCGGCCAAGGTGGCCCGACTGCTGACCGCGGAGGAGATTGCGCGGCTGGCGCTGAGCGCACAGGGCTATGTCGCACGACAGCGTCAGTTCGCACGGGGACTGACGCGCGTCGACGTCAATTGATCGCCAACATCATTCCCGCGACGGCGGCGCCGCGCTCACTCATCGGATGCGGTGTGTAGGGATTTCACGCGAAGTCGGGATGACACGAAAAAGCCGGACCGTCGCCGGCCCGGCTTTTTGTTGGAAACCTCCGGTGTTTCCTCTGGTCGGGGCGACAGGATTCGAACCTGCGACCCTTAGACCCCCAGTCTAATGCGCTACCGGGCTGCGCCACGCCCCGACCTAGGCGGCGGCCATTAGGCGAGCCCCGCGCGCTTGGCAAGCCGCGACCGCGTCCCGCCGCTCTTGTTTCGGCAGCGACCTTATCTAGCGGCCTGTTCTTGCAAGAGGTGACGGCACCATGGTAGGCGCCCGCGCTTCAACAGGGCCGCCGTCATCGCGACGAAGCGCGCCCCAGCCAGGCCGAACCGCACATGTTCTCGTCCCCCGCCTTCGCCCAGACCGCAGGCTCGCCCGCCGGCGCATCGGGCCTCGCCGCCTATTCGGGCTTCATCCCGATCGTGCTGATGGTCGGGATCTTCTACTTCCTGCTGATCCGCCCGCAGCAGCAGCGTGCCAAGCAGCACCGGATGATGATCGACGCGGTCAAGAAGGGCGACGTCGTCGTCACCGGCGGCGGGATGATCGGCCGGGCGACCAAGATCGACGGCGACGAGGTTGAGGTCGAGCTCGCCCCCAACGTCCGCGTCCGCGCGGTCAAGTCGACGCTGACCGAGGTGCGCACCACCTCGAAGCCCGCGAACGATTGAGCGAGACGAGGAAACCATGCTCGATTTCCCGCGCTGGAAGATCGCCTCGATCATAGGCGTGCTGCTCGTCGGCATCCTGCTCGCGATCCCAAGCCTGATGCCCGAGGCGACCGCGCGGTCGCTCGGGCTGGGCTGGGCGCCGCGGATCAATCTCGGGCTAGATCTCGCAGGGGGCAGCCACATCCTGCTCGAGGCCGATACCGCTGACGTCGCCAAGACGCGGTTGTCTTCGATGGAGGACACGATCCGCAGCGAGATGCGGAAGGAAAATATCGGCATCGGCGACATCTCGACCGCGAACAACGCGCTGACCTTCTTCATCCGCGATTCGGGCCAGCTCGACGCCGCAGTCGACAAGGTGCGGACTCTGACCGCACCGGTCGGCTCGACCGGGCAGCGCGACTGGAACGTCGCGGTGGTCGATTCGACCCGGATCGTCATGACCCCGACCCAGGGGGGCACCGACCAGTTCGTCGATCAGGCGATGACCGGCGCGGTCGACATCGTGCGCAAGCGCATCGACGCGCTCGGCACCAAGGAGCCGACGATCGTCCGCCAGGGCACCGATCGCATCCTCGTCGAGGTGCCCGGCTTCTCCGATCCCGCCGAACTGAAGGCGCTGATCGGCAAGACCGCCAAGCTCGAGTTCAAGCTCGTCGACACCACCGCCGATCCCGCCAAGGTCGCCGCCAACCAGCCGCCGATCGGCGACGAGATCCTGCATTTCCAGACCGGCGCGCCGATCGCGGTGCAGCGCCAGGCAATCCTGACCGGCACCGACCTCAAGCACGCGCAGCAGAGCTACGACCAGAATAATCTGCCGTCGGTCGCGATCGACTTCAACAGCCGCGGTGCGCGCGCCTTCGCCGAGGCGACGCAGGCCAATGTCGGCAAGCCGTTCGCGATCATCCTCGACAATGTCGTGCTGTCCGCGCCCAACATCAACGAGCCGATCCTCGGTGGGTCGGCGTCGATCGCGGGCAGCTTCACCGCGCAGTCGGCACAGGCGCTGGCGATCTCGCTGCAATCGGGCGCGCTGCCGATCGCGCTCAAGACCGTCGAGGAGCGCACCGTCGGCCCCGGCCTCGGAGCGGATTCGATCCATGCCGGCGTGATCGCCTCGACGATCGCGGTGGTGGCGGTGGTCGTGTTCATGTTCGTCACCTACGGCCGCTTCGGCGTCTATGCGAACATGGCGGTGATCATCAACGTGTTCGTCATCCTGGGCGCGATGGCCTTGCTCAACGCGACGCTGACGCTGCCGGGAATCGCGGGCTTCGTGCTGACGATCGGGACCGCGGTCGACGCCAACGTGCTGATCAACGAGCGAATCCGCGAAGAGCGGCGGCGTGGCCGCGGCGTCGTCCAGTCGGTCGAGATGGGCTATAAGGAAGCCAGCCGCACGATCTTCGAGGCCAATGTGACGCACGCGATCGCCGCGTTCATCATGCTGATCCTGGGCTCGGGCCCGGTCAAAGGGTTCGCGGTCGTGCTGCTGCTCGGCATCGCCACCTCGGTGTTCACCGCCGTCCTGTTCACGCGGATGATGGTCGCGCTCTGGCTCCGCCGCGCGCGCCCGCAAGCGATCCATATCTGATGACGCCCACCGCCATATCTCGTCATGCCGGGCTCGACCCGGCATCCAGGGCCACAGAAGCTGTCGCCTGCAACCCTGGACCCCGGATCAGGTCCGGGGTGGCCGGCAAGGATTGAAGCCATGCGCCTGCTCAAGATCGTACCCGACAACACCAACATCGGCTTCGTGGCGCTGCGCCGCTGGGCGTTCGGCCTCACCCTGTTCCTGTCGATCGGCGCGGTGGTGCTGGTCGGCGTGCGCGGCCTCAACTTCGGCGTCGACTTCGTCGGCGGCCTGATGATCGAAGCCAAGTTCGACCATCAGGCGCCGCTCGACGCGGTGCGGAGCAAGATCGACAGCCTCAACGTCGGCGAGGCGCAGCTCCAGCAGTTCGGCGACGCGCAGACCGTGTCGATCCGCCTGCCGCTCCCCGCCTCGACCGACGAAGGCGCCAACAACGCGCTGGTCAACAAGGTCGAGGGCGCGCTCAAGGCGCAATATCCTACGGTCGTGTTCAATCAGGTCCAGGCGGTCGGCGGCAAGGTGTCGAACGAACTGATCCGCAACGGCGCGCTCGCGGTGTTCCTCGCGATCTTCGGGATCGCGCTGTTCGGCATCTTCCGGTTCGAATGGCAGTTCGGCGTCGCGACGTTCGTGTCGATCCTCCACGACGTGCTGATGACCTTCGGCTTCTTCGCGCTGTTCCGTAGCTATCTCGAATTCGATCTCAACATCGTCGCGGCGGTGCTGACGATCATCGGCTACTCGATCAACGACAAGATCGTGATCGATGACCGTATTCGGGAGAATCTGCGCAAATATCGCCAGATGCCGATCGGCGAGCTAATCGACCTCTCGGTCAACGAGACGCTGCCGCGCACCGTCATGACCTCGCTGACGATCATCCTCGCGCTCGCCTCGCTGCTGTTGTTCGGCGGCCATGTGCTGCGCGGCTTCACCGCGGCGATGATCCTGGGCGTGGTCGTCGGCACCTATTCGTCGATCTACGTGTCGTCGTCGCTGCTGATCACGCTGGGGATCGACAAGTCGCGGTTCAAGCAGATGAACCAGGCGGTCGACAAGAAGAAAGCCGCGCGCGAGCGCGCCGAGCGGATCGCACCCAAGCCATAATGGCGAAGTTCTCGCCCGATCCCGTCGCCTCGGGGCCTGCGATCCGCAAGATCACGAGCGGCGGCTTCCTGATCGATGCCGATCTCTATCCCGACGGCGCGCTGCTAACTCCCGAGGCGGCGCACGCCTGGAGCGCGCCTACGCTCGAGGCGCTCGATCTGGCGTCGCTGGGCGACCTGCTCGATCGCGCGCCGACGCCGGAGTTCCTGCTGCTCGGCACCGGCGCGGCGCTGCGCCGGCCCTCACCCGCCTTCGCCAAGGCGGTCGAGGCCAAGGGACTTGGCCTTGAGGTGATGGACAGCCGCGCCGCCGCCCGCGCGTGGGGCGTCCTGCGTGCCGAGGGCCGCGAGATCGTCTTGGCGTTGATGCCGCTGGGCGGCTGAATACGCCCTCTCCCTCTAACGAGAGGACTTTGCGGCCACTGCTGTCAGATGCGCGCGCAACGCCGCTGCATTCGCCTCCCACGTGAACCGCTCGGCCGTCGCGCGCACCGCTTGGGGATCATAGCCCGCCGCCAGCACCGCGCGCACCCCCGCCGCGATCGCCGCCGGCTCGCGCGCGACCAATCGCCCAGCCTCGAGCCGATCGACCAGTTCGCGCGCACCGCCGACGTCGGCGATCACGATCGGCGCCCCGCAGGCGAGCGCCTCGACCCACGCATTGGCGAGCCCCTCCGAGGCCGATACCAGCACCCCGACATCTGCCGCCGCCGCCAACGCGGGCAGCGCGTCATGCGCCTGGCTGCCGAGCAGCTTGACCCGGTCCCCGAGCCCCCGCGCCTTCACCAGCGCGTCGAGCGCCGCGCGCTCAGGCCCCTGCCCCGCGATCATCAAGGTCGCCGCGGGCAGGTCCTGCATCGCCTCGATGACGAGATCGTGCCCCTTGCGCGGGATCAGCGCGCCGACCGAGAGTAGCAGCGGCCCCGCAACGCCTAGCGCAGCCTTCGCCGCCGACCGGTCCGCCGCCGGCCGGAAGCGATCGAGATCGACACCGGTATAATGGACCGCGATCCGCTCCCCCGGCAGCCCGAGCGCGATCATATCCGCCTTGAGCGCCGCGCTCACCGCCAGCATCCCGTCTGCCGCAAGCCCCGCTTCGCGTACCTGCCTGGCAGTCGAGCGCTGCGTGCCCCAATGGTGGATGTCCGCGCCCCGCGCCTTGATCGACACCGGCACGCCGAGCGCACGCCCCAGCCGTACCGCGGCCGGTCCGTCGGGGAAGAAGAATTCGGCGTCAATGACATCGAAGCGGAAGTCCCGCCGCACGTCGCGCAGCATCGGCAGCAGCGTCGACGCCAGAGCGCGCGGGTTGAACCGCCCCATGCCCGGCAGGACCGGAAAACGCGGACGGTGTACCGTCAGCCCCTGCCATGTCTCTCGCTCCGGAATCGCCGCCAGGCCGCGCCAGTTCGGATGCCGCGACAGCGGCCAACGCGGCACCCCGATCGGCGCGACCACCTGCAGCTCGACATCGGATAGGGCCGCGAGCCCGCGCGTCTGGCGTTCGACGAACACGCCGAACGTCGGACGGACGCGGTCGGGGAACAGGGTCGAAAGCGTCAGCACACGCAGCATGGCTCGCCTTCTCGCATAGATGCGTTAAGAGCGCATTCAGTCCGCCGGCGAAATGTTGCACGACCTTTCAAACCCCCCGTTCGCGCCGCTTCCCACATCCGGATCGAGCCGCTAAGGAGCGTGTCATGCAGCGTCTCGCCACCCGTCCGCTCCTCCTCGCCGCCCTTGCCGCGGTCGCCTTCGCGCCTCTTGCGAGCTGCGCCCATGGCGACAAGAAGAAAGCGGACACGCGCTTCATCGCGCGCGACGTCGACACGCTGTACAGCCTTGCGATCGATCGGCTCGACCGGAAGCAGTATAAGCTCGCGGCCCAGCTGTTCGACGAGGTCGAGCGCCAGCATCCCTATTCGATCTGGGCACGCCGCGCCGAGCTGATGAGCGCCTACAGCTATTATCTCGCGCGCAGCTATTCGGATTCGATCAAGTCCGCACAGCGCTTCCTGTCGATCCATCCCGGCAACCGCGACGCGCCCTACGCCTATTATCTGATCGCGATCGACTATTACGAGCAGATCAACGACGTCACGCGCGACCAGAAGATCACCAGTCAGGCGCTCGATGCGCTGGGCGAGCTGATCCGCCGCTATCCCGACACCAAATATGCCGCAGACGCGCGGCTCAAGATCGATCTCGTCAACGACCATCTCGGCGGCAAGGAGATGGAGATCGGCCGCTTCTACCAGCGCCGTTCGCAATGGCTGGCGTCGATCTACCGATTCCGGATCGTGATCGACAAATATCAGACCACCACGCACGTGCCCGAGGCGCTCGAGCGCCTGACCGAATCCTATCTCGCCATGGGCCTTCCCAACGAGGCGAAGGATGCGGCGGCGGTGCTCGGCGCCAACTATCCGGGCTCGAAATGGTATGAGCGCGCCTATAATCTCGTCGAGAAGAAGGCGCCCGACGCGCTGTCGCGTCATGCCCGGCACGAGAAGGCCAAGAAGCAGAAGTGACGGCGGGGGAACGGTCTGCCGTTCGTGCCCTGTTCTCTTGCGCCGCCTGATCGCGTAAGGGTCGGCCAATGCTGATCCGGCTGGCCATTCGCGACGTCGTGCTGATCGAGGCGCTCGACCTTGATTTCTCCGCTGGGCTCGGTGCGCTCACCGGGGAAACCGGTGCGGGCAAGTCGATCCTGCTCGACGCTCTGGGGCTTGCCCTCGGCCAGCGTGCCGAGACGTCGCTGGTCCGCCACGGCGCGACGCAGGCGGTGGTGACCGCGAGCTTCGAGGTCGACGGCGATGCCGTGATCGCCGCGCTGCTGGCCGACAACGGCCTCGAGGGCGAGCCCGGCGAGGCCCTCGTCGTGCGCCGGATCGTCAAGGCCGACGGCGGCAGCCGCGCCAGCGTCAACGATCAGCCGGTTTCTGCCGCGCTGTTGCGCGAGCTCGGCGGACGGCTGGTCGAGATCCATGGCCAGCATGACGATCGCGGGCTGCTCGCGGCGCGCGGTCATCGCGCGCTGCTCGACGCCTTCGGGCGATTCGATACGACGGCCGTCGCTTCGGCCCACACCCGTTGGCGCCAGGCCGAGGCGGCACTGGCTGCCGCCCAGGCCGATCTCGAGACCGCCGAGCGCGACCGCGAATGGCTCGAGCACAGCGTCGCCGAACTGCGCCAGCTGGCCCCCGAAGCCGGCGAGGAAGAGATGCTCGCAAGCGAGCGTGCAACGATGCAGAAGGGCGCGCGGCTCGCCGAGGAGCTGAGCAGCGTGTCGGATCACCTCGACGGTTCCGCCGGCGCGCTGGCGGGCCTGCGGCAGGCGGCGCGTCGGCTCGACCGCATCGCGCACGAACATGAGGCACTGGCAACGGCGCTCGCCGCGCTCGATCGTGCGGTGATCGAGGCGTCCGAAGCCGAAGATGCGTTGGCCCAGGCCAGCGCCGCGCTCGCCTTCGACCCCGAGCGGCTCGAGGGGATGGAGACGCGGCTGTTCGATCTGCGCGGCCTCGCGCGCAAGCACCGCGTCCAACCCGACGAACTTGCCGCACTCGCCGAAGAACTGGCCACGCGGCTCGAGCGGATCGAAGCCGGCGGCGAAGGCCTGGCCGCGCTCGAGCGCGACGTCGCCACCTCGCGCGCAGCCTATGACGCCGCTGCCGCCATGTTGACCGCGGAGCGGACCGAAGCCGCCGCCCGGCTCGATGCGGCGGTGGCGGGCGAACTCGCGCCGCTCAAGCTCGATGCCGCGCGCTTCCGTACCGCAGTCGAGCGGCTGCCCGAGGCGCAATGGGGCGCCGACGGCCGCGACCGCGTCGAGTTCCTGATTGCGACCAACCCCGGTGCGCCGTTCGCGCCGCTGATCAAGATCGCCAGCGGCGGCGAATTGTCGCGCTTCATCCTCGCGCTCAAGGTCGCGCTGGCGGAGGCGGGCGGCGCGCGGACAATGGTGTTCGACGAGATCGATCGCGGCGTCGGCGGGGCGGTGGCTTCCGCGATCGGCGACCGGCTGGCGCGGCTTGCCGGCAAGGCGCAGCTGCTGGTCGTCACGCACAGCCCACAGGTCGCCGCCCGCGCCGATCGCCAGTTCCTGATCGCCAAGCGCCACGACGGCATCGTCACGCGCACCGGTGTTCGCCTGCTCGACGCCGCGGAACGCCGCGAGGAGATCGCACGGATGCTGTCCGGCGCCGAGGTCACCGACGAGGCCCGCGCCCAGGCGAGCCGTCTGCTCGTCGCCTGCGACGTCGCTTCGGCCGGCCGATCCGTGGATCCCGCCCGTCGTACAAGTCGTTAGAGCCCGTAGCCCCGGCGACGCGCGCGGGACGGCGATGTTGCGCAAAGGGACGGATGTGACGATCGAAACGCGCGGACGCCGTCCGCTGATCGGCGCGCTGCTCGCGCTTCTGGCGGTCGCCTGCTCGCCGCTCAAGACGTTCGACACGCTGGTGCCCAAGGATAGCGGCGTCGCGAAGGTCGCGGATGATGTCGCGTTCGGCGCGGATCCCCGCCAGCGGCTCGACCTCTACGCCCCGATCGGCGCCCGCGCGGCGCCACTGCCGGTGATCGTCTTCTTCTATGGCGGATCGTGGAATTCGGGCACCAAGGACGGCTATGCCTTTGTCGGCCGCGCGCTGGCCGCACGCGGTTTCCTCGTCGCGATCCCCGACTATCGGCTTCTGCCGCAAATCGCCTATCCGTTTTTCCTCGAAGACAATGCCGCCGCCGTGCGCTGGGTCGTCGGGCATGCGGGCCGCTACGGCGGTGATCCGCGTCGGCTGCTGCTCGCCGGCCACTCGGCCGGCGCCTATGATGCCGCCATGCTCGCATTCGATCCGCGCTGGCTTGGTGCCGATCGTGATCGTATCCGCGGACTGATCGGGCTTGCCGGACCGTATGATTTCCTGCCGCTCGATAGCGGGATCGCCACGACGACGTTCGGCGGCGTGGCCGACGCTGCCTCGACGCAGCCGGTCAATTTTGTTCGCGCCGGCGATCCGCCGGCGTTCCTCGCGACAGGCGACAAGGACGGCACGGTCCGGCCATCGAACAGTGACTCTCTCGAGCGCCGGTTGCGCGCCGCCGGCGATGCCGTCGAGCGCAAGCGCTATCCCGACATAGGCCATGTCGGGCTGGTGACCGCGATTGCCCGACCCTTTCGCGGGCGCGCCGCCGTGCTGGACGATCTCACCGCCTTCGCCAAACAGGTCTCACGCTAGCAAGGGCGGGGTCCGACGACGGTATCGGCCCCTTCCATGCCCCTCGACGGCCGGCCGCGAATCGGGAGATCGGCCGCGCACTAGACCTTGGTCGCACCGCAGCGATTATGGGACATGCGCGCGGTCGCGGTCCGGGACGCGTCCGCGGGGCGACGCTATCCGCCGCGACGCGGACCGTATCACGGCTGCCGCCGATGCCGCCCGATGCATCGCTCGTTTCTCTGCGGCCACGGGGTCCGCGACGCCACCGGATATGGGATGAGTGACTTTGACGACGCGCACGATCGCGCGACACGGATTCAACAGATGGCCGACGCGATGATCGCGCATCTTGGCGTCGACGCACAAGCCTTCGCCGCTCATCAGATGCGGTTCGCCACCGGCGAGGTGCTGCTTACTTGGACTGCGATCGCCGCTGAGATCGCGCGCCGCTGAGCCCGCCCTCGATGACCTGGACCGACAGCTCGAGGCGACGGTCGTCATAGACGTTGACCCAGGTGGCGCGGCGATGGTGCGACACGCCGGTGCCGTGATCGTCGGCAATCTCGAACGCCGACTCTACCGCCTGGCGAAGCGTATCGCAGCGGATGGCCACCTCAGGCGGTCCGTCGTCCGCAAACAGTAATCGCACCTCAAAAGCCATCAGATCGCCCGACTTTTCCCCGCGTCGATGCCGGGTCGTCGATCGCATCTGGGGGAATTCGGTTAAGATCGATAGGACCAAAGCCGCATAGACTATCGTCCTCAGACCAACGTCTAATCGGGCATCGGTCGAAATGGGATCGCCATCGCCCGAAAAGCGCGATGTTCCTGCTGCGGCGATGCGGCTAGGCTCGGCGGCGATGTCGATATCCAGCACGCACCTCGAGACCGCTTATTATATCCTCGAATGGGCGATCCGCATCGCCGCGGTGGCGATCGTGCCGCTGCGACGGCCGCCGGCCGCAGCGCGCGCCTGGCTGCTGCTGATCTTCTTTCTGCCAGTGCCCGGCGTGCTGCTGTTCCTGGCGATCGGCAGCCCGCGTTTTCCCAAATGGCGGACGGACCGCTTTCGCGCGCTGCGACCCTTTTTCGATGCGCTCGCGCAGCGCCTGCGAGACCGGGCGCCCGCCGATTGCGGCGCGGCGGACCCGATCGCCGACCTCTCGCGCCGGCTTGGCTACATGCCCGCGACCGGCGGCAACACGGTCGAGATGATCGACGATTATGACGGCGTCGTCGACCGGCTGGTCGCCGACATCGATGCCGCGCGGCGCTGCGTGCGCCTGCTGGTCTATATCTTCGCCGACGACGAGGTCGGACAGAAAGTCGCCGCCGCGCTCGGTCGCGCGGTCCAGCGCGGCGTGCATTGTCGCGTGATGGTCGACCCGGTCGGCTCGCACAAATGGATCCGCCGCTCGCGCGCCCTGCTGCGCGACAATGGCGTCGAGGTCGTCGAGGCGCTGCCGTTCCGCCTGCTCCGCGACCGCACCCGCCGCGACATGCGCAACCATCGCAAGCTGTTCGCGATCGACGGCTCGATCGGCTACGCGGGCTCGCAGAATCTCGTCTCGAAGACTTTCCGCAAGGGCGTGGTCAACCGCGAACTGGTCGTGCGCGTCACCGGGCCGGTGGTCGCCGAGATCGAGGCGGTGATCCGCGGCGACTGGTTTCTGGAGACGCAGACGCTGCCCGACAGCGAACTCGACATCCCGCCCGCCACAGGCGACGCGCAGGCGCAGCTGCTGCCGAGCGGATCGGACTATCCGCTCGAAGGCTTCGAGACGCTGCTCGTCTGGCAGACGCACCAGGCGCGCGAGCGCGTTGTCATAGCGACGCCCTATTTCATCCCCGACGAGGACGTGCTCGGGGCGATGCGCACCGCGGTGGTGCGCGGCGTCGAGGTGCATCTCGTGCTGTCCGAGGTGGTGGACCAGCGCATGGTCAACCTCGCTCAGCGCTCCTATTATGACGACCTGCTCAAGGCCGGCGTGCACATCCACCTGTTCCGCAACTTCCTGCTCCACGCCAAGAACGTCAGCATCGACGGGCGGCTGGCGATCATCGGATCGAGCAACGTCGACCTGCGCTCCTTCCAGCTCAACGAAGAGGCAAGCCTGCTGCTCTACGACGCGGCGTCGGTCGCGGCGCTCGAAAAGGTCCAGCGCGGCTATCTCGAGGGGAGCGACGAGGTCGAGCTCGAGACGTGGCGCCAGCGGCCGAAACTACAGAAGCTCCTCGAAAATCTGGCGCGGCTGGTGGGCTCGCTGTTCTGAGCCGTCCACTCGTTCCCCGGCGCAGGCCGATGCCCAGGCCCGGAGCAGCTGGCAGGCGCACCGTCCGATACGCAACGTGGGGCCTGGGCCCCGCGGCCTTCGCCGGGGAACGGCCCGCGCCTATTCCGCCGCCTTGCGCGGCTGCAGCAGCAGCGCGACCAGCCCCGACCAGCCGGTCTGGTGCATCGCGCCAAGCCCTGCGCCGGTCTCGCCGTGGAAATATTCATGGAAGGGGATCAGGTCGCGGAAGTGCGGATCGTCCTGCAGCAATGGGCTTGCCCCCAGCACCGGGCGGTGCCCGTCGGCGTCGCGCAGGAACAGCGTCGTCAGGCGCCGCGACAGTTCGGCGGCGACGTCTGCCAGCGAGGTCTTGTGACCCGATCCGGTCGGCAGCTCGATGACGATGTCCTGGCCGTAGAACGCCTCGAACTCGTAGAGCGCCTCGATCAGCAGATAGTTGATCGGCATCCACACCGGCCCGCGCCAGTTGGAATTGCCGCCGAACATCACGGTCGTCGACTCGCCCGGCTCGTAATCGACCGAAAAACGGGTGCCGCCCGCATCATAGCTATAGGGGGCCGCCGCGTGGACCTTCGAGACCGAGCGGACACCGTGGTCGGACAAGAACTCATTCTCGTCGAGCATGCGGCCGAGCAGCCGAGTCATCCGCGTCGCGCGCAACAGCGAGAGCAGCATCCGCCCGTCCTTGCCCGGCTCCGACCAGCGCGACACGAGCTGCGCGAGATCGGGGCGATGCGACAACGTCCATTTGAGGCGCTCGGCAAACGCCGGGTGGCGCTCGGCGGTGCGCCCGCTCAGCACCTCGACCGCGCAGAGCGGAATCAGCCCGACCAGCGAGCGGACGCGCAGCGGCACCCGCCGGCCGTCGTCGAGATCGAGCATGTCGTAATAGAAGCCGTCCTGCTCGTCCCACAGGCCGGTGCCGCTTGCCTCCTTGGTGCCGTCCTCGCCGCCGAGGTCGGTCATCGCTTCGGCGATCAGCAGGAAATGGTCGAAATATTTGGTCGCGATATCCTCGTAGACCGGGTTGGTCAGCGATAGCTCGAGCGCCATCCGCATCAGGTCGAGCGCGTACATCGCCATCCAGGCGGTGCCGTCGGCCTGGGCTATGTGCCCGCCGGTGGGCAGCGGCTTGGAGCGGTCGAACACGCCGATATTGTCGAGCCCGAGGAACCCGCCCTGGAAGACGTTGCGGCCGTCGGGATCCTCGCGGTTCACCCACCAGGTGAAGTTGAGCATCAGCTTGTGAAGCATCCGCTCGAGAAAGGCGCGGTCGCCCTGCCCGCACGCCGCGGTCTCCATCCGGTAGATGCGCAGCGCCGCCCACGCCTGGACGGGCGGATTGACGTCGCCGAACGCCCACTCATAGGCGGGCAGCTGGCCGTTGGGGCTCATATAGCGCTCGTCGGTGAGCAGCAGCAGCTGGCGCTTGGCGAAGGCGGGGTCGATCAGCGCGAAGGTGACGCAGTGGAAGGCCAGGTCCCACGAGGCGTACCAGGGATATTCCCAGGTGTCGGGCATCGAGATGATGTCGGCATTGTCGAGATGCTGCCAATTGCCGTCGCGGCCCATGCGGCGCTCCGGCGGCGGCGCGGGCTGGGTCGGGTCGCCGGCAAGCCAGCGGCGGACGTTGAAGGCATAATATTGCTTGGACCACAGCATGCCCGCGAGCGCCTGGCGCTGGACGAGCCGCTGGTCGGCGTCCGCAATGCCCTGCTGGAGCGTCGCGTAAAAGGCGTCGGCCTCGGCGATGCGGTCGGCGAACACGGCGTCGAACGCGGCGGCGTCGAGCTTGGCCGACGCAGCTGGCGCGAAGCGGAAGCGCAGCGTGACGGTAGCGCCGGCGGCGATGTCGAGCTGGGTCCAGGCGGCGCATTTGGTGCCGCTCGCGCCCACCGCGGCAAGATCGCCGCCCACGACGCGGTCGTTGATCCCGTCCTTGACCAGGCCGGCGTTGGGACGTTCGAAGAGCCGCTCGTCGTTGGTGTCGTTCTCGCAGAACAGATAGTCGGCGGGCTGCAGCGCCTCGAACCGGCACGGCGCATCGCCGTCTCGCGTCGCCTCGACCGTTCCATCGGGGCCGGATGTGAGCGACGGCCGCGGCGCGCCTTCATCCCAGGACCAGGTGTTGCGCGCCCACAGATGCGGCAGCACGTGCAGGGGCGCCGCATCCGGCCCGCGATTGTCGATCGTGACCCGCATCAGTATGTCGTCGGGGCCGGCCTTGGCATAATCGATAGCGACGTCGAAATAGCGGCGCTCGTCGAACAGGCCGGTGTCGATCAGCTCATATTCGGGCAGATTACGGCCCTTGCGGCGGGCATTTTCCTCGACCAGATCGTCATAGGGGAAGGCGCCCTGCGGATATTTGTAGAGCATCCGCATATAGCTGTGCGTCGGCGTGCCATCGAGATACCAATAGAGCTCCTTCACGTCTTCGCCGTGATTGCCCTCCTCGTTGGTGAGGCCGAACATCCGCTCCTTGAGGATCGGGTCGCGGCCGTTCCAGAGCGCGAGTGCGAGGCACCAGAGCTGCTTGTCGTCGCTATAGCCGGCGATGCCGTCCTCGCTCCAGCGATAGGCGCGCGAGCGGGCATGGTCGTGCGGGAAATAGGCCCAGGCATCGCCGCCGGCACTATAATCCTCACGCACCGTGCCCCATTGCCGTTCGGCCAGATACGGCCCCCAGCGTTGCCAGGCGGGATCGGCGAGGCGCCGGCCCTCGACGGTCTGCTGGAGTTCGGACGATTGCGCGTCGGGGGTCTGGGGCATGGGGTCCTTCGCGAGTTCAGAGGCGTGCGGCGACGCACAGGAGGAGGACGAGCACCAACGGCGCGAAGGCCATGATGAGCGCGCGCCGCGCAACCCCGCGGGCGTCGGCGAGCGTGATGACAGTCGCAAGCGCGATCCCCGTCATCGTCCAAAAATGATAGCGCACCTCGGAGGCGACGCTGAGCGGAAGATAGCTCATCCCGTAGAGCCAAGCCGACAGCGCCAGCGGCAGCGCGATCGATCCGCTGCACTGAGACCAGGCGAGTGCCAGCGTTCCCAATCCGAGCGCGAGCCAGCAGATCGGCCAGCCGAGCGGCGTGCGACCGCTCCAGCTCGCCACTGCGGCGATCGCGTCGCGCAGCCTGCTCGGCGCAAGCTGAAAGCTCCAGGGATTGGGATCGGTCTGGAGCGACAGCGTCGGCAGATCGGCGTCGTGGACGAGGAAACGGCTGTTGTCGTTGAAATGCGCGAGGCGATGCTGTGCGTACGCCAGAGGATGCGCGGCGATCGCCTTCGCCCAGACAAGGTACGGGTTGAGGTGCTGCGCGGCGAACGCCGGCTGCAGATCGGCAAAGCCGATCGGGCACGGGTCGGGACCCCACCAGGCGTAGGCGTCCCACGACACCGGCTGGTAGCAGTGCGCGTTGACCGCGACCGGATCGGCGATGGCGACAGGCGGGAAGACGTCGACTCCGGCGAACCGGCCAATCCCGCCGAGATCGAAGATCACCAGCGACAATTCGACTCCGCTGCGCTCGGCATGGAGCAGCCGGTTGGCGACGGGCATCGCCAGCACCAGCGGGATCGCGGAGATCGCAGTTACCAGCGCGAGCCGGATGCGCGTGCGCCGCCACCCCCCGGGCAAGGCCGCGACGAACAGCGGAAGGCAGGCAGGCACTGCGTTGAAGCGGAGCGTCGCTGCGGCGACGAGGAGCAGGATGGCGACGATCCGCGGAAGCCGTTGGTCGGGACGCGCGATCGCGATCAGCCCGGCAGCGGACAGCAACGCACCCGCCATCAGGCTGTCCTTGAGCACCGTACCGACTAGCAGGAAGGGGATCGGCAGCAGCGCGCAGGCAAGGATCGCAGACGCGAGGCGTCGTCGCTCCGCGCGCAAGGCGGCCGCCGCAAGCAGCGCGAACCCGCCCCAATAGAGCAGCGCCTGCAGCGCGAGCATCGGCGCCGGCCCGCTATCGATGACGAGCAGCTGCCGCCACAGCCAGTTCATCGCCGGCGGGTGCCAATCGTCGTAATGCCCGCTCAGCGCCTGGTGATATTGCCGGATCGCGTCCCAGATCATGATCCCGGGCCAGAACGCCGCCAGCTGCACCGCCGCCGCCGCCAACAGCGCCAGGCCGGCGTGCCACGCGCCGATCTTCCGATTTCGAAGGCCCCCCGTCTCGATCATCGCTGAGCGATCCGCGAAGCGCGCGGCCGCGTCAATCGCCGGACGTCATTCCTTCGGCGGAGATCCATGCTATTCGTCGCGTCATGCTCGATCTGTTCACCCTTCCCGGCCGCTGGCTGACACGTCTCGGCGGGCGCGCCGCCGCCCGGCGGACGGACGGCCGCCTGCCGCTGCTTCTCTCCATCCTCGTCTATCTCGCACTTGCCGTGCTGATCCTGCTCGCGACGTATCGCCATCAGGCGGCGCGCGTCGAGGTCGCCGCGCCGCCGATCGCTGCGACATCGCAGCCGTCAGCGCCCAGTGTCGCTACGCCGCCACCGCTGGTCGGCCCGGGCGGCTTCGCCCCGCTCCAATCACAGGCGGTAAAGGATGCGATCCACCGCGCGCTTGCCACCGGCACGACGCAACGCTGGCAGGACGGCATGCTGAGCGGCTATGCCGTGCCCAGCCTCACCACCGGCGCCAATGGCTGCCGCGCGATCCGCTATACGATCGACCAGCAGGCAGGAGCCTATGGGTCGATCACCGCCTGTGACGCCTCGGGACATTGATCATGAGCCGCCGCGCGGATGCATCGGCCCGCCGATCTCGAGCGCCTTGGCGAGCGCCGGCCGCGCGCGCAGCGTCTCGAGATAGGCGTCGAGCTGGGGATGCGCGGTGAGCATCCCCGACGACTGAGCGACATCGAGCAGATAGGCGAGCTGGATGTCGGCGATGGTGAAGGTTTCGCCCATCAGATAGGGGCCGCCCGCCCGCAGCCGTGCAGCGATATAGGCGAACGCCTTCTCGCGCTCCGAATCGGCGAAGCCCCGCATCACGTCGGGCAGCCCGCCCATCATGCCGCCGAACAGCGTCATCATGATCGGCAGCGCCGCCGAGCTCTCGCCATATTGCAGCCACTCGTCGTGCAGCGCCGCCTCTGCCGTGCCGGCGGGCGGCAGGAAATCGCCGTCGCCGTAGCGGGTCGCGAGATAGGTCAGGATCGTCGCGCTTTCGGCGAGTGTCAGCTCGTCGTCTTCCAGCACCGGCGCCTTGCCAAGCGGGTGGACCGCCTTGAGCGTCTCGGGCGCGCGGAACCCCGGCGTGCGCTCGTAGCGGACCAGATCATAGTCGATGCCCAGCTCCTCGAGCAGCCACAGCACGCGGGTCGAACGCGAGAAATTGAGATGATGGAGCGTGAGCATGATCGGGGCTTTCGCGAACGGAGACGGACACTCCAACGGCAGCGGCCCGGCGAAAGTTGCCGCGCCCCGCCGAACGCGATCCCATTTTCGGTCCAATCCACCGTGCGCGCACGACAAAGGTCGAATTCGGACGATTTCCGATTAAGCGCGACGCCGCATCGCCGTTAATCTCATCGAGCAACCCGCTCCCGCTACGCCGCCTCACCGCTCCCCCGAGGCGGCGTAGCGGTCGGGTTGCCAGACACGCGACATGAGACGGCCCGGGCGCGAACGCACCCGGGCCGCAGCATCCTCTCGCGACGACCGTCCGCTTAGGCGAACTGGTTCATCGTATTGTGCGCGCCGCCCGCCTTGAGCGCGGCCTCGCCGGCAAAATAGTCCTTGTGATCGTCGCCCAGGTCCGACCCCGACATATTCTGGTGGCGGACGCAGGCGATGCCCTCGCGGATCTCCTTGCGCTGCACGTCGCGGACATAGCCCAGCATCCCCGCCTCGCCGAAATATTCGCGGGCGAGATTGTCGGTCGACAGCGCCGCCGTATGATAGGTCGGCAGCGTGATCAGATGATGGAAGATGCCCGCGCGCTTGGCCGCATCCTTCTGGAAGGTGCGGATCCGCTCGTCGGCCTCGTGCGCCAGTTCGGTGGTGTCGTAGATCACGCTCATCAGCGCGCCACGCTCATAGGCGGAGACGTCCCTGCCCGCCTCGGCCCAGGCGTCGTACACTTGCTGGCGGAAGTTGAGCGTCCAGTTGAACGAGGGCGAGTTGTTGTAGACCAGCTTGGCGTTGGGGACGACCTCGCGGATGCGATCGACCATGCTGGCGATCTGCTCGATATGCGGCTTCTCGGTCTCGATCCACAGCAGGTCGGCGCCGTGCTGGAGCGAGGTGATGCAGTCGAGCACGCAGCGATCGGCGCCCGTCCCGGCGCGGAACTGGTAGAGGTTGCTGGGCAACCGCTTGGGGCGCAGCATCCGGCCGTCGCGGTTGATCAGCACGTCGCCGTTGCGGGCGGTCTCGGGCGTGACCTCCTCGCAGTCGAGGAAGCTGTTATACTGGTCGCCGAGATCGCCGGGCTCGGTCGAGACCGCGATCTGCTTGGTGAGACCGGCGCCCAGGGAATCGGTGCGCGTGACGATGATCCCGTCCTCGACGCCGAGCTCGAGGAAGGCGTAGCGGCAGGCGCGGACCTTCGCGAGGAAGTCCTCGTGCGGCACGGTGACCTTGCCGTCCTGATGCCCGCACTGCTTTTCGTCGGAGACCTGGTTCTCGATCTGCAGCGCGCAGGCGCCCGCCTCGATCATCTTGCGCGCGAGCAGATAGGTCGCCTCGGCATTGCCGAAGCCGGCGTCGATGTCCGCGATGATCGGGACGACGTGAGTCTGGAAATTCTCCACCTGATCGAGCAGCGCGGCTTCCTTCGCGGCATCACCCGCATCGCGGACGGCGTCGAGTTGCCGGAACAGGCCGCCCAGTTCGCGCGCGTCGGCTTGACGCAGGAAGGTGTAGAGTTCCTCGATCAGCGCGGGCACGCTGGTCTTCTCGTGCATCGACTGATCAGGCAGCGGCCCGAAATCGGAGCGCAGCGCGGCGACCATCCAGCCCGACAGGTACAGATATCTGCCCTTGGTCGTGCCGAAATGCTTTTTCACCGCGATCATCTTCTGCTGGCCGATGAAGCCGTGCCAGCAGCCGAGCGACTGGGTGTAGGCGGCGGGATCGGCGTCATAGGCCGCCATGTCGCGGCGCATTATCGCAGCGGTGTAGCGCGCGATGTCGAGCCCGGTCTGGAAGCGGTTCTGCAACCGCATGCGGGCGACCGCCTCGGCGTCGATGCCGTCCCATGTGCCGTTGTATTTGCGGATCAGCGTATGCGTGTCGGTGATATGGCTCTGATAGGTCATGATTGTCCTGGCATCTCGAACGAAACGATATTTTCGGGATCAGCGCAGCCGGCCGAGCCGGTGATAGAGATTGCTGAACTTCACCGATTCCGGTTCGTCCTGGATAACCTGGAGATAGTGCGAGACCGCGGTGCGCAGCAGGCCGAAATCCTCGGTCGAGAACACGGCGCGGGCGCGGGCCGGCTCGGGACGGGTCAGGGTTTCGGGTTGGGTAGACATTGCGCGCTCCTTTGCGGCTGGCAGGCGATGCCAGCGGGATGGAGCGCATCAGCGCAGCTGGGAAGGACGATCAGTGACGCGAAGTCGGATCGTGACTTGTCTTGCGTGTCATGATGTGACTTGCTGACATGGGCCGTCGGTTATTGCGAACGCCGCGCCGCGTCCCTGAGCGTCGCGCGCCGGGCATGTTTCTTAGTCGCTTCGCAAGGACGAACGACCGGCTCAGCCTTCGCGGGCGACCTGGAAGCCGGCGAAGGACTGGCTGACCGGCATCAGCTCGAGACTGTTGATGTTGAGGTGCGGCGGTAGGCTTGCAACCCACAACATGGTCTGTGCGATGTCTTCGCCGGTCATCGGGTTAGACCCCGCATAGAGCTTGTCCGAGGCCGCCTTGTCGCCGGTGCGGACGGTCGTGAACTCGGTCTCGACCATCCCTGGCTCGATCGAGGTGACGCGCACGCCGGTGCCGTGCAGGTCCGAGCGCAGGCACAGGCTGAACTGGCGCGCGAATGCCTTGGTCGCGCCGTAGACGTTGCCGCCGGTATAGGGATAGTTGGCAGCGACCGACGACAGGTTGATGATCGCCCCCTTGCGCGCGATCAGGCCGGGAAGCAGCAGCCGCGTCATCGCCACCAGGGCAACGACGTTGGTGTCGATCATCGTCATCCAGTCGTCGAGCTTCGTCTCCTGTGCGGGGGCTGTGCCGAGCGCCAAGCCGGCATTATTGACCAGCAGATCGACGTCGCGAAAGCCATCGGGCAGGTCGCGCAGCGCCTGTTCGCGCGCCGCCTCGTCACGGATATCGAAGGCGATGGTGTGCAGCGTGTCGCGGCCGATCTCGTCGGCGAGCGCTTCGAGCCGGTCGGCGCGGCGCCCGGTGCCGATCACGCGCCAGCCGGCGCCCGCAAATGCGCGCACCGCGGCCTCGCCAATTCCTGCCGTGGCTCCGGTGACGATCGCGGTCTTCATGCGGGCATTCCTTTCGATGACAAGGGCGATCTCGCCGGATCGGATGATGCGACAGCGGCAGGGCTCCCCTGCCTCACGGCGTTCCTCCGGTCAAAAAAACGCCGCGGCGTCACTTACCGGTCAGGCTCATCATCATCGTCGCAAGCTTGCGCTCCTGCTGGTCAACGACGCCGTCATGGTTGGTGTCGGCCATGTCAAACAATTGCAGCGGGTGCGCCTCGGCTTCGGCAAGCGTGACGCGGCCGTCGCCCTTGGCATCGGCATGGTCGAACCAATGGCCGCCGACATGGCCGAACGGACCGCCCGCGCCGGGTGCCTGCGCCGCATGATAGGCTTCGAATTCGGCGCGGGTGACGATGCCGTCGTGATTGGCGTCCATCGCCGCAAACTGCTTCTTGACGACGCCGATCACCTCGCTGCGGGCGATCGGCCGGTCTGGTAAGCTAGCGGGGCTCTGCGCCAGCACGGGAGCTACGAATAGGAAGGCGGCAGCGGCCGCAGCAAGCGTCTTGGTCATCACGTCACCCGCAAGGATTGGAGACCCGCCGGTTGGCGCAGACCGCCTGTATCCAGCTTGAATGAGCGACCCGCGGCCGCACGCCGCGCCGCGGACATCGCACGCCGCCGCTCCGCGCGCGGAACGGCGGCGCGGACAGGCCTATATTGCGCGACGACCGGTGATGAAGTGCAGCACGATCATGATCACGGCGATCACGAGCAGGATGTGGATCAGGCCACCGGCGACGTGGAAGGCGAAGAAGCCCAGCAGCCACATGACGACGAGTACGGCGGCGATGATTCCCAGCATCTTGAAGCTCCTAGCGACCCGCCGGCCTGCCATGATCGGCGCCGGTCGGGATTGTTTCGGTAACGTATGCTTTGGCGCACAGGTTCCGTCACGGTATCAAGTCAGATGGAAGACGCGCGATACGCGCGTCATGTCCGCGCCGGCGGACCCCACAGACGCTGCGCGCAACAAATAGGCACCGCAACTAGGAATCGCGGACCGGGCTGCTAAAGCGGTTCACCGGCGAAGCCCGAGGTTCCCAAGGCCTGTCGCCCGAGCGCGGGATCGTCGGTGAAGAAGCCGTCTATGCCCGCCGCGAGGCAGGCACGTATCTCGGCAACGGAGCCGGCCGGATTGCGTGCGGCAGGCCCGGCGTCGGTTTGGAAATTCTTGGCGAGGAAATAGTTTTCCGGCCGGAAGGTCCACGGCATCACGACCAGCCCGGCCGTGTGCGCGTCCGAGGTGACCGGTGCCACGGCCGCCAGCCGCCCATCACGCCCAAGCGGGATGATCGTACGCGTGTCGGGTGCGAGGATGTCGGCGTAGGTCGCGATCTCGGCAAGACCGGCCGGCGCCATCATCTGCCGGAAGGTCAGCGCGCCGCCCGCCTTGACGACATCGGCAGGCCGCATGTCGGCACCGACGGTCAGCTGCATCAGCCGCGTGTTCGTAGGCCGACCGAGCTTCGACCGCAGATAGCGGAGGTTGGCGATCTCGAACGACTGGATCACCAGCGGCGCGCGACGCGTATAGTCGTGCGCCGCCAGCGTTGCGAGGAAGCGATCCTCGAGCGGCATGCCGATCCCGGCGAAGTAGGTCGAGTGTTTGAGCTCGGGCACCAGACCGATCTTGCGGCCGCGCGCGAGCGACTCCGCCGCCGCGAAGTCGATCATCTCTTGCCAGGTGACGAGATCGAAGCGGCCATCGAGCGCGGCATTTTGCGGCCGCAGCTTAGGCAGCCGCTCGATCGCGCGCAGCGTCTTCAGCTCGGCGAGCGTGAAATCCTCGACGAACCAGCCGATCTGCTTCTCGCCGTCCACCATCTTCTCGGTCTTGCGATCAGCGAACTCGGGATGGCGCGCAATGTCGGTGGTCTCGGCGATGTTGTTTTCGTGCCGGATGATCAGCACGCCATCCTTGCTGATCACCAGATCGGGCTCGATGAAGTCCGCGCCGTCCTGCACCGCCTTGGCGTAGGAGGCGATGGTATGTTCGGGCCTGAGCGCCGAGACGCCACGATGCCCGAACACCTGCACGTCCCGCCGCGCGGGTCTGCCCAGCGTCGCCGCGGCGCTGGACGATGCCAGCAACGCCGCACCCGCTGCCGTCATCGTCTCGCGCCGCGTCATCGTCATCGTCTCGTTCCTCAGAAGCCGAAGCGGACCGTACCGAACCATTCGCGCGGCGCCAGCGGGAAGGCGTTGTAGGTGCCCGACGCCGCCGCGATGGTCAGCGTCGAATCCGCCTTCTTGTTGGTCAGGTTGGTGACGTTGAGGCTGACGCCCAGCGTCTTGATGAAGCGGTTGTCGAGCGGGATCGTGGCGCCCAGCCGCGCCGACATGGTGAAATAGCCCGGCACCGAGAGATCGTTCGTATAGGTCGCGTAGCGCTTGCCGAGATAGTCGCCGATCAGCTGCGCGTCGAATATCCCATAGTTGGCGGATGCGACGAACTTGTTCAGCCATGCCGGCGAGCCGGGCACCTTCTTGCCCTTGGTCAGCACGAGCATCTGCGCGGTGCCCGCACCCGTCGTGTAATTCTGCTCGAAGCGCGAATTATTGTAGGACAGCGCATCGTAGAGCGAGAAATGCGAGCCGAAATGCAGCGTACCTGCGATGTCGACGCCGTCGGTCTTCACGTTGCCGACGTTCTGGAGGATCGCCGCGCCGCTGACGATCGAGGTGATGACGGTGGTCGGGCTGATCGCCAGCAACCGGTTCTTGAAGTCGACATGATAATAGCTGACCTGGCCCTCGAAACCGGTGATCGGCCCCAGATCGAGCGCGCGCTGCGTGCGTGCGCCGGCCTCGTAGGTCCAGCTCGTCTCGGGCTTCACGTTCTGCTTGAACTGGTCGAACACCTGCTGGCTGCCCAGCGCGAAGGGCGACAGGCCCGAGGCGGCGCTGGTCTGGAACTGGCGGATGTTCTTCTGAGCGTTGACGAAGATCTGCTCGTGCTGGGTCACGTCCCACAGACCGCCCACCTGCGGCAGGAACGGCGTGCTGGTGTTGAGCTTGCCCACCGGCAGCGCGGTCGAGCCCGAGAAGGAGCCCGGGATGGGCTGGACGGGTACGCGCTGCGAGGCGTCCTGGAAGGTGCTCTTGAAGCCGCCGAGGATGGTGACGGTCGGCAGCACGTGCCAGCTGTCCTGGATGTGCGTCTGATATTCGTCGACGCGGACCTGGCTGCCATATTGGGTGATCAGCGGCGTCTCGTAATCGGCCGGACGCGTATAGTTCGAAGTCGGGTTGTTGACGTCGTCGGCATACCAGCGGCGATAGGCGGACGAGCTCTGATGCTCGTACCAGCCGCCGAGCTCGATCTGATGCTTGCCGAGATCGACGTGCAGCGTCGAGAGGATGCCTTCGCGGTCGATGCGATATTCGGTGGTGCGCGTAGCGAGCCCCGAACCGCCGAAGATGTTCGAGACGCGCGCGAGGTTCGCGGGCGTCGCCGCCGTCGCGGTCGAGCAGGCCTGCCCGGCGACCGGGAAATAGCAGGAGAACAGCCCGACCAGACCCGCCGCGGAGACGGGTCCCGAGACGACGCCGACGCCATCGTCATGATGATAATAAGCCTGGTTGGACCAATGGACCCTGTCGCTGACGTTCCAGTCATATTTGGCGTAGACGAGATAGTCGGTGCGCTGGGCGTCGCTGTAATAGTTGCGATAATTGTCGCCCGCAGCGTTATACGCGGCGGATCCGGCATAGCCATTTTGGGCCGACGGATAATAGGCCTCGGCCCCTGCGAAATTGGGAAAGTAGAAGGGGCGCGTATAAGGCACGTTGCCCGCCGCCTCGGTAAGTCCCGTGCTGGCGATCTTCTTGGCCGGATTGACGACGGTGGCGTCTTCGTTGGGCTCGGTCTTGTCCGAATAGACGCCGTATATGGTCAGCTTGCCGGTCGCGTCGTCGTGGACGAACTTGGCGTCGGCCTGATAGCCGCCCTGATGGCCGTTGAAGTCCCATGCCTTGGCGTCCTGCCGCACGCCCGAGGCATAGAAGCTGTTGCCGTTGCCGAAGGTACCGCTGTCGATCCGCGCATAGGTGCGGAATGCCGAATAGCTGCCGAAGGTCTGCTCGAGCACGGCGCCGCGCTCGGCCTTGGGATCGCTCGAGAAGGTGTCGATCGTGCCGCCGAGATTGCTGGTCGAGGCGGTGCCGAGATCGCCCGCGCCGGACGCCAGCGTCACGCGACCAACGTCTTCGGAAATGATCGCGCGCTGTGGCGAGAGGCCGTTGTAATTGCCGTAGGTCTGGTCGCCGAGCGGGATGCCGTCGAGCGTATAGCCGAGCTGCGACGCACTGAATCCGTGAACGTAGAGCGAGATGTTTTGCTCGTTATTGCCCCACGGATCCGCGGTGAGGAAGGTCACGCCCGGCAGCGTCTGGAGGGCCTTGAGCGGGCTGATGCCCGGCAGGATCTTCTGGATCTCCTTGCCCTCGAGCGTGACGACCGAGCGCGTCCGGCGCGAGGTGACGATGATCGCGGCATTGGGCTGGTTGTCGGTTGCGTCCGCACCCGGCTGGGTCGGCTCGGCGGCAGGTGCGGCGGCGGCAATCGTGCCGTCGGCGGCATAGGCCGCGACCGGGAGGCCGAAGGCGCAGCTCGCGGACAAGGCAAGCAGGGTCGGGCGAGACAAACGCATGGAAAACATCCCCTTGGAGCTGCTGCGGTGCAGCGTTGAGGGGCCGATAGGGATGGTTTCGGACAGTCTCGTGACGGTTTGGTATCGACTATGTGACGCGCGGCCGAAACATTTTCGCCAGCTCCCTCCCGCTCGGGATCGGCGGTGGACAGCTACGCTGGCCCGGCGGTAAGGGCGCGCGAACAAGGGGAATTTATGCTTCGAGTCTCGCTTCTTGCGCTGGCGGCGTCTGCGGTGGCCACGATCGCACCGACGCGAGCCTCCGCCGACGATGCGCCTGCCAGGCCCGAGGACATCGCGGTCCACGGTCAGGCGACCTTCGTGCTGCAGGGAACACCGGGCTTCGCTTCGCCCTATAGCGGCGCCAACAGCCTGACGCCCGACCAGCGCAAGGAGACGATCGACGCGACGCTGTATGTCGGTGTGCGGCCCTGGGCCGGTGCCGAGATCTGGGCCGACCCCGAGATCGACCAGGGGTTCGGGTTGTCCAACACGCTGGGCGTCGCGGGATTCCCCAGCGCGGAAGCCTATAAGGTCGGCAAGAAGCACCCTTATTTCCGGCTCCAGCGTGCCTTCTTCCGGCAGACTGTCGATCTCGGCGGCGGCAGCGAGACGGTCGAGGCCGCCGCCAACCAGCTCGGCGGCACGCGCAGCGCGGACCGCCTCGTGCTGACGATCGGCAAATTCGGCGTCGGCGATGTGTTCGACACCAATAAATATGCGCACGATCCGCGCGGCGACTTCCTGAACTGGTCGCTCGTCGACGCCGGCAGCTTCGACTATGCCGCCGACGCCTGGGGCTATTCGACCGGGGTTGCCGCCGAATGGTATCAGGGGCCGTGGACGCTTCGCGTCGGCGCGTTCAACCTTTCGACCGTGCCCAATGGCGAAACGCTCGAGAAGGGCTTCGGCCAGTATCAGCTCGACGGCGAGATCGAGCATCGCCACCAGATTGCCGGCCGCGACGGCGCGGTGCGGGTCACGCTGTTCCGCAACCGCGGTCAGTTCGGTCGCTTCGACGATGCGCTGGCGCTTGCGGCGGCGACCGGTGCGACGCCCGATACCGCGCTCGTCCGCGAACGACGCACCCGGGTCGGCGCCAGCGTCAATATCGAGCAGGCGGTGTCCGACAGCGTCGGACTCTTCGCGCGCGCCGGCGTCGCGAACGGCCAGATCGAGCCCTATGACTTCACCGACATCGATCGCACCGCGCAGCTCGGCGTCGCGATCGACGGCAAGGGTTGGGGCCGCGCCGGAGACACGGTCGGGATCGCCGCGGTCGTCAACGGCATTTCAAAGGACCATGAGCGTTATCTCGATGCGGGCGGGCTCGGCGTGCTGGTCGGCGACGGCCGGCTGCCGCATCCCGGCGCCGAGGCGATCGGCGAGGCCTATTATGATTGGAAGGCGGTCAAGGGCGTCGAGATCAGCCTCGACTATCAGCTCGTCGCCAACCCCGGCTACAACCGGGACCGCGGTCCGGCCAACGTGTTCGCGGTGCGGCTGCACGGGCAGTTTTGATCGCGCCCTTCATCTGTTTCAGAATCGAAAAACGTGGCGCCGCCGCCGCCGTCCGCTCTAGCGTAGGGCGATAAGCCGGGGGCGGCGCGAGGGGGGACATTTGCCATGAAGACACTGCTTTCAGGGCTGGCCTGTGCGATCGCGCTTCTCTGCCCCGCCCCGCTGCTGGCCGCCTGCCAGATCGGGCAGATGCTCGAACTCAGGGTCACCATGGCTGGGATGCAGCCGCTGGTTTCCGCCACGATCAACGGCCACGAGGTCCAGTTCGTCGCCGACAGCGGCGCCTTCTATAGCTCGATCTCGCCGGGCAGCGCCGCCGAACTGGGTCTCGGTCTGGAGGCGATGTCACCGTCCTTCCGCACCCGCGGCATCGGCGGCGAGACCATCCCGTCGCTGACGACAGTCAAATCGCTCGTGCTCGCGGGCGTGACCATCCCGCACGTCCAGTTTCTGGTCGGCGGCAGCGAGGTCGGCGGCGTCGGTCTGCTCGGGCAGAATGTGCTGGGCATCGCCGATGTCGAATATGATCTCGAGCACGGCATGATCCGGCTGATGAGGGCAAAGGATTGCGCCGGCCATAATCTCGCCTACTGGTCGGGCGGCAGACCGGTGTCGATCGTCACGGTCGCGCCGCGCAACCCCGGCAACCCGCACACCATCGGGCCTGTTCAGGTCAATGGCATCAGCACCCGGGCGATCTTCGACACCGGCGCGGGCACCTCGATCCTGTCGCTCAGCGCTGCCGCCCGTGCGGGCATCACGCCGAGCAGCCCGGGGGTGAAGCCCGCCGGCTTTTCGCGCGGGCTCGGTCGTCACATCGTCCAGACCTGGATCGCGCCGATCGCCAGCCTCAAGATCGGCGATGAGGAGATCAGGAATATCCACATCCGCATCGGAGACATCGGGCTCGACGACGGCGACATGCTGATCGGCGCGGACTTCTTCCTGTCGCACCGCGTCTATGTCGCAAACGGCCTGCGCAAGCTGTTCTTCACCTATGACGGCGGCCCCGTTTTCAACATCACGCCGCAGCGTGTCGTGTCGTCCGACGGTACCGAAGAGACAGTGCCGGCCGATGCGACGGCAGCGCCCACCGACGCCGAGAGCTTCAGCCGCCGCGGCGCCGCCTTCGCATCGCGCAAGCAATATGACCAGGCGATCGCCGATTTTTCGCGCGCCTGTGACCTTGCGCCGACCGACGGCCGCTATGTCTATCAGCGGGCGATGGCGCGGTTCGCCGCGGGCCAGACCTTTCTGGCGCTCGCCGATCTCGATCGGACCATCGCGCTCGACCCCGGAAACGTCGACGCCCATCTCACCCGCGCGGCGCTGCGGATCGCGGTGCCCGACAAGGCCGAGGCGCGCGACGACATCGACGCCGCCGAGAAGCTCGTCGCGAAGCCGTCCGACAGGCGGCTCGAGATCGGCTCTCTCTACGATCGTGTCGATGCGTTCGACGCGGCGGTCGCGCAATATGATCTGTGGATCCAGGCGCATCCCGACGACAGTCGCCGCGGCGAGGCGCTCAACCAACGCTGCTGGGCGCGCGCGCAGGCGGGACGCGATCTCGACAAGGCGCTGTCCGATTGCAACGGCGCGCTGCATCTGCGCCCGCACACCGCGATGATCCTCGACAGCCGCGGGCTCGTCTATCTGCGGATGGGCGCGTTCGACAAGGCGATCGCCGACTATGATGCCGCGCTCGCGCTGACGCCGCGCCTGGCGTGGTCGCTCTACGGCCGCGGCCTCGCGGAAAGGCGCAAGGGGCTCGTCCCGCAGGGCGACGCCGACGTCGCCGCCGCGACGACGATCAATCCCACGCTGCCCGATCGGGCAAAGACGCTCGGCGTCGCGCCCTAGCTATCGCTACCCCGCATCCGCCAGGATCCATCGTTCGGCGTCGGCAAGCGTGTCGAACATCGCGCTGCGATCCGCGTCCAATATGCGGCGCGTCTGGATCCGATGCAGCGTGCCGTTGGCGACGACCGCGATGCGACGCGCCTTGATCGGCGGATCGCTCGCCAGCCGCGCAAAGGCTTCCGCGACCTCCCGCGTGTGGACCTGGCATTGCGAGGCGTCGATCAGTACGCGGTGCTCACCTTTCGGACAATCGAGCGTCTCGACGGCCGCTTGTTCCTCCCGGGCGAAGCGCTCGACCTCGGCCGGGGTGAAGAAGCCGATGAGCGTCGCGCGCACCAGCCGGTGCGGATGATCGACGCTGATCGTGAATTCGCAGTCGGGTGCGACACCGACCGGGGGCTGCTGCACGCGCAGGGCGGAGGCGGTCAGGCCGGTCATGCGGCCGTCGTGAGCCAGCGGAACGCTTCGTGTTCGTCGTCGAACAGGGCAATGTCGGGGCGCGCGGCGATCAGCCGGCGCGCCTGCATCCGCGACAGCGCGCTGTTCGAGACCAGCGCGACGCGACGTGGGCGATCCTTCGCGGCGACCAGCATCGCGACGAAGGCCGCGAACACCGGCTGCGACTGGATTGCGGCGTGCGTGACGTCGCAGAGCACCATATGCTCGCCCGGCGGACAGTCCAGCGCCCGGACCGCAGCTTCGGCATCACGGATGAAACCCGCGAGAACTGGCATGGTCCAGAACCCCGCAATGCCGCAGCGGATAAGCGCTGCGGCGACGGGGGCGACGGTATAGACCCCGTTCCTGTCCTCTGGCGGTCGCGATCCCGCCTGGAGCGCTGTTGCGCGACCGAACGCGCCTCGTGCGGCAGTCAGATGACCCATGACAAGCTTCCCATTCGCCTCCGGGATAGGAAGCCGGGCAAGCGTTAACAGCCGATAACTGGGGGGGTGCGGCCCTCATAGCTGAGACCATGGTCTAGAACAAAGTGCGCAAGAGCGGCGCTACGGCATGCCCGGCGCGATCGGCCCGCAAATCTCTTCGGCGCCACCGCCATGCGTCTTTGCGACGCGTCGGCCGTTCGACTGACGAGACGCCGCGAGCCTGTCACGGGCCCGCGCAACGATCCGAGACGGCGGTGCGCAACCGCATCGGGAAAGGTGACGAGATGACGACGACCCCCGACGCCGCAGAGGCCAGCCGGAAGGGGTACGGCCGTGGTTTTCTTCGGTCGCGGACGGCGTCCCGCTGCGTGCTTGCGATCGTCTATGCCTTTGTCGGCGTCGCGCACATCCGCTCGCCGGGCAGCTTCCTTGCGATCATCCCCGGTTGGGTGCCGTTCCCGCACCAGACGATCTTCGTCACCGGGCTCTGCGAGATCGCCGGTGCCGCCGCGCTGATGACGCAGCGGCTGCGTCGCCTGGCCGGGAGCATGCTCGCCGCCTATGCGGTGTGCGTCTATCCCGCCAACATCCGACACGCGCTCGAAGGGATCAGCATCGGCGGCCAGCGGCTCGGCTGGGGCTATCACGGTCCCCGGCTGGCCTTGCAGCCTGTGCTGGTCTGGTGGGCGCTGTTTGCGGGCGAAGTGACCCTCTGGCCGTTCCGCAGCTACGCCAAGCGCTCGTCGAACTGATTATCCCGCGCTCGCGAATGGCGAAAATTGCCCGTAGCCGCCCTGGAAGAACAGCAGGGGGCGATGCGGATGCTCGACGTCGAGCGCGTGCACCTGCCCGATCGCGATGAAATGATCGCCGGCTTCGTGCACGGCATAGAGGTCGCAGTCGATCCATGCGACGACGCCGGCCAGAATCGGGAGGCCCGCGTCCGACAGCCGATACGGCACCGCCTCGAACTTATTCTCGACCTTCGACGACAGCGCGCGGCAGACGTCCTGCTGGTGCTCGGCGAGCACGTTGACGCAGAAGCGGCCGGCCGCCTGGATCTTGGGCCAGGTCGACGACTTGCGATCGGGCAGGAAGGCGACCAGCGGCGGATCGAGCGACACCGAGGTGAACGAGCCGACGACCATGCCCATCGGGGCGCCGTCGACCATCGCCGTGACCGCGCAGACGCCGGTCGGATAATGTCCCAGAATCCTGCGAAACGCCGCGCTGTCCAATGCGATGCTCATTCTGTCACCCTTCCCGCCCGCGGCACGCGCGCCCTGTCGGCCTCCCTCTACATAATCCGCCACCGCGACATAATGGCAGATCGCTCGAAAACCGATGTGCGACCAGGATGATGCACCCGGCGTCTTGGCTCGTCCCAAAGCATGCGGGCCGACCGCCTTTCTTCGCGGCCCGCCGGTGAAGACGCTGACATCGCTGCGCGGGGACGGCGCGATCCTAGAGCGCAATCAGCGCCGTCCGAGTTCGCGCCTATCTTTGTCGCCTGCCCATCCCCATCTGGTCGCGGCAGCCACCGGGACCTCAGATGCCGCGCAACCGCTATTACCACGGCCCAATCAGCGACCATTTCGATGGCCTCCGCTTCCACAATCCAGGCCATCCCCCGACAGATCGCAGCCTGCGCGAGATGCTGCGCTGGAAGTTCGGCGAGACCACCGCGAAATGGCCGGCGCATATCCCGATCGTCCCGGCCGTGCCCGATGCCGATGTCGCGGGGCTCTGCGTCACGATGGTCGGCCACGCGACCGCGCTGGTCCAGGCGCCCGGCCTCAACATCCTGACCGACCCGCTATGGTCCGACCGGGCGAGCCCGGTGCGCTTCGCGGGGCCGAGGCGCGTCACCGCCCCCGGCATCGCGTTCGAGGATCTGCCGCGGATCGATGCGGTGCTGCTGTCGCACAACCATTATGATCATCTCGACGTCGCGACGCTCAGGCGGCTCCACGATCGCCACCGGCCGCTGATCGTCACGCCGCTCGGCAACGACGCCATCATACGCCGCCATATCGCGGATGCGCGGATCGCCGTCGGCGACTGGGGCGACACGGTCGCGCTGGCGGGCCATGCGCAGGTCGCTATCGTCCCGGCACACCATTGGTCAGCGCGCGGCCCGGGCGATCGCCGCATGGCGCTGTGGGGCGGCTTCATGCTGCAGACCCCGGCGGGCTCGGTCTATTTCGCGGGCGACACCGGCTATGGCGACGGCGCGATCTTCCGCGCGATGCGCGACCGCCATGGCGCGCCCGACATCGCGCTGATCCCGATCGGTGCCTATGCCCCGCGCTGGTTCATGGCCGCGCAGCACACCGATCCCGAGGAGGCGGTGCGGATCATGCTCGACCTCGACGCGCGCCACGCGATCGGGATCCATTGGGGCAGCCTGCAGCTGACCGACGAAGCGCGCGACGAGCCTGCGGACCGCCTACGCCTGTGCCTTGCCGAGCGCGGCATCGACGCCGCCCGCTTCATCGCGGCCGCGCCCGGCGATCGCTTTGTCTTGCCCGGCTAGCCTGTCGCGATCCAAAGCCGGCAGACGAGACGTCGGTCCATCGCCGCGACTCTGCCGCTCTTGCGGGCCGCCCTCAACTCGGTATGGGCCGACGCGGATCGACGTCGTCCCGCCAAGCAGTCGGAGAATGTGATGGAGTGTATCTGGCCGCTGGGCGCGACGCTGGGCGAAGGGCCGCTGTGGGATCCGATCGCGCAGGCGCTGTGGTTCGTCGACATCAAGCAGGGCCGCATCCATCGCTGCGCGGCGGACGGCAGCGATCGGCGCAGCATCGCGGTCGGCGGAATGCCGAGTTTCATTCTGCCGCGCGTCGGCGGCGGTTTCGTCGTCGGCAATGTCGGCGCGCTCCAGCATTTCGACGGCGAGCGCATCACCGGCGAGATCGACCGCGTCGCGATGCGCGCCGGCAACCGCTTCAACGATGCCACCACCGACATCCATGGCCGGCTCTGGTTCGGATCGATGGACAATGGCGAGGAGCATGTCACCGGCGCGGTCCACGTCCATGCCGACGGCGCGATCCACGTCGCCGGTGGTGAGAGCATGATCACCAACGGCCCGGCGGTGAGCGGCGACGGGCGATGGCTCTATCATGTCGACACGCCCGAGCGGACGATCTGGCGATTCGACGTCGGCGACAGCAACCGGCTCGACCAGGGCGAGGTGTTCGTCCGCATCGAGGCGGCGGCCGGCAATCCCGATGGCGTCACGATCGACAGCGAAGATCATGTCTGGGTCGGGTTGTGGGGCGGCTGGGCGGCGCGGCGCTATGCGCCCGACGGCCGGCTCGTGCAGGAGGTGCGCTTCCCCTGCGCCAACATCACCAAGCTCGCCTTCGGCGGACCGGACCGCAAGACCGCGTTCGCGACCACCGCGCGCGGCGACATGGATGAAGCGGCATTGGCCGAGCAACCGCTGGCTGGCGGTCTCTTCGCCTTCCCGGTCGAGGTGGCCGGCCAGGCCGTCACCCCTGCGATGCTCGACGCATGACGATCCTCGGCGACTGGGGAACGACCCGGCTGCGCCTGTTCCGCCTGGAGGACGGGGCGATCGTCGACCGGCTCGACGGGCCCGGCATCGGCCAGCTTGCCGCCTCACCCGCCGAGACGCTCGCCGCGACGCTGACGCCGTGGCGCGACGCGGCGCTCGCGGGTGTCCTGCTGTGCGGGATGGCGGGATCTCGCAACGGGCTGATCGAAGTGCCCTATGCGCCCTGCCCTGCCGACGTCGTCGGCTGGCGCGCACAGATCGCGACGACCGATGTCGACGGCATCGCGGTTTCGGTCGCGCCCGGTCTGTGCAGCGCCAATTTCGCCGGCCATGCCGACGTGATGCGCGGCGAGGAGACGCAGATCTTCGGCGCCACTGCGTTGGATCCGACGCTGGCCGAAGGGCGCGCGCTGCTGGTGCTGCCGGGCACCCACAGCAAATGGGCCGAACTCATCGACGGCCGCGTCACGCGCTTCCACACATTCCCAACCGGCGAGATGTTCGCGTTGCTGCGCGATCATTCGACGCTGACCCGCGCCGGGACCGATGCGACCGGCCGCGAGGAGGGCTTCGCGATCGGCCTGGCACGCGCCGGCACCGGCCTTCTGGCGGGGCTGTTCGAGGCGCGCGCCGCGCAGCTGCTCGAAGGCCGCAGTCTCGGCTGGGCTCTCGGCCTGCTGTCCGGACTGCTGATCGGGGGTGAATTCGCCGAGGCGCTGGCGCTCGTCGGCGAAAGGCCCGCGCGGATCGCGCTGATCGGCGACCCGGGTCTTGCCGCGCTCTATTCGCAGGCCGCCGCGCGGCAGGACCTCGCCATCTCGCATCTCGATGGCGACGCCTGCGCGATCGCCGGGCTCGGCCTGCTCGCATCACGGGAGATAGTATGACGATCGACGACATCCTGGCCGACGGCGCACCGCCGGTCGTGGCGATCCTCCGCGGCGTGACGCCGGACGCCGTTGTCGGCATCGGTGAGGCGCTTGTCGCGGCGGGGATCCGCCTGATCGAGGTGCCGCTCAACTCGCCCGACCCGATCGAGAGCATCCGCCGGCTGGTCGCGGCGATGGGGCCGCGCGCGCTGTGCGGCGCCGGCACGGTGCTCGCACCATCCGGGGTCGACGCCGTCGCCGAGGTCGGCGGCAAGCTGCTCGTCACCCCCAATGTCGACCCGGCGGTGATCGCGCATGGCGTCGCGCGCGGCATGGAGCCGATGCCCGGCTTCGCGACCCCGACCGAGGCCTTCGCTGCGGTCGCGGCCGGCGCACGGCGGCTCAAGCTGTTCCCGGCGGCCGGCTTCGGGACCAGCTATCTCAAGGCGATCCGCGAAGTGCTGCCGACGGGGACGCGGACCTGGGCGGTCGGTGGCACCGGTGCCCACAATATCGGCGAATGGCTGGCAGCCGGCGCCGAGGGCATCGGCGTCGGCGGCGGCCTCTACAAAGCCGGCGACGACGCCGCGACGGTGCGCCAGCGCGCCGACGCCTTGGTCGCGGCCTGGCGGAGCTGACCAGCCCGGCTCAGAACTTCACCCCGCCCTCGACGCCGACGGTGGCCGGCTGGTTCCACTGCGCGCCGATGCCGAAGGCGTTGAACTGCACCTGGGTCCGGTAGCGCGTGTCCGTGACATTGTCGCCGAACACGGCGAGCGTGAACCGTCGCGACACGTCCTCCCACTGCGCGCGCAGGGCGAGAGTCACGTAGCCCGGCTGGCGGAACTGGGTGCCCGACGGACTGAAATAGATCGCCGAGGTATAATAGAGATTGCCCGACAGCGAATATTCGCCCGACCGCGTCATACCCGTCGTGTAGCGCGCGTCGGCGTTGGCGGTGAAATCGGGCGTATGCTGCATGTGCGTGTCGTGCAGGATCGTATCGGTGTTGACATAGTCGAAGCTGCCGGGGCTGCACGAGCCGGCATATTTGGCGGACAGCGTCGCGCCGTTTGTCGGGCAGCTCGCATAGATCGGCGCGCCGGTGACGGTGCCGTCGGGCGCGGTCGTACCGAAAGTCTTGTAGCGCGCGTGGTTCCACGATCCGCCGACGTCGACCGAAATATGGTGGGTAAGGTCGTAATGCGCGGAGGCTTCCAGCCCGTAGATCTGTGACTTGGCGGCGTTGGTGATGTAGGCCAGCGCCTGCCCGAGATATTCCGAGACCTGCAGGTTCTTGTAGTTGTAATAATAGGCGGCCGTCTCGAACGAGAAGCCGTGGCCGGCATATTTATAGCCGACCTCGAACGCATCGACGCTCTCGGGCTTGATCGGATTGCAGACGAAGGCGGGCGGATCCTGGCAGGAGCCGCCAACGTCGACGATCGCCGCCTTATAGCCCTTGGTGTAGGAGGCGTAGACGCTGCTATGCTCGTCGGGCTTGAAGCGGATCACGGCGCGCGGCGTCGCCTTGTTACTGCGGATGCCGGGCACGAAGGTCTTGGCGGCGACGAACTGGGCGTTGTAATAGGCGTCCTTGACGATGTCGTGCGAGTAGCGGACGCCGCCGGTCAGAAAGAGCTTGTCGGTCAGCTGATAGGTCGCATCGACGAAGCCCGCGATGCTTTCCGTCGTCGTCCCCGAGCCGCCGAGCCGGATTCGCCCGATCGTATCGACATTATTGTCGATGAAGGTGATCCACTTGTCCTTGTTGTTGTAATAAAAGGCGCCGGCGGTCCACTGCAGGCGGGTGCCGGGCTTGGAGGTCAGCAGCAATTCCTGCGTGACGGTGGTGTCGATCACCGGCAGGCCGAGCTGGAAGATCGGCAGGCCGGTCTGGTCAAGATCCTCCGACTGATCCGAATTTTCGTGCTTATACTGGCTGTAGGAGGTCAGGTTGGCGAAGCCGAGATCGGCGCGGATGGTCAGCTGTCCGGCATTGCTGGTGACCCGGGTGTAGCGCGGCAGGTTGGCGGCAACCTGGTCCTTATCGGTGGTGTATAGGCCCGGCACCGTCTGCGTCTGGATGCCCCATGGCCGCCCGGTCGTCGGATCGATCGTCGTATCGGTGTTCGAATTGGTCAGCTGGCTCGACGGATCGTCCATCCGCGAATGGATGTAGCGCGCAAGGATCGAGACGTCGGGCGAGACCTGAATCTTCAGCCCGGTGCGGACCGTCCAATTCTCATAGGCGCCGACATGATGATCATTGTCGAGAATGTTGGTCTGGAAGCCGTCGCCCTTGGCATAGATCCCCTCGACGTCCATCGCGACGCCGTTGGCGATCCCGAAGGTGCCATAGCCCTGATAGCGTTGCGCACCGAAGCTGGCGTAGCTCGCCTTGGCATCGAAAGCGGCCTTCTCGCTGGGGTCGGCGCTCGAGATGAGGATCGCGCCGCCGGTGGTGTTGCGGCCGAACAGCGTGCCCTGCGGACCTTTCAGCACCTGGATGCTCGAGACGTTGAGCAGCTGAAAGTCGGCGGCGAGCGGATTGGGCGAATAGAAGCCGTCGACATAGATGCCGACATTGGCGCCGCCGCCCGAGGTGGTGATGCCCGTGCCGATGCCACGGATCGAGGGCTGGACGAACGCCGCCTGGCTGTCGAAGCGCACCGCGGTCGCAACCTTGCCGATGTCGGCGAGATTCTGAACGTTCGCGGTGGTGAGCTGCTGCGGACCAATCGCGGTGATCGAGATCGGCACGTCGACCTGACGTTCCGAGCGTCGCTGTGCGGTCACGACGATCTCGCCATTGCCCGCTTCGGTCGCGATCGGCGCCATCGCGGGGACGGCGCGCGCGGCGGTCGCATCGGGCGTCGTGCCCGGCGGTATGGTTTGCGCGACGACCGCCGACGGAAGCAGAATTGCCAATGTCGCGACCCCACACGCCAGCGCGCGCCGATCCAATCGAGCGATAGCCATCGTCGAACCCTCCCCTGTTGCCTTCATCCCCTCCGGTCTTCCGGATAGAGCCAGCATTTCTATGCATTAGATCGAGGATGACTTCATCTCACCGCGCCGAGAATCGCGGGTGCGATGTTGCGATCATGCGCCTACCTATGCTTGGTGTTCGCACGACTTGGCACCGTCGCGTCACCGGCTGGACGCGCCCTTCACTCGACCGGCAGCGACGATGGCCGTGGCTGATCCTGCCAGGCGCCGCGCTGATCCTCGACGGTCGCGAGCGCCTTGTCCCAAAACGCCGGATTATTGGCGAGCAGCTTGATGTTGAACGGGCCGCCGCTGCGAAATTCGAGCACTTCGACGCCGTCCGGCCCCGGTGTATAGGTATAGGGCGTCCCGCCAGGCAGCAGGAAGCCGTCGCCGGCGGCAAGCGCCTCGCGTCCCAGCCGCAACGACCCGGCGATGATGTAATAGAGGCAGTCGGTGTCGTGCGAGTGGCGCGGCAGCGGAAAACCGCTTTTGAACCAGACATAGGACAGGCTGTAGCCGCCGCCCGAAAACAGCAGCCGGTTCTCCGATCCCGCGCCGACGCCGGCCGCGCGCAGCCGCTCGCCGCCTGCGATCATCGTGGGCGTCGGCGGCTCGTAGCGCATGATCGGAATGCCCACTTCGGGGCGCGCGTCCTTCATGCGGAAGATCGTGAAGGCGGCGGTGTCGCCATCGCTGTCGGACGTCGTCATGCGCTGATCCTCTCGTCGGTCGCGACCCTTGCATCGGCCTGTCACCGTGCCGACTGTCGCGCTCGACCACCGACGCCGTCAAGCCGAGGCGTGCCGTATCGCCGGCGCGGTGCATGTAGCGACGGCCCCTCTCCGTCGGCGCCTACCGGCCCGAGTTAGCCAGCGTCAGCGCTCCAGTTCGGCAAGTCGCGCGTTGAGCTTGCCGATCAGTCGCACGATCTCGCCGCGCTCCTCATCGTCGAGCACCGAGAACACCTTCTCGAGATATTCCCGCTTCGAGCCTTCGGCCGCTTCGGCCGCCGCAGCGCCAGCCGGGGTCAGCGCAATGCGCTTGGCGCGGCGATCGTCGGGATCGGGGTGGCGACAGACCAGGCCGTCGCGCTCAAGCCCGTCGATCGCCTCGGTGACGGTGCGCGGCGCATAGCCGAAGCTCGACGCGATATCGATCGAGCGCGTCATCGTCGTGCGCGCGATGTGCATCAGCAGCCGCGACCGCGCGAAGGACGCGCCCTTCGCGGTCATGATCCGGTCCATCAGTCGATGCGAGCGGAGATAAAAATCGCGCAGCGCTTCTGCCGCGTGATCAACCCGCGCGGATAGCTTCGCATCGATATCTTGAGGGACCATAATAAGGGGCATTGCCATAATCCGGTTTAGTGTGCAACTGCGAAGGGGAAGCCGGCAGCGGCGCGTGGGATGGTACCGATGGACGACGTAGATTCGCAGCCGCAGATTGACGCGGCCCCCAAGAAAAAGGGGCTGTCCCCGCGCGTGAAGACCGGACTGCTGGTCGCGCTGGTCGTGATCGTCGTCGCGCTCGCGATCTGGTTCATCCATTATCAGACGCGCGGCAAATATTATGAGGGTACCAACGACGCCTACATCAAGGCGGATGCGGTGACGGTCAGCCCCAAGGTTTCGGGCTATGTCGAGCAGGTGTTCGTCGCCGACAACCAGGATGTGAAGGCCGGCCAGCCGCTGATCCGCATCGATGCCCGCGACTACAAGGCGCAGACCGCGCAGTATCAGGCGCAGATCGATGTCGCCGAGGCCAATGCCGACAATGTCCGCGCCGGCTTGCGCGAGCAGGAGGCGGCGATCCAGCAGGCGCGCGCGCAGTTGGCCGCCAACCGCGCCGACGCGCAGTTCGCCGCCGGCGAGGTCGCGCGCTACGCGCCGCTCGCCGAAAGCGGTGCCGAGACGCACGAGAAGCTGGTGACGCTGCGCAACCAGGCGACGCAGGCCGCCGGCACCGTCGCCACGCAGACCGCCGCGCTCGCCGAGGCCGAGCGCCGGGTCGGTTCGCTGCAAGCACAGGTCCGCCAGGCGCAGGCCCAAGGCGAGGCTGCGCGTGCGCAGCTGTCCGCCGCCGACGTCAATCTTGGCTCGACGACGATCAAGGCGTCGGTCGACGGCCGGATCGGCGACAAGAGCGTGCGCATCGGCCAGTTCGTCGCGCAGGGCACGCGGCTGATGTCGGTGGTGCCGATCAGCGCGCTCTACATCACGGCGAACTTCAAGGAGACGCAGCTCGGGCTGATGCGCGCCGGACAGCCCGCCTCGATCAAGGTCGATGCACTGCCGGGGATCGCGCTGCACGGCCATGTCGAGAGCGTCTCGCCGGGCACGGGCGCGCAATTCTCGCTGCTGCCGCCGCAGAATGCGACGGGCAATTTCACCAAGATCGTCCAGCGCGTGCCGGTGCGGATCGCGATCGACGCCGGCCCCGATGCGCGCCGCGTGCTGGTGCCCGGCCTGTCGGTCAACGTCACCGTCGACACCTTCGCCGCCAAGGGTGACCTCCAGCGCATCCGCGACCAGGAACAGGCGCGCGACCGGAACGCGCAGTGAGCAGCGAGCATCCCGAGGTGACGGCGCCCGAGCCACCACCCGAGAATGCCGACGCCGCGGCGTGGCTGGCGGTGGCGGCGGGGACGCTCGGCGCGCTGATGGCGATGCTCGACGTCTCGATCGTCAATTCGTCGCTGCCCAACATCCAGGGCGAGATCGGCGCCAGCGGCACCGAGGGCACCTGGATCTCGACCGCCTATCTGGTCGCCGAGATCATCATCATCCCGCTCTCGGGCTGGCTTGAGCGATTGCTCGGCTTGCGCACGCTGCTGCTGATCGCGGCGACCTGCTTCGTCGGCTTCTCGATGCTGTGCGGCTTCTCCGAGACGTTGCCGATGATGATCATCGGCCGCGTCGGCCAGGGCTTCACCGGCGGCGCGCTGATCCCGACCGCGATGACGATCATCGCCACCCGCCTTCCCCGCCACCAGCAGCCGATCGGCAGCGTCATGTTCGGCGCGACCGCGATCCTGGGCCCGATCTTCGGACCGGTGCTGGGCGGCTGGCTGACCGAGAATGTCAGCTGGCACTATGCCTTCTTCATCAACCTGCCGGTCGGCATCACGCTGATCACGCTGCTCGCGGTCGCGATGCCGCACAAGCGTCCGGATTTCGACGTCATCCGCCAGGCGGACTGGCTCGGCATCCTCGGCCTGATCATGGGGCTCGGCGGGCTCACCGTCGTGCTTGAGGAGGGGGAGCGCGAGCAATGGTTCGCCTCGTCGGACATCCGCATCATGGCGATCGTCTCGCTGGTCGGCTTCATCCTGCTGGCCATCGGCCAGGCCACCGCCGAGCGCCCGGTGATCCGGCTCAGCCTGCTCCGCGACCGGCATTTCGGCGCGGTGGTGGCGATGACGACGGTGATCGGCATGGTGATCTACGGCACCTCCTACGTCATCCCCCAATTCCTGTCGCAGATCGCCGACTATAATTCGCTGCAATCGGGGCAGATCGTGCTGCTCTCGGGCCTGCCGATGATGGCGATGGTGCCGTTCCTGCCGCGGCTGATGCGGCTGATCGATCTCCGCGCCGCGGTGATCTTCGGCATGGTCCTGCTGGCGATCAGCGCCTATCTCGAGACCGACCTCACCATCCTCTCGACCGGCAGCGCCTTTGCAGGGTCGCAGATCATGCGCGGCTTCGGCACGGTATTCTCGGCGATGTTCATGAACCAGGCGTCGATCCGCTCGGTACGGCCCGACCAGGCGAGCGACGCCTCGGGCCTCTACAACACCGCGCGCAACCTCGGCGGCAGCCTCGCGCTCGCCGGCGTCGCGGTGATCCAGGACCAGCGCGTCTGGCTGCACAGCCGCCGGATCGAGGAGACGCTGTCCGCCAATTCGGTCGACGTGCAGAGCTATATGGCGGGACAGGCGCACGCGCTTGGCGGCATGGACACGGCCTACCAGTCGCTTGGCGCCGCAATCCAGGCGCAGGCGCTGACGATGACCTATGCCGACCTGTTCTTCATCCTGTCGGTCGGCATCGTCTGCGTGACGCCGCTGGCGCTGCTGCTGCGACCGATCCCCAAAAACGCCAAGCCCGTGATGGCCCATTGATATGATGAACCGCCTCCCTATCGCCCTTTCGCTCGCCGGGCTGCTCGCCGGCTGCACCGTCGGCCCGAACTATTCGGGGCCCCCGGTCGCCGCCCCTCGCGCGGCCGCATCGCCGACGTTCGTCCGCGCCAGCGACGCGCCGGTCCTCGACCAGCCCCCGGTCGCGCGCTGGTGGGAGGCGCTCGGCGATCCCACGCTGTCCGCGATCGAAGCGCGGGCGCTGGCCGCGAACCCCGATCTGGCGGCGGCGCAGGCGCGCATCCGCCAGGCCCGCGCCGACCTGCGCCAGCAGAAGGCGAACCTGCTGCCCAACGGCAGTGCCACCGCGCTCTACGCGCATGCGCGCTTCCCGGGGCTCAATCTCGAACAGTCGGGCGACAACGGCCAGGGCGGCAACGGCGCGTCGAACATCGATCTCTACAATGTCGGCTTCGATGCGACCTGGGAGGTCGACCTGTTCGGCGGCCAGCACCGCGCGGTCGAGGCCGCGCGCGCCACCGCGCAGAAGGCCGAGGCCGATCTCGCCGACGCGCAGGTCAGTCTCACCGCCGAGGTCGCGCAGGCCTATGTCAACGTCCGCGACCGCCAGACCCGGATCGCACTCAACCAGCGCTCGATCGCGATGCAGGCGCAGATGCTGACGCTCACCGAGCAACGCTATCAGCGCGGTACCGCCTCGCGGCTCGACGTCGAGCGGCTCCGCAACCAGCTCGAGAGCACGCATGCCGATGTGACCCCGCTCAGCGCCGAACTCGAAGCCTATCTCGACGAGCTCGCGACGCTGACCGGCGACGAACCCGGCGCGCTCGATACGACGCTGGCGGGCGCGCATGCGCTGCCGCTGCCGCCGGCGCGGGTCGCGATCGGCGATCCGGCCGCGCTGCTGCAACGCCGCCCCGACATCCGCGCCGCCGAACGCACGCTCGCCGCCGACACCGCCAGGATCGGCCAGGCGCAGGCGGCGCGCTTCCCCAAGCTGTCGTTCATGGGGATCGTCGGCATCGGCGGCACGGGCGCGTCCGATCTGACCAAGCTCGACGACTTCACCGCGCTGATCGCCCCACAATTGTCCTGGAATTTCCTCGATTTCGGCCGAAACGCCGCCAAGGTTCACCAGGCCGAGGCGGTGCGTGACGAAGCCCAGGCCAAATATCGCTCGGCGGTACTCGCCGCCTTGCGCGACGCGGAGGATTCGCTGTCGCGCTTCCGCTATCGCCGCATCACCGTCGCGGCCCTGGCGCGCGGCAAGGCCGCTGCCGACGAGGCGGCGACGCTGTCGCGGCAACGCTATGCGGCGGGCACCACGACGCTGATCGACCTGCTCGACACCGAACGCCGACAGATCAACGCCGAGCAGGATCTGTCGGTCGCCGAGGCCGGGCTGACAGGTGATTTCGTCGCGATCCAAAAGGCGCTCGGGCTGGGGTGGAACGCCGCGGGCTGACCGGCCGGCTTGTCGCCATAGACACGCCTCAGATCACCGCCGCCTCGGGATTGACGTGACCGCTCGGCAGTCGCGCGGTGCCCGCGACCTCGCGTTCGGCATAGGCTTGGTGGATCACGCTGCCCGCTGGCACGCTTTCGGTCAGCCAGACATTGCCGCCGATGATCGCCCCCTGACCGATCGTCACGCGGCCGAGGACGGTGGCGCCCGAATAGATGACGACATCGTCCTCGATGATCGGATGCCGCGCGAGCCCCTTGGTGAGCGCACCGCTATCGTCCGACGGGAAGCTGCGCGCGCCGAGCGTCACCGCCTGATACAGCCGGACGCGATCGCCGATGATCGCGGTCTCGCCGATCACCACGCCGCTGCCATGATCGATGAAGAAACTGCCGCCGATCGTGGCACCGGGATGGATGTCGATCCCGGTTTCGCCATGCGCGATCTCGGCGATGATCCGCGCGACCAGCGGCGCGCCCAACGCATAGAGCTGGTGCGCGAGCCGATGATGGATGATCGCGAGCACACCCGGATAGCAGAGCAGCACCTCGTCGACGCTGCGCGCCGCGGGGTCGCCCGCATAGGCGGCCTCGACGTCGCGATCGAGCAGCCGGCGCAACCCCGGAAGCGCGCGGGCAAAGCCGCCGATGATCCGGGCGGCATGGCGTTCGAGCGCGTCCGATCCCTCGTCCGGCCGCGAATAGCCGAGTTCCAACCGGATTTGGCCATAGAGACGGCTCAATGCGGTCTGCAGCGCCTCGGCGACGAACGCCTCCTCATTATGCGCGCGCACGAAGCTCGGGCCCAGCCGCAGCGGGAAGAGCGCGCCGCATAGCGCGGCGATGATCTTCTCGAGCCGCAGCCGCGACGGGAAGCCAACATCGCCATGTTCGCTGTGGCTGCGATGCGCGGCGCGCCAATCGTCACGCGCGTATCGAAGCTCCTGAGCCAGTTGGTCGATATCCCAATATTGGCCGTCGACCAGCGGGATGTCGTCATCCTCGATCATTGCGCCTCCGATGCGGGTTCGCGTTCATGGGCAGATTTATACGGCAATTCCGATGGCCGCCCGACTTGCCGTTCGCCTCGACACTCCCGTCCCGCGCGCGGGAATGCACGGGAGTTTTGCTTTACCCCGCGCAAGCCGAACTCAGATAGATGACGGAGGCGGAACGTCCTGCCGCCTCGAGGCTTGATGCCGCAGACCCCCTGTGGAGAGCGCCATGCACACGACCCTCGGCAGCGACAACCTGTTGATCGCCTTTCTCATTTGGATCGTCGTCGGTGCGATCATCGGCTGGCTTGCGGGGCTGCTCGTCGCGGGCGGCGGCTTCGGCTTCGTGCTCGACGCGCTGATCGGCATCCTCGGTTCGGTCGTCGCGGGCTGGCTGTTCCCGCATCTCGGCATCTCGATCGGCGGCGGGCTGATCGGATCGATCCTGGCATCGGTGGTCGGCGCGGTGATCGTGATCGTCGTGATCCGCGTATTGCGACGCCTATGAGCTGATCAGCCGGGGCGGGACGAGACCGCGAGCGCGTCCCGCCCCGGCGTCACCGCGGTCATGTCCAGGTCAGCGGCACGGCCTTGGGTCCGACCACCCCGCCCGGCCAATAGCTGATCGGTGCCTCCCGACCGAGGGTGAAGTCCGGGATGCGGCGCAGGAACTGCTCGATGCAGACCTTGATCTCGAGCCGTGCGAGATGGGCGCCCATGCAGCTGTGTACGCCGCCGGCAAAGGCGAGCGTCGGCTTGCGGGGCCGGTGGAAGTCGACCTCTTGCGGGTTGGGAAACACATCCGGATCGTAATTGGCGGACGGCAGCACCGCGGTGACCCGGTCGCCCTTCTTCATCTGGACGCCGCGCAATTCGACATCCTGGATCAGCGTGCGGCCCGAGAAGGTAACCGTGAAGACGCGGAGCAATTCCTCGACGACATTGCCGATATTGTCGGGCTCCGCGGCGATCTCACGGCGGCGATCGGGGTTTTCGGCGAGCCAGACGAAGATGTTGTTGAGCGTCGCGAACACCGTGTCGAGCCCGGCAATGAAGAGGAAGAAGACGAAGCCGAAGACCTCCTTGGCCGACATCTCCTCGCCCCCGGGCCGGCCGTGGACGATCGCGCTGACCGCGCCGCCATCGGGATTGGCGCGCTTCTCCTGGATCACCGTCTCGAGATAGGCGGTCACCTCCGCCATCGTGCGGACCGCGAGATCGCGGTCCTGCGCGTGGAGCAACCCCATCGCCCACCGCACGAATTCGTCCATCATGCTGCGCGGCAGACCCATGATGTCGAGGAACACGCCGACCGGCAACGGACGCCCGAAATCCTTGGCGAATTCGCATTTGCCGGTGTCGACGAAGCGGTCGATCAGCTCGTTGGCGAGCCGGCGGATCGAGACTTCGAGCGTGCCGATCGTCTTGGGCGACACCAGCGGATCGACGATCGCGCGATATTTGCGATGCTCGGGCGGCTCGATCTCGAGCGGGATGATGCGCCAATAATCGTCGGGATCGCGGGGGAACGGGCCGGCACCGAAGGTCGTGAAATATTCCGGATGGCGCAGCATGAAGAAGGCGTCGTCATATTTGAGCAGCTGCCACGACGCATGGCTATGCTCGCTCGGGCTGAAGAAGACGGGCGGCGCCTTGCCGTGCAGTTCGGCCATGAATTTGTGCGGGGCGGCGAGGAACTCGGCGCTCTCGGTGATGCCCGCATAATAGACCAGTTCGGGCGGGACGTGCGACGGAATCTGCCGCCCCGGCGGGACGGTCGCGGCTGTGGTGGCCATGGTCTTCTCTCCCGGTCCGACGATCATGCGATCAATATTGCGCGCCGGGCAGATGCACGACGAGGCCGTCGAGCGCGGCGTCGACGACAATCTGACAGCTGAGCCGGCTTCCGGCTTTGCGTTCGGCGACGACCGCGTCGAGCATCTCAAGCTCGGTCTGCGACGGCGGGGCGACACGGGCGATCCAGGCTTCGTCGACATAGCAATGGCAGGTCGCGCAGGCGAGCCCGCCGCCGCATTCCGCCGCAATGCCGTCGACCATGTTGGTCACCGCGCCCAGCATGACGCTGTCGCCTTCGGGCACGACGACGTCGTGCCGCGCAACGCCGAATTCGACATAGGTGACCCTTGCCATAGCGCATCCTCATATCGTTGGAGAACTGCGTTCCCGGATGGGCACATAGCATCGCCGCCGCTATGGTGGAAGAACATTGTTCTCGAAGGGGGAGCGGATGGGTGCGTTGATCGAAGCGACAGTCTCGGCGGAGTCCAGCACCGCGCCGGCGTCACCACTGGACGAACGGACGCTTCAGATCATCGACGCCGGCTATGCGCTGCTCGGCCAGTCCGGGCTCGAAGGACTGACGATCCGCGCGGTGCTGATGCGGACCGGGCTCGCCCGCCGCGCCTTTTACGAGCGGTTCACGGGTAAGGATGATCTGCTGCTCGCCGTGTTCGAACACACGATCCGCGCGGCGGCCGATCATTATGACCGCGCCGTGCAACAGATCGACAGCCCGCTCGAGCGGTTGAAGCTCGTCGTCGAGTCGATCGCGCTCGGCAACGGCGGCCAGGCCGATGGCCCGTCGAACCTGCCCATTCGTCGGGGTGCAGCGCTCAGCCGCGAGCATCTTCGCCTCGCGGACACCCGTCCCGACGCGTTGCAGGCAGCATTGGCGCCCCTGCTCGCCGTCATCGCACGGCTGCTGGCGGAAGGCATGGCCGCGGGCATGATCCGCCCCTGCGTACCACAGCGTCTGGCGCCCTTGATCTACAACCTCGTCGCCACCACGATGCACACCGATTTCCTGTCGCATAGTGCCGAACGCGCGGACCGGGGCCACCGCGAACGCCTGGCAACCGACATCTGGGATTTCTGCCTGTCCGGCGTGCTGGCGCACGGGGCGCGCTAGCGTCGGACTGCCGTCGCATTTTCGAAACCAGAGCGGCGAAGTTCGCAACTCGCCCGCGCGAGACAAACAGCAGCCCCGCGCCTATGGAGCGGCCCTGGGACGATCGGAGACATACCGCAGCATGACCACGCCCGCCGCCGCGCCGACAATGCCGACTGTCTTCATTCCACATGGCGGCGGCCCCTGCTTCTTCATGGACTGGACGCTGATGGGCGGACCGGCCGACGCCTGGGACAAGACCGAAGCGTGGCTGCGCGGGATGGTCGCGACCCTGCCCGAACGCCCCAAGGGGATCGTCGTGATTTCGGGCCATTGGGAGGCGCGCGCGTTCACCGCCGCGACCGCCGAACGGCCTGGCATGATCTTCGACTATTCGGGCTTCCCGCCGCACACCTACGAGCTCAGCTACCCGGCTCCGGGTGATCCGACGTTGGCGGCGCGCGTTGTCTCGCTGCTTCGCGATGCGGGGCTGCCCGCGGCGCTCGATCCCGCCCGCGGCTTCGATCACGGCGTGTTCGTGCCGTTCCTGCTGCTCGATCCCGCGGCGACGATCCCGGTCGTGCCGCTGTCGCTCCAAGCCGACCTCGATCCTGCGCAGCACCTCGCCGCCGGACGGGCGCTCGCGCCGTTGCGCGACGAGGGCATCCTGATCGTCGGTTCGGGCATGAGCTATCACAATATGCGCGGCTATCGGACCCCCGCGGCGGTCGCCGCCTCGGCGACGTTCGATGCCTGGCTGACACAGGCGGTCGAGTCCGATCCCGATGTCCGCGCCGAGGCACTGATCCACTGGGCCGAAGCCCCCGCCGCCCGCGCCGCGCACCCCCGCGAAGAGCATCTGCTGCCGTTGATGGTCGCCGCGGGAGCCGGCTATGACGCGACCGGCGCGCGGCCATTCACCGACACCGTGATGATGGCGGACATCTCGGCGTTTCGCGTCGGGTGAACCGCTCGGCCTAAAGCTACAGGATATCGTGATGAGTCGCTTGCGTACGCTGTTCGATCCGTTCGTCGTCATGCTGCTGACGACGGTCGCCGTCGCCTCGATCGTGCCGCCGCGCGGCGCGTTTGCCGGCTTTTTCTCGGGTCTGGCCAATGCGGCGATCGTGCTGCTGTTCTTCCTGCACGGCGCCAAGCTGTCGCGCGAGGCGATCGTCGCCGGCGCGAGCAACTTGCGGTTGCACGCGGCGGTGTTCGCGGCGACCTTCCTGCTGTTCCCGCTGCTCGGCTATGGCGTGTCGCATCTTCCCTTTCTCACGCCGGCGCTGGCGATGGGGATGCTGTTCCTCACCCTGCTACCCTCGACCGTCCAATCCTCGATCGCTTTCACCGCGATCGCGCGGGGCAATGTCGCCGCCGCGGTGTGCAGCGCGTCCTTTTCCAATCTTGTCGGGATCGTCGTGACGCCGATGCTGGTCGCGCTGACGATGCGGATCAGCGGCAGCGCCGCTCTGTCCTGGCACAGCGTCGAATCGATCGCGCTCCAGTTGCTACTGCCCTTCGCGCTCGGTCATTTCCTGCGCCCGGTGATCGGCGGGGTCGTCGCGCGGCATAAGCCGCTGACGACGATCGTCGACCGCGGCTCGATCCTGCTCGTCGTCTATTCCGCATTCGGCGAGGCCGTGGTGCAGGGCCTGTGGCACCGGCTGTCGCCGGCATCGCTGGCGCTGGTGGTCGCGGCTTGCGCCGCGATCCTGGCGGCTATCCTCGTCGTCACCTGGATCGCCGGCCGCCTGTTGCGCTTCGATCGCGCGGACGCGATCGTACTGCTGTTCTGCGGGTCCAAGAAGAGTCTCGCCTCGGGCGTGCCGATGGCGGGGATCCTGTTCGCGCCGGCGCAGGCGGGGATGGTCATCCTGCCGCTGATGATTTTCCATCAGCTGCAATTGTTCGCCTGCGCGCTGATCGCACGGCATTATGCCGAACAACCGGTCGCGCCCGCCGTGGGCAGCCGCCCGGTCGCGCAGACCTGACCGACGCCGCTTAGAGATCCCCGATCGTGAGGCCGGCCATCGCCGACCAGTCGCGGTCGCCATGGCCGGCGTCGACGGTTTCGCGCATCCGGGAGTGGACCGCATCGAGCATCGGCAGCGCTGCGCCCGCGGCCGATGCGGCTTCCCGCGCGAGCCGCAAATCCTTGAGGCCCAGCGTCGCCCTGAAGCCCGGCTCATATTGCTGCCCGGCGATATTGGCGGAATAGACCTGATAGGCGCGGCTGCCGAACAGCGTGCCGAGGATGAGTTCGAAGAAATCGCCGCGCGGAAGGCCATTGGCCTCGGTCAGCACCACCGCCTCGGCCATCGCCTCGATCGCCATCGTGATCATCATGTTGCAGGCGACCTTGGCGGCGTTGGCGCGCGGCGGCTCGGCGCCCATCGCCCACACCTTGAGACCGACAACCTCAAGCAGCGGCCGGACCCGGTCGATCGCCTCTGCGGGGCCGCCCGCCAGGATGTGGAGCTCGCCCTTGGCGGCGACATCGGGCCGGCCGAGCACGGGCGCCGCGACATAGGTCACACCGGCCGCGGCGTGGGCTGCGACCAATTCGTGCGAAAAGGCGACCGAGATCGTCGAGGAGACGATATGGACGACGCCATGTGCCGCTTTGTCGAGCAGTCCGGGCGCGACGATCACATCCTGGATCGCGGCGTCGTCGGAGAGCATGGTAAACACCGCTTCGGCGTCGAACGCCATTCCCGGATCTGCGACCGCGGTGACACCTTCGACAGCGATGCCGGAGCGATTCCAGGCCACCACCTCATGGCCCGCATCGACCAGGTTGCGTGCCATCGCGGTGCCCATCGCACCAAGCCCGACAAATCCTACGCGCATATAATCCCTCCATATTCCGATGCGACAACGGGACCGCGTTTTGCGTCCAGATCGAGACGATGAGATTGGCGCGGATCGACGATCGGTCTAGGGCGTGCTGACATCCCGTTGACCGAGCTTATCCGTCGTGACCCATTCCGCTGACAGCTACCGACTCTATCGCATGAACGCTTTGACCGGCGCGATCGTCGACTTCGAGGATTTCGCCGCCTGGTCCGATGACGAGGCGATCGCCACCGCGCTCCCGCAGGCGGGGAGTCGACGCATCGAGCTATGGTGCGGCCCACGCAAGATATTGGCGGTGAGCGGCCGCGGCGGCCCCGGCGAGTTGTCGTTCGGCCCGACCGGAGGCTGAGCGCCGCCCGATCGCGGCCGGCACCATGTCGGGCCACCGAAGGTGACCCGACCGTAGCGGCGTGGCGTGCGATCAGAGATTGGCGAGCATCGCCTCATGCTTTTCGACGACCGGCGCGATCTTACCCGCCGTCATCTTGAGGTGGCGCGCCGAGCCGTTCGCCGAATAGTCCTGCATCAGCGCCAGCGCGTCGGCATGCGCCGCCTTCTGCTGCTTGACGTAAAGGTCGTCCTTGGTCTTGCCGGCCGGCACCGCCTTCAACGCGGTCAAGTCGGTGCGCTGGCCGATCGTCAGCGAGGGTTTGCCGACATGGACGCCGTCGCCCTTGGCCGCCGCGGTCACCATTTTGGTGCTCTTGCTGTGATCGGTGATCATCTGCACCGCGAACGCCTTGATCGACGGATTCTTGGAAGTCACCATCAGTCGCGCGGAATCGATCTCGAACGTGTCCGAAGCGCCGGCCTTCTCGACGAATTCGGCGGGCTTGGGCGTGTCGGCAACGGCGGCGGTGCCCATCGTCAGGGCGGCAACGCCGATCAAAAGCAGCTTCATCTCTCATCTCCCGTAGCAGTCGAGACTAGGAACGCGCGATACCGACACCGTAGCGCCGGGTCGCATCTTCCGGTCTGCACGAGGAACGCCGAAGCCTGACGAAAGATGCGCCGGCGCCGCACCACGCCCGTCTTCCACAAAGATTATTCGGTAGCGTCATGCAACCTTCACAGAGGCGAGGCATTGAGCAGTCAGGACCCGGGCGCCCCCTCGCTCGGCTATCCTCCCCGAACTTGGCCCCGTCGGCTTGCCGACGGGGTTTCTTTTTGGGCTTCGATGCTGGGGATGTCCCGCACGGGCCGGGCAACACCGCAGAAGCGGTCGCGCACCGGCGGTGAGCGTCGCGCTGCGCAGGTCGCGGCCTATCACGGCCCGCCGACTCGTGGCGCATCGTCGTAAAGGAAGTGGAGGCCCGAGCCGGAATCGAACCGGCGTGCAAGGATTTGCAGTCCTCTGCGTAACCACTCCGCCATCGGGCCGGAGCG